>OMYM01000272.1 GCA_900315225.1 uncultured Erysipelotrichaceae bacterium | reverse complement strand
TGGTACCACTGGAATAGATATTCAGTTGAAAGGATGTTTTCATCTGTAATTAAAGCCATGCATGCTTGGTTGATCGTTGACTCAATGCCTAGTATTCCACAGTTTCCTCTTGTTCCATTTGCTTCCAAGCCCATGATCGCAATGATCATTGTTCCCTTGGGCAGGATCCTTAATCCTGCAGAGTGTCTTCCCTTTTCGGTGATTTTCTCCATTGTGTGAGTGATTATGCCTCTATTCAAATCACCACTGGTGAGCCAGTTGATGGAACCGTTCCAGTATTCTTTGTTTAGTCTGTAGGGTGTTTGTCCGTTGTAGAATTCTTTGATTACCTCTCCTAGTTCTCGTTGTTTCCAATGATCAGAAAAGCTCTTAAAACGTATTTCCGGTACTTTCTGTTGACCATGAGGGAACATTTTCCTTAGCAGGGTTTGTCTCATACGCATGAGGTGATCATATTTCCTCTGATTCTTAGCGATTACTTCATCAAAGTGGATGAAGTAATCGCCAATAGTGGTTTGTTCTTCCTTGGATGGGATACATAGAACTACATTCGAAAGAGCTTCTTGGCTGATATTCTTATTGGCACTATTTGTTGCTTTTGCCATGATCTGATCACGGATTGGTTTGGTTCCAAAGATATAACGTTTGAAGTTTTCATCCATGTCTGTTTCGTCTCTAAACCTTATCACAAAGCCTGAATATGTAGTATCTATCAGATCTTGTGTAACCATTGCGGCTTCTCCTACGCCTTCAAGTTTTACCGATGATCTGACAAAAAGAACATCTCCTTTCAACAAATTATATTCTTTGAGTTGAGAGTTTGAGGCTTCCGCAAGTCCTAGATGATCTGTGTCTATTACATTCTTGCCAAAGATATTTTGTAGGTTTACAAAGGGATAGCCTTTGTCCATGGCATCTTTGGAGAAATTCATTCCGTTCTTAAAATTTCCAAGATCACCTAGTTTACACTGTTTCCATGTATCAGTGTATCCTTGGAATCGTATGGCTGGTTTATTGTTCTTCGATTCCCTCATCCTTGCGCCTCCTGCTTCATGATAATATCATGAAGCAAGGAAAGTTTCAACGGTATGTTATGAAAAGGGAACTGTCGATTCGACAGTTCCCTTATATCAAACGATGTTCTTTCCACTTGCCACTGCGATAGCGTAGAACAAGGATAATGGCTTTTAGTGACCAGTCTGCCACCATGGCGCATGCTATGCCTATGACACCCATTCTGAAGCCAAGGCATAGGATGAATGATAGGGTTGTTCGGAAGAATACAGTGCAGAACAAGGAGGCTGCCATGGTGAATTTTACATCTCCTGCTGCTCTCATGCCGGCGGACATGGGTCCAAAGAATGCACCTATTGTGCCACAGAATAGATTGTGGATGATGACAATCACAATAATGAGATGACGTGTTTCTGCCGATATATCGTATAGCGGTAGAATTAGTGGTAGGCATAGCAGTATCAGGGCATTCCACACAAACGTTAACAGGGTTGTGATACGCATGAGTTTCCAGAGATAATATTCTGCTGCTTCTTCGTCTCCCGCTCCCATGGATTGTCCAATCGTGGCGATAAATGCCGGGGATAGGGCGCTTACTGCTGTAGCCGCAAGTGACCATATTGTCTGGCCAATGCCATTGGCAGCGATCTGTGCCGTGCCAAACGTAGCAATCAATGCTCCCAGGAGAACCTTGGCTGCTTGGAATAGTCCGTTCTCCACGGCATTTGGAACCGCCACAGCGAGGATTCTTCCTGCCATGGATGAATCAAGCTTGACCATGTCTTTTACGTTTACAGATACCTCATTTTCGCTATCAAAGCATAGGTATGTCATGATGATTGCCGCAAAGTACCATGCTATGGTTGTTGGCCAGGCAACGCCTGCTGCACCTGCATGTAGCACAAAGATGCCAATGGCGTTGCCTATGACATTCACCATGTTCATCGCTACCGATACCCTCATTGTGATTGAGGTCTTTCCCATTGCCCTGTACAATGCTGTTCCAGCATTGTACAACGCATTGGCGGGGAAGCTCAATGTGACAATCCAAAGATACGTACGACACGCTGCCATGACATCTGGTTCCACTGAACCATACAATCCTTGAAGGATAAAACGACCACCTACCAACATGACAATCATGCATGCAAGGGAAAACAACAGTGCTATGTGGAAGATCTGCGAAGCAGAAAGATCCGCATTATCTCTTTCTCCCTTGCCAATATACTGTGCCACAATAACAGCTCCACCTGTTCCTAGAGCGGTAAACATGAAGATGAATATCGTATATAACATGGTATCTAAAGATACACCTGATACAGTAGCTTCTCCAGCATACGATACCATCATGGTATCAGCCAATCCCACCACCATTAACAACAGTTGTTCGATAAACAACGGTAC
>OMYM01000144.1 GCA_900315225.1 uncultured Erysipelotrichaceae bacterium | reverse complement strand
CTTGCCCGAGGTATCCTCCCTCTTGATGTTGTATGCATCCATTGCCGCAAGGTAGCCAAGGGTGACAACGCAGGCAAGGCTGTTCTCATTGTTGTAGTGGACATGGGGGATGTTCTCGTCGTGAACCTGCTCCACAAGCTGGGCGATCTCATCGTCATCTCTGTCCAGCGTTGCCTTGAGCAGTGCCATGGAATTGTCCAGCGTCTGCTTTAATCCCATCGGGCGGGACGCCAAGGCTGCCTTGAACTTCAGCATCAGCTCATGGTTCGGGATGCGCAGCTTGTTGTTTGAATAGGAAAGGAAGCCGTAGACGACCATGGCGGACAGGATTTCGTCCCGCGTGTCCGTCTTGTTCTCCTCGACCGAGAAGCCAGACAGCTGGATTTCGATCTCTTCTCCAGATGCCATTCGCAGGATGTCGTCCCTGAGTCCCTCCGCATCCCTTTGCAGCAGGAGCTTGATCTCGTTCATCCGCCCAGTGCCTCCCCAGTTGTTTTTGCATACGCCGTCCCCAAGAGCCTTTGAGACGGAAGAGGGATTGTATACATGCATTCCGTCTTCATAGACATATCCATCGTACCACGCCTCCAGATCCTTCAGCGAGGGTTTCCTGAAGCCCTTGCGGCGCATCATGGAGGAGATTTCCTTTTTCGTGAGGCCAAAATACGGGTGGAACACGGAGTCGTCGATGCTGGAGAATTCGTTGAACATGTTCAGGGGGGATCCGCTGGTATACTTGGCGATGGGCAGGATGCCCGTCATGTAGGCAAAGTGGACATATGCCTTGTCCTTGAGCAGGTTTTTCAGGAAGTTAAGGTAGTCATCCTTGTTGCCAGTCGTCATAAAACTCTGTTCAAAGATTGCATCCCACTCGTCGACCACAAAGACAAACTCATCCTTTGTCCGTTTCAGCATATTTGTAACAGACAGACCATCAAATGCAATGCCTGGATACGCCGTCTCCAGGTCCTCTTTGACCTGCTGCTTCAAGCTGCTTATAAAATCCTTGTAGGATTGTACATCCTCATCCAATAAATCGATCATGTTGATGCGGATTACCTTGCGTTTCCCCTGCTGTGGCCAACACAGCGAGCGATCCTCTGTCTTGAGCCACTTTTTTTCTTGATCGTCCTTGAGCCTGCCGATCTCCATCCCCTCGAACAGGATGCGGCTTTCTTCCGCCGTGCTTTCATCAAAGAAAGCGGCGATCATGTTTGCGGCGATTGTCTTCCCAAACCGCCTAGGGCGGGTGATGCATATGTAGTTTTTATTCTTTTGCGCATAACTGTACACTTCATTTATTAGGCTTGTCTTGTCAACATAGGTGTCTTTTTGCGCTTCTTTGAGAAACAACTTGTATCCTTCTCCGCTATTTAGTAAATTCATATTTCTTTCTCCTTTCATAAAGCCCGTTGTGTCAGCACTGTTCAGAACAATCAAAGAGGCATTTCTCGCACATGGTGGAAGGGATCGCTAAACCACAGGAGTATTCATACCTTATATATCGTAGCATGAAACAATTTGAATCTCAACAAGAAGCTATGCGCCCCAATCGGCTTCCGCATCGCGGTAAAACACCCAGAACGCATTCTTGGCATCGTCAGCCAGAATGGAAACGTATACGAAGAAGGACTTGGAAAGAAATGGGAAGCCCATGCCGATTATTGGAAGAATCCCACGATAGAGCTTCGGGAACAATACAAGAGTGCCTTTGCGAAAGATACCGTCATGGGACAGTGCACTTTTGGAACCGAGGAAGGCTCGGTGTCCCCCGATGGATATTCCCTTGACCTGTACTATGCGAATACGATTCCTGATTACGCCGAGAAACAATCCGACTTGATCTTTGACTACCAGAACAACGTCAAACTGTATCCCGTGTTCCAACAATACCTGCGTGAACATCAACCCAAGCTCCTGGCGATTTGGGGAAAGGATGATCCATCCTTCATCTGGTCTGGGGCTTTGGCTTTTGCCAAAGACCTGCCAGACGCCAGGATTGTTCCTGTGGATAGCGGACACTTTGCCTTGGAAAACCGTTGCGCAGAGATTTCCCATTTTTGACGTTTTTTTTACCAGAAATGTTTTTTGGCTTTTTGATATATTTCCAATGACTATAAAACTGCAGATTGCTATATAATCCCAGTCCTTACGATATTGTTGGTACATGGATCTGCTTTTCTTGCCATAATCCACCTCACACAATATAGTGAGTATATTTTGCTCAGAATATGATGCGATTGTCAAGGAATCCTTAGTAAATAAAGCGCATTTTGTTTCTGAGTAAAATAATTAGCAGAATTCGGAAGAGATTGCTTGGAACATCAAGGATTTCTTTTAGACGTTGCTTTCCTGAATCGAGAACAGAATCCATTGCATTGATAGAGGAATACCATGATGAAGAGAAGAATTGAAGTGACAGACTATGCAAACGTAATAACAAAGGCTTTGCCCAAGGACATTCTTCTCACCACCAAGGCAGACAAAGTGAATTCCATGGTGATTGGCTGGGGAATGCTTGGAACAAACTGGTCCAAGCCCGTATTTACGGTATATGTACGCGAAGGAAGATACACTAGGTCGCAATTGGACAAGAACCCCGAATTCACCATAAACATTCCAATCGGCGACTACGATAGAAACATCATCCGCATTTGTGGCTCCAAGAGCGGAAGGGGCATTGATAAGATTAAGGAAGCAGGTCTTACGCTCGTGGATTCAGACAACATTTCAGTCCCTGCCATCAAGGAATTCCCGTTGACCCTGGAATGCAAAGTGATGTATTTACAGAAGCAGGATCTGTCCGCATTAAGCGGACAGATCAACCACAACTTGTACCCAAGGGACATCGATGGTACTGCGACAGGCGCAAACAGAGATGCCCATGTCATGTACTATGGTGAAATCATCGATGCATATATCATTGAAGAATAACACATTGAAGAGGATCTTGAGATAAAGCTGTAAATGATGGTATAACATGATCGTAAGTATTCGGGAGTCTTGCAAATGCCTATTATTGGCGTTATAAGCATTGTGGCTTACCTGAATTGCATGGATGCATGTCGCTGTATGAAGAAAAAGACTTGACATTTCATGCGTG
>OMYM01000135.1 GCA_900315225.1 uncultured Erysipelotrichaceae bacterium | reverse complement strand
TCCCTTTGCCTATGTGCGGGTTGTTGTGCGTGGAAACCACTGATCGATTTTGTGCGTCCGAGCATAGTTCTCACGATAAATCAATGTACCGTCACAGGAAACACTTCAGCAGAAAGAATATACGAAATATTACGCCCCACTTGGCATTGATACGAAATTACAGACAGAGGGTATGAGTTGACGAGAGATCGACCGCTAAAAACAGGTGAAAAGGGGCTTAAAACCGAGTGTTTAGCGGTCAATGTTTCGGTTATACATAACTAACCGTAGGTCAAACTATGGCAGAGCCTATTATCTAGCGCACTTTAGCGATTTCGTATGACCGAAAAAAAGGATGTACCGACCGCAAAAAATGCTTGTTTTCAGGGATATGGCTGTGCTATAATCTGTGCGGAGCCTATAAACAGGCTTGTGAACCATCCCAATAGGGAATTGATACTAGCTCTCGTGTTTGCATTCAACACGGTTCGGAATTTCTACTTGTGAACCATCCCAATAGGGAATTGATACCCGAGCATTTTGCTGCTCAAGCGTTTCCTTGAATCTGCGGTGAACCATCCCAATAGGGAATTGATACTAACAGCGTTATCAATGTCTATACCAACAAATGATGCGGGTAAAGGAAAGAGAAACCGCAACATCGTCTTCCGTATTTCCCACTGAAATACGAGCGGACGAATTTGCTAAACAGGCTTCCCTCCTACGAAGTAAAACGAACGGCATCAAGAGATGCTCCAGTGGCTAAAGGATGATCTTAAACGGAAAAAAGGTTGAAGCTTTGCTTCAACCTTTTCGTTTGCTTTATCTAGCGCTTCATTGCCATTTCGAAACAGACAGAGAACACAATGTAAACGCAATTCATTTTCACATCTTTCCAAAAATCATTGCACATACCTTGTTTCTACGATAAAATGATACAGAAAGCGAGGCATCTCATGGAAGAAAATAGAATCAAGCTAAAGGACGATCTCCTCGACCGTGGCAACTATGCCCTAGGCCTATGCCGGATCATAGGCAAATACAGTGCCATTGCCGATATGGAAACCCCCACTGAAAACAATGCCCTCATCATGTCCATCTCCGCTCAATGGGGCTTTGGTAAGACAAAGTTCATCCACCTCCTGAAGGATGTCTTGACAAAAGATGATAGCATTGTTTCTGATCCCAAAGGCCTATTTACTGAATTTGACAAACTCAACGAAGATGAAATAGTCATTTTCGATGCATGGATCAATGACTTCTATGAAGATCCCATGATTCCTTTTTCTCGCATGTTGATTGAGAACATCTGTGGTAAAGGCACCTCTGAATGCGATTCAGCCATCGCTAATTTCAAAAGCTACATGGAGCTGCTTAGAAATCACGGTTCATTACCAGAAACTGAAACTGATGATAAATACAAGCCAAACATTGACAACCTTTCCCTTGATACACAACTTAGCAAAATTCAAAAGAACCTCCAAGAATGCATACAGAAGAAAAGTCAAAAGAAGGTTGTCATCATTGTTGATGAACTAGATCGATGCAAGCCTACATTTGCTGTAAAGACCCTAGAAATTGTAAAGCACCTGTTCAATATCAAAGGTCTCGTCTACATCTTCGCCCTCGACATCACCGAGCTCCAGCACTGCGTAAAGACCGTCTACGGCAATGAATTCAACGCCATTGGCTACCTGCAGCGCTTCTTCGACTATTCAACTTGGATGCCTGAAGTGCAACAGGAAACCCTGTTTGAAGACATCGCCAAGAAATTCAAGATTGTCGAAACCGAAAACGACCAGATCAAGGATCCAGATCTTGTCTCTGTCTTCTATGACATATGCAATGACTTCCATCTATCCGCCAGGGAAATGAGAGCCATATGCTTTTCCTTCCGCTTCCTGCAAGAATATGGACTCAAAGACTATCCCCGCCAAGCCAAAATGCTCTATTTCTACATCATGGTGATGAAGCACAAGAAACCCTTGGAATGGATCAATCTTTTATACCAATCTAACGCAAGCTCCGACCTCCTAGACAAATACCCTCCAAGATTCAAGCCAAATGAACAATTGCCCAAGGAGAATCCCTTCTTCACAATTGCTAAAGCAAATATTGTCATCCAGATCTATCCTGAATTCCGTCTTGTTTACGAAGATGGAAGGCTAGAAGAAAGCACGAAATACCTTTTCTACAACGACAACACCAAATCGACAAGCTTTGCAGGAATAGCGCTAGAAAAGATTTTAGACAACAACTTAATCAAAGTTGACCGCAACACCAGCGAAGGTATCCCATATAACCTCACCAATGAAGAATCCCTTTCCTATGCCCTATATCGTCAAGATATCGAAGACATCCAGAACAACAATATACACACAAACATGCGTCTATTGGAATACCTTGACCGAAAGGTAGAACAATACGGTGTATCCATGGCAATGTTAACGCAGACAAACAATTTGATAGAGTCTCCTAAACCCTCCATGATTCAGCAGGAAAATATTGTATATTTCGGTAGTTATTGGCAAGATGCCAACGGAAATGAAAAGTCTCCGATTGAGTGGCTTGTCTTGGACAAGGAGAAAGATGGAACATTATTGTTAATCAGTAGATATGTCCTTAACTGCAAGCCCTACAACGAGAAATTTACAGATGTCACATGGGAGACATGTACGCTGAGGAAATGGCTGAACAGCGAGTTCTTGAAAAATGCCTTTACCGAAGAAGAGAAAGTAAAGATCCTGTTAACAGAGCTGAAGAATGAGGACAACCCCGAATATGGAACGGAGGGCGGGAACAACACAAAGGATATGATATTCCTACTAAGCATCCAAGAAGCCCGAAGATATTTCTCGATCGATGTAGCAAGGCAATGCAAGCCTACAGATTATGCGACAAAAAAGACTATATATGTTAGCGCTGAAAATGGCGCTTATGTATGGT
Source organism: uncultured Erysipelotrichaceae bacterium (assembly GCA_900315225.1). Taxonomy (GTDB): domain Bacteria; phylum Bacillota_I; class Bacilli_A; order Erysipelotrichales; family Erysipelotrichaceae; genus Bulleidia. The sequence goes on along the minus strand of OMYM01000135.1, from coordinate 1,149 downwards.
GGCTTCGCTCCCCCGGTAGCAATAGTTACGGCGCTGCCAGCGTTGACTACGATGGCGATTTCTTCGCCCGCGGCGACAATGTCGGTGATGACAACGTCGGCGTGCGGCCCGCTTGTAGGGTCAATCTTGAATCCTAAATCCTCGAATCTTGAATCACCCGTCAGGGGTCGGAGGACAAAGCCGCAAGTTTAGTCCCTGCATTCGTAGGAATTTAGTCGCAAACATAGAAAAAGAAACCAGAACCCCGCTGAAAGCGGGTCGCGCTACATCATTTTTTCATGTTTTTAATTATTTTATCGAATTCGTTTAATTTTCATTATTATTTGGAAAGGAGCCAAAGAATGCATACCGTATAAATAATGGCTTCTAAAGATACTCAGTTACTAATAGATACAAAAGTGTCTGTGATTTCTCATGACCAAAGCTAATGTAGCAGCTTATGAAACACCTGTTTTTAAGGATATTAATATGCTATAATATGTTCGTGTATTCAAATTAGCTTTAGCATAATTCCATTCAGGAAATGATGCGCTTCGCCTTAAACACATGCAATAGATTTCCAGTATTGGTCTACTGTTAACAGCTTTCCATCCAAAGCAAGAAATCTATTGTTTTTATTTTAACGACATCTTATAATAAGTCATACTTTGTTGATTAAATGGAGGTAACCATGTTTATCAAAAGCGCTAAAATCACGAATTTCAAGAGCATAGAAAACACAACACTTGAATTCAAACCTGGCTTCAACTTAATCAAAGGTGAAAACGGCAATGGAAAGACATCCGTCCTAGAAGCTTTAGCTACTGCTCTAGGGACCTTCACCAGTAAATTCAATCCCAAGTATGCTCCAACAATATCTCAAGATGATGTGCGTGAACAGTATCATCTTTCCAGAAATGACATGTATTCTCGCAATTCTTGCTATCCTGTCGAAATTAGCGTTGAGGTAGAACTCGAAAAGAAAATAGGCTTCACAAATAAAATATACCAATCATCCGATGAGCGATCATATTGTGCCTGTACTTCACCTGATGCCACAAAGATTGCTATAGGAAGAATGTCGTGTATCGAAATAGTCGATCTTGAATCAAAATCACCCTTAGGCAAGATCTGCACAAATAGTCCAACAAAGTGGTTGTCTTATACACC
>OMYM01000459.1 GCA_900315225.1 uncultured Erysipelotrichaceae bacterium | reverse complement strand
TGCGCGTTAGATAGATAGGTTCTGTGCCATATTGGCACAGAACCTATCAAACATGTATACATCATGACATGATGGGAATTATGAATACATAGGAGGTTGAACAGTATGAAGTATCGCAGTGATTATGTGACGAACTCTTCGTCCAGCAGCTTTATCGTGGCACGCAAAGGGGAATTTACCGTTGAACAATTGAAGGCCATGATAGATGTTATTGAACATGACATTCTTGGTGATGTTCTCTTGACGCCAGACGCAAGCGAAGAAGAGATTCAACGAGTCTTGGAAGAAAGCAATGAGTACTGCTATGAGAAGCACGAAGCCGAAATCCGTCGATGCCTGAAGGAAGGAAAAACGATTTATTCGGGTACGATCGACTTTGAGTTTGTTGATCCTGAGATTGGTTCGGTGCTGAAAAAGATCTGGAAAGCAGCCAGTGCAAGCGGTGAATTTACCGGTATTGCGACTGATTTGAGTTATTGAGGTTGCTATGCGTGTAATCAAGGCTTTAGAATATACTTCTGTTTTCATGGAAGATACAGGTGCATATTTTAGATATGCAAATGAGGGAAGAGACGAGCCATTCATGGCACATTTCCCTGAACTCCTCGACATTGGCATCATGGGGCATTGTCTTCATGGTGAAAGCGGCCTATGCATCAAGGCAGGTGTACAGTGCTACCAGGATGGACTGCACAGCACAAAGCCAAATATGTCCATCCAAGACTTCGAAGAAATCGCCAGACAATGCGAAGGAAAAACCTTCCAGTTCGCTTTGGGAGGATGTGGCGATCCAGACCAACACGAGAACTTTAAAGAGATCTTGAAAAGCTGTCGAAACCACAAGATTGTTCCCAATTTCACCACCAGTGGACTTGGCATGAATGATGATATCGCTGCATTATGCAAAGAATGTTGTGGAGCAGTAGCTGTAAGCTGGTATAGAAGCGACTATACCCTCAAGGCAATCGACACGTTGGTAAAACATGGTGTCAAGACCAACATCCATTACGTGCTTTCAAACAGCACCATGGATGAAGCTATTGAAAGAATGAAGAACAACACATTCCCAGCAAACATCAATGCGGTTGTCTTCCTCTTGCATAAGCCGATAGGCTTAGGCAAGAGGGAAAACTGCATCAAGCCACACGACAGCAGGATAGATGAACTGATACGGATGATTATGGAAAAGAAACACTTTAAGATTGGCTTTGACTCATGCTCTATTCCAATGATTATCGAGTATCCAGATCATTTCGACATTGAGAGCATAGATACATGCGAAGGTGCCCGTTGGTCAGCATACATCACTTCCGACATGAAGCTATTGCCATGTTCCTTCGACAACCAAGAGCAACGATGGGCGGTGGATTTACACCAATACACGATTGAAGAAGCTTGGAACAGTTCAGTGTTCGAAGACTTTAGAAACCGCATGCGCAATGCATGCCCCAATTGCAAATACCGAAATGAATGCATGGGTGGCTGTCCGATTGTTCCCGAGATTGTCCTTTGCGATAGCAAGGATAGAACAACCATGCCCCACACATTCATGGCTTAGCGAATATTTCTTTTCCTCTCATGAAAACGACCGGTTAAACCGGTCATTTTCATTTGTGATTCAGTTTCTGTTCACATTGCATTCACATTTCCATGGCATCATAAAATGCGTGAAAAGGAGATAAAACTATGACAGACGAGATCAAAGTTGAAAAAGCAACAGAAACAACGGAAAACACCACGACAGAAGAAAAAACAGAAGGACACAAGCCTCCGATGCACGGTGGTCCTCGTGGCGGTCACCGTCCGCCAATGGGCAAGCCAGAAGGTGAAGAAACTGAAGGACAAGATGGTGAAAAGCCTCAGTTCAAAGGTGGACATGGTCCACACCACGGTCCTCATGGTGGACCACGTCCACCGATGGGCAAGCCAGGTGAAAAGCCAGAAGATGCACCTGAGGACGTGAAGGAAGAAGCCAAGGACACCGATACAACAGAAAGCAAGAAAGCGTAATATCCCACCCACACTAGCCAGGAATGCCTGGCTTTTTACGTGTTGTCAAATGATTCGACTTACAGACTTTCAAACCACGTCTTCATCTGTGATGAATCCATTGAATTCATCAACTTGGCATCCAGAACAACAGCTCCTTTGACATAGGGCTGAAGCTTTGCGAGAGACTTGCCAATGGGGCTACCACCAGACGTTGCAAAAGCAGCAACCTTTTTACCCGTAAAATCATACGATTGACAGAAAGTGTTTACGACATTTGGGGCACAGCCATACCAGATAGGGAAACCAATCAATACCGCATCATACTGTTCAAACGATTCAACTTTGTTAATGACGGGGACGCTTTTCTTACCGAAATGCTCACGATTGCATCGAGCAAGAGGATTCATGTAGTTCAAATCAGCCTTTGAATATGGTGTCTCAGGCTTAATCTCAAACAAATCTGCATTGATGGAAGAAGCCAATGTACGTGCAACGCTCGCTGTAGCACCGCTTTCTGCGCTAAAATACGCAACCAATGATTTCATATTCTCTATTTACCTTTCTATAGCTACTTGATTATAGCAGATTTCTTCTTGGATTATATGTATCGTTGGTTTATTGACAAGCTTAACCACTTTGTAAATGGATATCAAGAAAAATATGAATGCGCTTTGCACAAATGTTGGCGCATGTCCCGCTTCCACTCCATCAACACAGCATGGCTGTTGCAGGTGCGGTAATGTTCCGTGATCCTATGGCAGCGCGGGTACTCGATGATATGCGTGCCAAGACAGTGGCATAGTGACAGTGATTCATCTTTTGCATGATGTGGAGCTGCGCGAAGTAGGCGAAGAGGATCTCCGCAAGCCTGGATCCATGGACTTTTTGGCGCGCCCTGTGTACGCGGGGAAAGGCTTTGCCTGCTTGAAAAACCAGTTGCGTACGTTTTTAAGGGTAAATATCATGAAAAATCTCTTTTCAGGGGTTGCACAACCTGCTGGAAAGTGGTACCTTTCTATATG
>OMYM01000137.1 GCA_900315225.1 uncultured Erysipelotrichaceae bacterium | reverse complement strand
GATCTTAAGGCCTATCCCAAAGAATCCAACAGATGTTCCCGTCTCGCCAAGCCCCGTCAGCGTTGGGTGCATCAGAATGGCAGCCAGTGCCATGGATGTCATGACATCGACATTCATTTTCTTCGCCGCATTATGCGCAACCAAGAACGGCAAGAAGTAGAACACGCCATCGCCAATCACACCATTCAGAATCTGATACGTTGTTGAATCTGTCGCAAGAAGCCCAGCAGTGTTTAACAACACCGCCAAAACCTTGACCATACCTGAACCAGCAATGATCATAATCGAAGGAACAAAACAAGCGATCAATGTGTCAAGGGCTGCCTTGAACATTCCCTTGATGCCCTGTGGTGCCTCTTCCTTTGGTGCTTCGCTTGACGCTTTAAGCGTTCCCACGATCTTCACTGCCTCATTGTACACATCGCCAACAGCCGGTCCTAGCACCACTTGCATTTGCCCACTGCTATCAACAACCTGGATCACCCCGTCCAGTTTCCTGATCGCGTCTCTGTCCGCCTTGTCGTTGTCTTTCAGGACAAGCCTTAATCGTGTGACGCAATGCGTCATGCTGGAGATATTCTCTTTATCCCCGGCAAGCTTGATAATATTTGTTGCTAAATCTTTGTTTGACATTTTCATGTCCTCCCTTTCCACACCTACAGTATGCCTTTTTTCAAGTGATCCATCACCCTGTTTCTTAACCAGATTGCGCAAAATATTTAACCTCATTTTTTGTTTGATGGACACTCTACCATGATGACATTAATTTTTTTGATATATTTTTTGCTTTACCCTATCGGCAACAAATGTAGATGCGCAAATGCATTCATTTTCAATGTGCATTCAATTACCAAGTCCCCGTTTTTCCCCACATGAAGTATCTCTCCCGACATTTCCGGTTCCGCCGATGCCTTCAGAAACCTGTTCTCTCCAATACCGATATATGAGTCATCCACGTATTTCAGTTTCTTGTATTTCAAGTAGGCACATCCGCTTTCATTGGAAACGTACCTTTTTTTCAGGAGATAATCCCCCTCGTTAAGATTGCGAAAAACAAAGCGAAACGTCGTATCCGTTGTATCTTCGAACAGGTCATCGCTATATTCCATCACTGTTTCCATGGCATAATATCGGTATCCTGGCTTCTTATTGTTATGGCAAAGAATCTGGTAAAACCCCCTGTTGTCTGACTTTGTTATCAGATAACCGTTGTCCACCTTCACCAGAAGCCTGTCTTGTCGATTTAAAAACTTGTAGGCATGATAAGACGGCTTCTGTATTCCATTGACTGTCATCACCCCCGACAGCCCATTAAACGTCTTGGCAAACACTGTTTCATCCATCAACAGATCCAATGGCATGTTTAATGGCAAAGACTTGTATACGCCATACCCCTCAAGCACGCTCCGTATGATCCTTGCACCCATGTACGATGTTTCATTCAAGACGTCCACATCATTCAAGCGATCTTTCCAGCTGACAATCCACAGTTCCCCAAGACAACCTTCTTCCCGCATGATCCTTTGTGCCATGTCATATTGTTCCTTGACATACCCACTGTCCGTCACCTGGTTGATAAACACCTCTCCGTTCTTTCTGTGAATGGCATACGGAGCAACCTCAATCGTGATCGCTTCCATCTCTTTGGCAGCTCGTGCAAACCTTCGGAAGTTGTCACCCGATTCATCCACCAGCATCCCCGGTCCAACCACCGGACCTGTAAACCGATACGCCTTCGCTATTTCTTCCACTTCCTTGCGAAAACGATGGTAGCTTTCCAGCTTTTCCTTTGTATATTCCGTGTTGTACAAGATTTCAAACGATGTGTGGGATTGAACGGCCATGCCGAACTTCCTCGAAAGCCGTATGCACTGTTCCTTGAAGTACGTGAGATAGCTTTCCTGATCATCGATCCCCCTATAGTCAATGACAAGGATCACATCCATCTGCCGTGACACAAAGAAGCCCATCGTTTTATCTACCACATAGAAATTATGCTTTCCGGCATTATCATACGCATCCAGCGTTATCCTCGCCCTCTTGAACTTCAAATCTTTGATCATTTGATCCGCTTGTTCCATGACACCGCTTTTCATCAGTATTGTCATGCTCGCTAAATTGACAATGTTCGTCCAATACTCATCCAACAACCCGCATTCTTTCTCATCGTCAATTTCCACAACCCGCAAAGCCCCGTTGTCTTCTTCCAGTGCTTCGGAAAGAAGCTTCAAAATATCCAGATCTTCTTTCACGTCCTCTGTTTGTTGGTTATTCTTGCGGAATTCATTTGGTGTCATTCCATAGGCATTCTTAAACTCTCTCAGGAACGAAGAAGCATTGGGAAATCCATTATCCATCGCCACACGCAATACCGCCCAATCATTCTTCAGCAGTTCTTCCGCCGCATGCCTCAAACGAACTCCATTGAGATACTTCAGGAAAGTGATATCAAAGCTATCTTTGAAATATCTTGAAAAATACTGTGGCGTTACCCCGAACTCCTCCGCAATATCATCCAAAGAAAGGTCATCCCTAAAATGTCCCTCAATATACCCTTCGATCTCTTCCTTGCGTGTATCGACATGCGAGAAAATGTTATTGGAGTAATTCGCAACAAGAAGAAACACAAGATCCAGCGAGTATTTTTCCACCAACAGATCCCTGTATGTCCCTTCATACGAAGCCTTCATAAGCCTTTCAATCGTCTTGGCAAGTTCCTGTGCATTCTCGTTTCTATTTCCACATGTGTTGCATACAATCCATCTCTTGCGATATCCCGTCAATCTTAGCATCTCCGAATACCCAATCTCCAAGCATGCAACAATCCCCCTACAGTCAATGGAATGCCTCTCATTCGGGTTAAAAGCCAATGCTTCCCCTTTCCTTATGACAGCCTTTCCCCCATCCCAAGTAACGATGCATTCCCCTGACAGTCCGTAATACAATCTGTAATCCTTTAGGCATTTACTTTCTCTAACGCCCTTTCTTATGATCTGTAATTCCACACTACGCATACACATAGATTATACTCGTAAACTGACAAAGAAGCACACCAAATCTTTCATTCCCTTATCGCATAACAATATTCCATAGAGTTAATAGCATTGGTTGTCTTCTACACATACAATGAAAATGATCGCTAGCGCTTGAAGGCGTGGCGATCATTTTCATTATCCATCACGAGGAATCCCGCATCAAACAGGGGCAAATGAATTATCTGGATAATGACAACATTC
>OMYM01000539.1 GCA_900315225.1 uncultured Erysipelotrichaceae bacterium | reverse complement strand
TTCCGAGGATGCCGTGGTGATTGGCAGCGGAGAAGACTGCGATTTGCGAATCGAACAAGAGACAATCAGCCAAAAGCATATCAAGATTACCAGGAAGGAAGGGGTTTATTTGTTGGAAGATCTAAATTCCACGAATGAAACAAAGATTCTGCGCGATGACACTGTGATTGTTGTAGATCATACGAAGGAATGCAAGATACAATCTGAGGATATCATCGTATTGGGAGATACATCGCTAAGGATTATAATTGAAAAAACGGAAGAAACGGAAGACGACTCTCCAACACAATCACAGGGTTAACCTATTTATTCAGACAAGCTGCTGTCAATGTGAATTGTGATTCACATTGACAGCTTCTTTTGCATACGGTATCATGGCAATGGTGTTCTCTCTGGGCAACATATACTGGAACGATCAAACTGCTTGTGCATATGAGTATAATGAGTTCCTCTTCAGAACGGAATTTTGATTGACACTGCACTACGTTCATGCTAAAGCTAATGCATTGGGAAAGAAGCATGCTATGTGCGAATGTGCATGGCATGGCACATGAATGCAGAGGAGTTCCACAACAATTCACATTAGGAGGAAATAGATGATGAATATGGAAGAACTGTTTGAAGGACTGACGGATGAACAGCTTGAAGCAATTTCCAGGGGAGACGGATGGTTCAGTTGCGATAGTTATGTGTATACTGGCAGTCATCCTTCTTGATCCAGGTTCTTTTACAACAATCATGCAAGGTGTCATATTGATGGGTTATGCATCTTTGACAAGCCTGGAATGATTTGAAAGAGAGGGTTGTGCATATGGGGGGGCATCTATCGCAATACAACGTCATGGCGAAGGTTCCTGGAGAGAAAAACGCAGTGATCGTGAACTTGTTTCGCGGAACCTGTGGATCCTATTCGCCCATGGAATGTTACCTGTTGTCTATCGTGGAAGAACTGGATGAGAAACATCCCATGCTAGAGAGATTTGCCAAGCGTGGCTTGATTGTTGATTTTGACGAGCGGCAGGCGTTGGAATCCCTGGGCAGACAGATAGTGGCTGACAGCCATTGGGTCAGTTTGGCGATCCAGCCAGCTAATGGGTGCCATTTCGATTGTTCCAGCTGTTTAGAGAGTCATTGGTCGGGTATCATGGGCGAGGATGTGCAAGATCATGTCATTGCTTTATCGGAACGTTTGCTACAGTTGTCAAAGGCAAGTGTACTTGAGGTTGTGTGGTTTGGTGGCGAGCCATTGCGAGCGGCCAGTGTGATTGAAAAACTCTCTGAACGCTTGATGTCTCTGGCAGAGAAGCATCAAGCAGAGTATGATGCCCGTATGATAACAAGCGGCTGTCTGTTTACGTCAGACAATGTCAAGTTGTTGCATCGTTGCCAGATCCGTTCTGTGCAGATCACCTTGGACGACAATGATGTGTTATTAAACAAGGTCGTGGATAACCCTCGTTATCCGCTGCCTTTCAAGGTGTCGATATGGCAGAATGTCCATGAACAAAAACAGGATGAAGGATCATTGTTGAAGCAGTATTTCGATGATTTGGCAAGCAAGAGTGGCAACCAGATCGTGTATCATGCTTCACTGGTTCTATGCTGGGGGAATCTGGCAGACGAAGAATCGTTGTGTAGTAAGGCGGTGCTAGCCAAGGTCAAAGGGATGCATTGTGCTGCCACTCGTTCTTTTTTACTACTGATTGATGAAACGGGACGGCTTTGCCATTGCTGGGATCCTGCCAATCCGATCATCACCGCAGATCATCCAGATCAACTAAGCTGTTTTTTGAACGCAACATTACCCATAGACGATGCAGAATGCATGGCATGCCTGTGGCTTCCAGTCTGTGCAGGGGGATGTCCTCTGCAACGGAAACAAGGACGCAAGCAATGTTTTCCGTATAAAGACAAGCCCAAGGAATATGCCTTGGAACTCTATGGGCAGATGATGCAGAAACGTGGCAAACAGGTGAAGACAGCCGTTGGATCCCTATATGTTGCTGTGTTGGAAAAGGATGGCATGTTCTCTGCTTTGCGTGTCAGGGAAAACTTGTGCAAGAGAAATTCCGTGATCCTGTAATCCAGGATCGCTTTGCATGGGAAATTTTGGCATCGCTGCCTCCCAAGGAGATCATTGCAGGTTTGACATTGCCAAAGGAACTGGATGATCTATGCACATATCTTTTGACCCTTCGTGGAAATGATCCAGAGGACATACAGCGAAAGCCGTTTTGCGAATGCGCCAAGAACACAATGTATCTTTGCTCAGGCAGTGCTGTCCCCTGTAGCCAGGAAGGATTATTGAAGCTATGGGAAAAAGCCAACCAGTCAGAACCTCGAAGATACGATGATCTTCCTGCGCATTTTCGCCAGGATGGTGAGCATGTGCCTTTTGTCCATAACGAGGATGGAAAGGTTCCCGTGGGCTTTCAAACCTTTGAACCATCCCAGATTCCCAACGGCATAGATGCTTTGCTAGGATTCATGGCAAGGACAGATCTTCCACTGGAAGTCAAGGCTTTTTGCGCTCATTTCCAGTTGGTGCATATTCATCCTTTCTGTGATGGCAATGGTCATTTAGCAAGAATGTTGATGTGTGGCATATTGTCACAACGTTATTCGATTCCAACGCTGCTCTGCTTTCTTCAGCTACTTTTGACTGAAAGAAACCGCCGATTGGTTTCTCGTATTTTGGCTGTTGTATTGCAAGACAACGATTTGTCGAAAGGGAGTCTATTTCTTTCCGAGTTGTTGTTTAAGGCGCAATATATTGCATTGCAATATGAAGAAGCATAAAAAGCTGTATGAAGACAACATAGACAGGCTGGGCATGTGAATGCCCAGCCTGAGTTTTCCATGCATGTTGAGGGGGATTGTTTCCTTTGCTATTCTTCAATGTCATCAACCACCGCTACGGAAATTAGCTTTTCTCCTTGCATACAATCTTATGACAAGCAATGCAAGGCAGATGGCAAGCATAAGCATAATACATGCTGTTCCTTTTGCAATGGCTGCTAAGCCTATGAATGGCACCAATAGCAATGTCCCCAGCAAGCCTAGCAGAACGGCATCAGCCTGGGTCACCGATATCACCAAAGCGATCACTGCACCAGCCAGTTGTAGTACACCAATGTTAAGCCCGATGCGGGATTTGCTGTTGAAATACGCATAAAAGAACATGAACATGCAATACGCAATGCTACAGGCGCAGTTCAGCCATGGGGAAGGTGTAGCGCCATACATGCCATACCTCCAGTTCAACAAAGTCATGAGCACTTGAACAATCACAAACATAGTATCCGAAACCAACCACATATCCATTCCTTCCTTTATTTTCTATGAATACTATACCTATGTATCAGTTGGAAATCAACGAATCAAGAAAAATCTTTTGCATGAACGGTAGGATTTGTGCATGAACGGTAAAGTTTATAATTTCACAAGTTTTTGCCGCGCGCAAAACACATGCTTATACTGGAATGACCAAATATTTGTTTCAGATATTTGATTGTTCTGATATAATACTCGTGAAAGGAGGAGCATGGCAACAGCAAGGACAATGACAAAGAGCAACCAATCATTCGAGGTGCTTGTTTCCAACAATTACTTTTATGTGGACAAGACAAGGTTCATCGGGGAATGGTGGAGGAAAGGAGAGGCGGTGACGCTGATTACTCGCCCAAGGCGCTTTGGAAAAACAATGACCATAAGCATGGTGGAACGTTTTTCTCCGTGCAGTATGAAGGGAAGCCGGAGGTATTTGCTAATCTTGATATTTACAGGTCATATCATTGTCGTTGGCAGGCGTCACGGCACCGACATACGAGGAAATGATCAAAAGCCTGAGTGCAGTGGTTATGGATGTGTTCGCAAAAGTGTCAAAAAGTCTAGGGATGGACAAGGTTGAATCGCGCGACTTTGAGTACATCCAAAAGGTTTTGAAGGAAAAGTACGATGATAACGATGAGATCATCCCCCTCTCGGAAAACATGATCAAGGGGAGCCTCAAGAGGCTTTTGTCCATTCTTAACGCCAAATGAGATGGAAAAGCAAGGGCGATGCCATTTTGATTATGATTTGAGAATGGACAGTGTTCATGCACTTCGTTTGAAAACAGTATTTGATAATTCTGTCGTTGGCATGAACTAGGAGGTTCATGCCAACGACAATGTATCTGTACACATTGTTGAAGAAGGTTTAGAATACTTGGAATCATGGTAATGAGAATGAACAGCCAGATATTGAGAAATTTGATCCAGATATATATTGCCTATTTGAACAAGCTGCTATACTGGAACGATCAAATATCTGGAACAGATATTTACAATCGTTCCGCATATAACAGCAGGCAGACGATGCAGAATTCTACTTTTTTGTGCGTCCAAGTATAAAGAAAGCAAGCTGGAAAATAGCTTTGATGTAGATGCATTCCAACAGAAGTATGAGGTCGAGCTAGCAAACCCGTACGAAGAAGTTGTGGCGTATAAAGCTACATCACGAAAGGAAAATACCATGGAATATGTTCTTGCGCTCTTTGATATCAGGGCGAAGCAAAAATTCATTTATCGCAGCAATAAGATCAAGGAAATCGTTGGCGGTTCAATGATCATCCGCGATCTATTTAACGACTATCTGTATAATGCGGCAGAAGAAACTGGCGTGAAAGGGGAACAACCTCTTGGAAAGATCAAGAAATATGAAACGGGTGATGTATTCTCACACGAACAGTTTGAGAGTGACATGAAATCTGGCATGTATTGCGGTCAAGTTGTCTATGATGGTGGCGGCAATTTACTGGTGTTATTCAAGAATGAAGAAGTCTGCCGCGAAGCATATAAGAGATTTACCAGGAAAGTTTTGAAGACGATTCCAACTTTGAATATTGTTTGCACATGGCAGAATGTATCTTCTTGGGATATGTATCATCGAAATTATCCTGAACAGGGTGATTATGAAAAGTTGTATGCTGCTCATCGGTTTGCAGAGAACCAGGAGCTTCTTGCAGAGCCGTATTGGACTGTTCCAATGGCGCAAGTCGACTATGCGACTTCTATGCCATTGACACAACACAAGATGATCGTTGGAAAAGACACAAAATTAACAAGCGAACAATATGCCAAGTATGAGAAATACGAGAAGAATGTCGAAGGGGGGTTCTCTGAAAGTGATCGGCGTATCAGTGAAAGCATACGTCTTCTGGATGAGATGGTTGAGCAAAAAGGGAAGAACAGTCTTTTGGCAATTGTTTATATGGATGGAAATAATATTGGCATGAAGTATCGCGGTGTTTTGGAAAGCATAACAAGCTATGATGATTGCATCAATGAGCTGCGTACCAAGTCGAATGAGCTTTACGAGGTTTTTGTTGAAGATACTCTTGATAAAGTCGATGAGGAGCTGAATTGCAAGTTGCTTAAGCAAGTTGGTGGAAAGATGAACAAAGTACAACGCTACGTCATTTACTCAGGTGATGAAGTCAACATCATTCTTCCAGCTGGCCTAGCCTTGGATTATGCCCGGACGTATCTTGACAAAATGAATCGGAATTACCATAGCTGCGCAGGAATTGCTGTTTTCCATAGTCATGCTCCGTTTGCGGATGCATACCGTATTGCCGAGAAGTGTTGTGAAAATGCAAAAACAAAGGGGAAAGAAATTAACCCGTACAAACAAGAGAATTCCTTGGTTGATTTCCACTATTGTCGGGCAGCCATAGGCGTTGAATTGAAACAGATTCGTGAAGATGAGCATCTGTTCAATCTTTCAAGGCCATGGTTTGTCAATGGCATTGATGAGAATCAATGCCCTGACGTAATCAAAATGAACCAAGTAGATCAAATGGCACGAATCTTGAATCAATATCTTGGTCATTCCAATATCAAGGGATTGATTGACTCGGATATCGTATCAGATGAGCGGTTTGAGATGGAATTTCACCGGATTCTTGCCCATATGTCTACGTCAAAAAAAGAAGCGTTGCAAAATGAAATTGGTTCAGATGTCTATACGTATTTCAGGGAAAACAGGAGATTGATTAGAGATATCGTTGAATTTTACGATATCTGGTTTTCGGGAGAGTCGGAAACATGAAAAAGAAAGTGATGAAAATTGAACTGTTGTCTGATCTTGCGGCTGGTTCTGGATATGCGTTCGGGGCAACCATTGACAGCGACATCGTTTTTGATGATGCAGGCTTGCCATATATACCTGCTCGCCGTATCAAGGGTGTGATGAAAGAAGCTGCGGAGAATATTTCCTTGGTACTGGATCATGACGTGGATCAATTATTTGGCATTGCCAAAGATGATGCGAACAAAGGGTTCATTATCGAAGATGGCTTGATCAAAAAGCATGTGTTGATTCGCAAGGCGATTCTTGCAGAAGAAGATATCAGCGACCAGGAAGTGTTGTCTTTGTTCACTAGAATACGGACTCAGACAAGAATGGTCGATGGCGTAGCGGATGACAAATCTTTGCGGAGAACAAGAGTTGTCAATCAATATTCACCGTTTGCCAAAGGGGAGAACCTGATCTTTTATGCCAAGATTTCTTTTGAAGATGAAATGGAAGAAGATCTTCGGAAAATTGCTTCTGCTACGAAAGCAATTGGACTGAAAAGGAATCGGGGGCTTGGTCAGGTGAAATGCTTGTTAAGCAGGGATAAAGATAAAGTATATTTCGAAAATCAAACAAGCCCAGATTACCTGGGATTGAAGATCGAGGTAGAAAATGTTCTACCTTTGATGATCAGCGCTGGCAGTGACACGAACTCCGAATCCTATGTTCCTGGTCGCAATATGATCGGTGCCTTGGCATCCATGTATATCGAGAGCGGCAGGGATGATGAGAAAGAATTCGAAAATCTATTTCTCAATGGATCTACCTGCTTTACCAATCTTTATATTTCTGACTGGAATGGAAGATATATTCCTGCTCCTGCCTTCGTTCAAGTGCGTAAGAATTCGGGCAATTACAACAATATCCTTCAGAAAACAAATGATGATGCACTTTCTAGCGAAGGTGTCCCGAAGAAACTTACTGGGAAGTATGTCTGCTTTGATGATCAAAAAAAAGCGTATCTGAAGGAGGGCGACCGGCGTATCATATATCATCATCGAAAAGTGCAAAGTGATGATGTAGGCTTGTATACGATTTCTGCGTTAACGGAAGGTCAACGATTCACTGGATATATTTACTTTTCTGGTCAAAGAGAAAAGAAAGTCATACTGGATCTTTTGAAAGATGGGGTTCTGCGTTTTGGAAAATCCAAGACGGCGCAATATGGCAAATGCGAGATTGTGAAGCTTAGCGATGCCCCAAAGAAAGTAATCAGAACATTTGGGGAGAATGATGTCGTTCTAGTCTCTCTGGTCTCTAACGCGGTCTTCATGAATGGAAAAGGATATACCATCAGCTTTACAGAAGTGTATGACCAAATCGCTAAAGCGATTGGATTAGAAGACTCGCAATACATACACCTAGACCAAGCAGGGAAGATTCCCAACCATCCCGACTTGATGTCGTTTACATCTGTTTCCATGGAATTTGGCTATCAGACGCAATGGAACATGCGCAAAGCGCCGGTTCCATCGATTTCAGCCGGCAGCACCTTTGTTTACCAGCTTTGCAGCCAAGCTACAATCGAGAATAATTCCGTTGGCATCAGGTGTTTTGAAGGGTATGGCGAGGTTATGATTTGTGAGCTACATGATTATCCTTATCGTATTGAAACAGAGAAGGGTAGCGAACCAAAGCAACAAGCTTGGATTTTCGAGACACGGCATGTATTGCGAAGGATCTACGAGGAACGTCTTTATCGGGAAGTCAGAGATAAAGTTCTTGTGGGTGTAAAGAAAATGCATGTTTCCTCTTCATCTATTGGCAGGTTGACCTTAATGCTAAAGGAATCCAGCGAAAAGAGTGAAGATCCGCATATTGTCTTGACTAAATTCAGGAAACGCATAGATTCCATTCAAAGGAATGAAGTAAAAACGGAGATTCAGAGATTCGTTGGAAAATTCTTCGAAGATGATAAATTCAAAGATTCTTTCCGAGACCAAATGGCGGAATGCAGGGACTTCACCAAACTACAAGATTTGGAGGTGGATCCAGAAAAGTACATTTTCACGCGATGGGAAAGCATATTGATGGAATGCCTGTCAAAGCTAAAGTATATGAATAAGGAAAAGGAGTAGTGACATGGCTAGAATTGTCAAGAAAAAAGTCTTGAAGATTCAATTTGAAACAACTTCGCCACTATCACTCAGCAATGGCGAGGACATTAATACTGACAGTGATGTACTTCTTGATGCCATCGGCAAGCCGTTCATTCCTGGCAGCGCAATCGCTGGTGTCATTCTTTCTTATGTCAAGGATTGGAAAGGGGAAGGCGATACTTCGTGGCATGACTACTTTGGCTTTGTAGAAATCAACAGGGAAATCAAAGAAGACGTTGAAATCAAGGAAAGCAGACTTTCATTTTCAGACGCAACATTGGACTCTGGCAAATTCTACGTTACAAGGCGTGATTCTGTCGCACTGGACGAGTTTAAAACAGCAAAGAACCATGCCAAGTTCGATATGGAAGTAGTTGAGCCAGGGGTGTGTTTCACTTCCATTATAGAACAGAACTTCCTTACGAATCAAGACGAAGACTACATTCAGGAGATATTTAGTTTCTTTAGGAATGAGGAAATCTCTTTTGGTAAAAAGACAAGTAGAGGTCTTGGCAAAATCAAACTGCTGAAAGCTGGCATCAAGGAATTCGACTTTGCTAAAAAAGAAGATATTAATTCGTGGCTGGATTTCGATGTGGATGATATGGAAATGGAGGAAGATTGTCACAGAGATGAAGCATATTTAAGCAATGACAAAGTGCTGTGTCTTGGTCTTCGCTTGCAAGGAGGTATTTCTATTCGCGAGTATACTACAGACCTAAGGAAGGATAAAGATGATGTTGTTGCGGACTTCCGTCAGCTGACAGAACATATTGGAAACGAAATCCTGCCAGTCATTCCTGGCACTTCTTGGGCAGGAGCGTTCATTCATCAGATGAAAAGAAATGTGCCAGGTTGCGATCAAACGGATGTGATTGATGACGGAATGAAGAAAAAGGTTTTTTATTTCGGATATGTGGATGAAGAAACGAAGACCAAGGCAAGATCATCTGTTGAGTTTTCCGAAACTGTGATTAACGGCGGAATAGATAAAGTGATCACCAGGAATGCTATCGACCGCTTTATTGGCGGCACGGTGAAAGGCGCTCTTTTCACCGAGAACACACACTACTACGGTACAACAAACCTACAGATCATATAAAAAAAAAAAAAAAAAGGAACATATACAGATATGTTC
>OMYM01000285.1 GCA_900315225.1 uncultured Erysipelotrichaceae bacterium | reverse complement strand
GCAAGATTACAGCCAAGGATGGGACCAAAGGATCACAGGACAAGAAGCGGTCGACAAGGCTTCCGCATTCTTCAGCGAGAAACTTGGAATGCCAGTTTCTATCTCGAAACCCGATTTGGCTAATGGAATTAACAGCATTGACGTTGGCGAAGAGATGGTGCGCTATTACTTGACTTGCTCAGAGGGCAAGAAAGACACGTTTGAACGGGAGGAATATTTCATAGGTGATTTTGTTTTCCAGAATGCAAAAAATGCAAAATACCCGATTGGCGTGCGTTTGTTTGGCTTCTTTGATTCCGATAACAAGAAATATTGGTATGAAGGAGGCCTGAGGCAAGGTGTCTATGGCGACAAGAAGAATATTTCCGACACTCAATATGGCGAGGTTGAGCGTGGCAGGGAGATCTTTGATCCAGAGTCCAACGCATGGTATTGGCTTGATGCGATATATGACGGCGCAGCTGCCTATAACAAGGAAGTCTGGATGCCTTACATCTACCAGGATGAAGTAAGGGGATCGACCAATGGCAAGTGGGTAAGATACAACAGCTCGGGAGCCATGATCAAGGGTTGGTATGAAGTAAAGGGTTCTGATGTCGCTTTGTATCCTAACCAAGTCGGAAACAAGTATTACTACGATCAAATCACGGGTGAAATGTACAAAGGCTTACATACGATAAACAACCAACAATATCGATTTGATGAAGTGACTGGCGCGCTGTTGAATTGATGGGTTATATCGCTCAAATACAAAAAGCTGCCCTAGGCAGCTTTTTCTATTGTACGACCACGGTGATATTGAGAATATGCAGCTTTTCGTTGGCGGAGTAGCGGATGACCTCGCTTTGTGTCCCAGTGGCGGAAACAATATCGAACACGACGTAGTTGTCAATGAGGTCTTCGATAGCATTCTCCAGCGCTTCGCCGCTTGCAAAGCGCATGGATATACGAGAGACATGCCCCTTTTCTATCCTTTTGCGAATATACATGTGTACAAGATCAGGGGAATAGTCCTCGAAATAGCTTCCATTAACATGGAAATAGTCAATGGATGAATCCTGGCACACTGGATAGTCGCATACAAAAGAAATTCCTTTGTTGCCTAGGCCAAGCGTGCGGTCGATGAAATGGTCAACGCCAATCGTAGCATCGTCAACGCAGAAATAGTTGTAGTTGATGGATTGTATGCCAGGCTCGTCCACGGGATCGCCCCAGGTGGGATCAACCCAATACCAGTTGGACGCAATCCTGACAATGTTCCATGCATGCGACCCATTGGTCATGTTCGCCGCATCGCCAATCACCATTGCGCCATCCACTCCCGCTTTCCCGCAGAGATACAAAAACGCGCGTGCGTAGCCTCCGCACACAGCGGAATGGTCTAGGAACACCGATGTAATGTCTTGCCCCAGGCGGTCTTCTTCTCTTGGCGAGGTATCGTAGTCGGTGTTCCAGACAATGTATTCGTAGATGTATTTCAGCTTCTGGTATGTCGTAGCGTCATAGGATATGCTTCTGACAATTCCTTGCGCAATGTCTTCTAATTGGGCGAATGTCTCTTTTTCATTTCCCTGCATGTCGTAGGATGCCCGCACAACACTGCCGTAGTTATTGAAATAATATTGCGTGCCTTGGTCTGTCCAGTAGAACTCGGGATGATCCATTGTGAATGCTTGGCAGGCAACCAGGTAATCGTTTTGCGATAATGGCGTCAATTCCACATGGCTGGCAAAGCGCAGGCATGCGTTGTACATTTCACCGTACGCTGTTTTTTGCGACTGATTGAGGCAATTGTAGTAATACCCTTGGCTTGGCACGGGATATGCCTGCAGTTCCTCGTGTCCACTGGAAAAGGAAACAGGTTCTTGGCTAGGGATAGGTCTACACCCTGTCAATAACAAGACAGCACCGACAGTCGCAAAAACAGACCTATTTTTTCGCATACTCGTTGCGAAGCTTACGTAAGAGCGACAATGCTTCCTTCTCATCGTAAAACAGCCAAGGCTCTATGTTGCCAAGATAGTCTCTAAAGGTATC
>OMYM01000148.1 GCA_900315225.1 uncultured Erysipelotrichaceae bacterium | reverse complement strand
TCTACGCAATCAGTTTCAGATAACGGAAGGCATTGTACAATCCATCGTTGTTGACATCGGTGGTGATATAATCGGCTGCCGCTTTGATCTCTTCGCCCCCATTTCCCATGGCCACATTGAAAGCGCAGAGTTCAAACATCGACAGGTCGATCTTGGCATCGCCAAAGGATATCGTATCTTCCTTCTTCATCCCCGTATGCCTTAACAATTCCTCGATAGCAAACTTTTTGTCTATGCCCTTTGGCGCAAGGTCGCCAAAGATTGCTGTTTCACCTACCCCGCCCCATGTATGGGCGATCATGTCAGGAAATTCCGTGATCGAAGCCAAATGATCCTGGTATGTGCCAAGGACGAAGGAAATCTTGTTTACATCCTCGCGGTAAAGATCCTCGCCTGTGGCGTAGATGAATTTTTCCTGGATTCTCTTTCGTTGTCCTTCGCGATCAACGTTTTTGGCACCTTTGCCCTCGCTGTAGCGAGCAAAGGCATCTGGTCCCTGTTCCAGGAATACATCATCGAAATATCGTCCTGAGTTACACTCCAGGATCACGCCAAGGTTCCTGTGCTTGCACCAATCAACAACACGTTTCGTCTGTTCCTTTGTCAAGGAACGATGAAAGATCACTTCGCCATGATCTTCCACATAGCCGCCATTTGCGCCAATCATGCCATCCAGCTCGGGCAAATCCCTCTGCAGGATTTCCGCCTTCGAGCAACCTGTGCAAATATACACAAGATGACCATTGTTTCTCGCTAATGCTACGGCGAGCTTTGCGGATGCGGGACATTGCGCCTTATAATCGATCAACGTTCCATCCACATCAAGAAATATCATTTTCCCCATGTTCCACCTCTTTTCACTATCATAGCACAATATGACAAAAACACGAGAACCATGCCTAGCGGGCAGCTTCTCGTGTTTCCTTGATGATTCACTATAGCTTCAAAGACAAAATAATCAATTCGACAGGCTTGATTGGCTTTCCGCTATGATCCACATCGAATCCTTCTTGTTCATAGGAAGACATGTCGTGGGCACTCGCAACGACTGGCCCTTTGTTTTCAAAGCCGAGCAATTGGTAAGTCGCAATGGCATGCGGTTGGTCGGAATACGCCGACACGTTCAAATACACGCAATCAGGAAAGTCACGCCGCGTTTGGTCAATGACATATTGTATCGCTGTCACTTCATTGTCCATGTCTGGCCGAAGCGTCAGTCTTAGCGCCGCATAGCCTTTGCGGATTCTTGCATTGATAGCATAATAACCTGCCAAGCCATATTCATCGTACAGGGCGTAATAGTCCTTGTGGCGCATTTTCTCATGTTCCAGGTAATACCTGTTTTCCGACCCTTGGGCGACAGTGTTCCAGGAGTAGTCAACGGGATAGCTCCAGCTACAGATCTCGCAAGCTTCGGCTTGCGTGAGCCTTGCGTGCCTCATTGTCCCAACGCCTTTGCGATGATCTCGCCATGGTCGAACGCAAGATCATTTAGCGTCAAGACAATATCGCCGTTTTGCAAGTGAATCTCATCCTGTTGGATGATCTCAAACCATGCAGCATCCTTTGCGTCATCTGCTGCCTTGACTTGTACGTCTTTGTCTAGGACAGTCTTAAATGCTGCGGAAACAACCCAGCCTCGTGGGTCACGGTGCGGCTTGGAAAATACCCCAATCAGCTCCATGTCTTTGTTTTGAACGCTGGTTTCTTCCGCCAGTTCCCTGGACGCTGTGTTTTCCAATGGCTCGTCTTTGTTCGCAAAGCCACCCGGCAATGCCCAATGATTGATATAGGGATGTCCTCCCCGCTTGATCAACAAAATGCGTCCATCATGAATGACGCAGATATCTGCCGTTAAGGACGGTTGGGGATATTTGCCAGGATTGTAGCTTTTTAGGAATTCCTCTTCCGTTAGACCGTTTTTGTCCCTAGGGGCATCAGAAGTCGACTTCTGTGTCATAGTAGCAGCACTTCAGAAGCTTTTCCATTTCTTCCTGGCTTGGCTGGCGAGGGTTGGAGCCTGTGCATGCGTCAAGAATGGCATTCTTGGCAATTTCCGGCAATCTCTCAAGGAACACTTCCTCTGGCACAAAGCCCTGTTGGCATGGATAGGAATCAGCGCCATAGTTCTTAATGCAATGAGGAATATTCAGGGCATCGTTCATATCGCGGCAGAATTTGATCAAGCTTGCGACTTTCTCGTCGTCCGTTGTTCCATCCAAGTGCATATAGTCGGCGATAACGCCATACCTCTTCTTCGCTTCTTCGTTCTTGGCGTTGAACGCAATGACCTTTGGCAGATACATGGCGTTGGCTGCGCCATGGATGATATGCGCACCATAATCCTGGAAGATCGCCCCTGTCTTGTGCGCCATGGAGTGGACAATGCCCAAAAGCGCATTGGAGAACGCCATTCCCGCAAGACATTGCGCATTATGCATGGCATCACGTTTTGCCATATCCCCATTATACGAAGGAACCAAGTCTGTCTGGATCATTTCAATCGCATGAATCGCCAGCGGATCGGTGTAGTCGCAATGTGCCGTAGAGACATACGCCTCAATCGCATGGGTCAGCGCATCCATTCCGGTATGAGCAACAAGCTTCTTTGGCATTGTCTCCGCAAGAGCAGGGTCGACAATCGCGATATCTGGCGTAATCTCAAAGTCGGCGATAGGATACTTGATGCCTTTCTGGTAATCCGTAATGATGGAGAACGCAGTCACTTCCGTTGCTGTTCCACTTGTGCTGGAAACAGCCACAAAACGTGCCTTGTGCCTCAGTTCAGGAATGCCGAACACCTTGCACATGTCTTCGAATGTGCATTCGGGATATTCGTACTTGATCCACATGGCCTTGGCTGCATCAATCGGGGAGCCACCGCCAATCGCAATAATCCAGTCAGGTTCAAACTCCAGCATGACCTGGGCACCTTTCATGACGGTTTCAACAGATGGATCAGACTCGATTCCTTCAAACAGCTTGACCTCCATGCCAGCTTCTTCCAGATAGCCTACCGCCTTGTCCAAAAAGCCAAAGCGCTTCATCGAGCCACCGCCCACGCAGATGATGGCTTTCGTTCCCTTCAATGTCTTTAAAGTCTCAAGAGATCCTTTTCCATGGTAGATATCTCTTGGCAAAGTAAATCTAGGCATAATCAATACCTTCCTTTCTTAAAAAATTGTACATCTCATCACGCCATTATTCAATAAGCATTTCCATAATATCGAATTAATCGCCTCATTTATGTCATGAGAATAAGTAAATACGACTTATACGTGGTATAATAGTTTGGAATGATCAAGGATCCAGAACAGATCGTTCCGCATATAACCGCTGGCAGGCAATGGTAGCCGCCAGGCATAACAAACGTAAATGGGAAATAAGCACTCATTCAGAAAGAGGTGATTTATGTCAAGAAAGCCAATGATTAGAATCATAGCCGCATGTCTGTCATTGTTCATGGTTTTGCCTTATGCCTTGTGCATGACATTGGCGCAAGAGGATGAACAACCCATCAGGATTGGCTATTATGAAAACGAGGTATTCCAGGAAGGGGCACGCCCTGGCGTAGCCAAGACGGGCTACGCCTATGAATATTACCGCAAGCTTTCCGAATATACCGGATGGAAATACGAGTATGTCTATGGCTCGTATGGAGAGCTTTACCAAATGTTGCTGGAGGGGAAAATCGACATGCTTGCCGGGCTTGCCAAGACGGAAGATAGAACCGGCAAGATCGGTTATCCTGATGTTGCGATGGGCTATGAGTTCTATAGCCTTATCAAGCACACATCCTTGAGTGAAGTCAACGCCGAGCCTTCAACGCTCAACGGCAGGAAGATTGGTATTCTTGACAGTGCCATGAAAAACGTTCTACAGACGTTTTTGGATGAGCGAAACGTTGATGCCGAAGTCATCGTCTATCAAGACTATGAAGAGTTGTTTTCCGCCTTCGACAATAACCAGATCGACATCCTGGCAGCCGAGAGCGATGGCACATATTCCCGCGAAAACACCGAATTGGTTTGCCTATTGGGTAACAGTGACTATTACCTGTGCGTTAGCATTCAGCGCCCAGATCTTTTGGCTGAGTTAAACAATGCGCAAACCTTGTTGTCATTGGATGAGCCAAGCTTTATCAACTCCCTGCGAGTGAAATACTATTCTACCAGTATTTTCAGCCGTTCCTTTTCTCCTGTGGAAAAGGACTGGATCAGCTCCCATGACAGTCTGTCGGTTGGCTATCTGATGAATTATCTTCCCTATAGCGACATGGACAACGATGGCAATCCGACTGGCATTGTCATTGATATCCTGCCCATGATACTGGACAATCTGGAGATTGAGCTAGACATCACCTGGCAAGGATACCAAAACTATGACAAGATGATCGAGGCACTCAATGAAAAGGTGATTGATGTCGCCTTTCCTGTCGGTGGCGGCTTGTATTATTCCGAGGAAAACGGCATCTACCAAAGTTCTCCGCTTGCTTCTGTGTCCAACGAACTTGTCTTCAAGGGTGACTACTCGGATGATAAGCTTGAGCATTTTGCGGTAAACGAAAACAACCGTATGCAATACTACTACATACGCACTTATTTTCCCAAGTCGAAGATTACGCTATATCCCTCGATCAACGATTGTCTGGAAGCAGTCAAGGCTGGCAAGGCCTCTGCTACGACGCTCAATGGCTTTAGGGCGAGCGATATCCTTCGCAATAGCCAATACAGCATGCTTTCCCGCCACCCTTTGGGGTACAATAACGACCGTTGCTTTGGCGTTGTCATTGGCAATGAAGGACTTTTAAAGCTGATGAATCGTGGTCTCACCCTGATCGACACAGATTATGCCCAAAACATATCCTATCGTTATGCCAGTCAGCTTTATAAATACACCTTCATGGATTTTGCTAAGGACAACATGGGAATCGTTGCCTTTGTGGGCTTTTTAATGATTGGCATTGTGTTCTTCTTCCTCTACTACGACATGGAGCAGGCCAAGATGATCGCCGCCGAAAGGGAACAATCCCGGATTGCCTTGCAAAGGGCATTAGATAGCGCCGAGCATGCGAATAAATCGAAGACCGCGTTCCTCAACAACATGTCCCATGATATACGCACCCCAATGAACGCCATTGTCGGCTTCACCGATCTTGCGAAGAAACACGTTGATGAAACTGAACTTGTCAAGGATTATCTTTCCAAGATTTCCATTTCCTCCAGTCATCTCTTGTCTTTGATCAACGATGTCTTGGACCTCTCCCGCATTGAAAGCGGGAAGATGACCTTAGAACCTTCCGATGCCAGTATTTCCGATATCATCCAGGAGATGCGCACCATCACCCAGGCAAATGCCAGTGAAAAGGATCTTCACTTGTCATTCAATGCTGTGGGCATTACCCATGAGCATATAAGTGTCGATAGGCTTCGCTTAAAGCAAGTGTTGTTGAACATCCTCTCAAACGCTATTAAGTTTACCCCACCCGGAGGGAGCATTGACTTTACCGTCCGTGAGCTTCCCTCCTCTTCCCCAACCATCTCTTGCCTGCGCTTTGTTGTCAAGGACACAGGCATTGGCATTTCCCCCGAATTCCAGAAGACGATTTTCGAGGCGTTCACCAGGGAGAAAAGCGCTACTGTCAATAGCATTCAAGGCACTGGGTTAGGCATGGCCATATGCAAGAGCATCGTTGACTCCATGGGAGGAAAGATCTGGGTGGAAAGCACCTTGGGAGAAGGCAGTGAGTTCTTTGTGGAAATCTCTTGTCCGGTTGTTTCCCCTAAGGAAACAACCGAGGAAGTAGTGGTTGAGCCTGAGGCAGTGGAAGAAGTGGATTTCACCAGCAAGCATATTCTTTTGGCGGAAGACAATATCATGAACCAGATGATCGCTACCGCAATCCTGGAAGAAATGGGCTTTACGATAACGATCGCCAACGATGGCAATGAGGCAGTTGGTCTCATGAAAGACAATCCTGTGGGAACTTATGACATTATCCTGATGGATGTGCAGATGCCTAACATGGATGGCTATGAGGCTACACGCATTATCCGTTCCATGGAACCCTCCAAGGCGGCCATACCAATCGTTGCTGTGACGGCCAATGCTTTCGAGGAAGACAAAAAGATGGCATTGGAAAAAGGAATGAACGCCCATCTAGCAAAGCCATATGATATCGCCATGATCAAGCAAGTGTTATCAGACATGCTCATAACCAAAACACCCCAAGAAGAATAGACTTCGTTCACGCACAAGTGCAAAAGCCAAGGCATTCGCCTTGGCTTTTTCAGCTTATCGAAGCCAATGCCTTGGCAAAGCCATCGGCATCGATATCTTCCGCCACGATATCAGCGACACGTTTCACTTCATCACTGCTATTTCCCATAGCCACCGAAATACCACACGCTTCAAACAATTCAATATCATTTGGTCCATCGCCAAACGCTACCGTTTCCTTTGGATCAATGCCGTAATAGCGACATGTTTCAAAAACCCCTTTGGCTTTGCCAGCGGTGGCAGGCATTACGTCTGCCGCAAGCGGTGTCCATCGCGTTGTCTTCAATCCTCTCATTTTAGCGATAACACCATTCCATGTTACCTCATTTACCCATGGCACAAGCATGTATGTCTTACTTGAACACGCTCGAATTGGGTCAAGGATGAGCGGCATTGGCGTGTTGATCTTTCCTAGCGCCTGGCGTACCTGGAGGCTATCCATGTTAATGTACATGAGGTCTTTCTCCATGAACTGGCAGGGAAACGGATTGATCGCTAATTGCGAAACCAAGATCTGTATATTCTCTTGATCAATGGGATTCTCATAATAGACTCCGTTTTCATTAAAGCACAGACAGCCGTTCAATGTGACCCAGCCATCCAACTCCATATGAAACCCTAGGTCCCTGAGTTCCAATACATGTCTTCCTGTGGCCGCAAACACCTTGATTCCTGCCATTCGCGCTTGTTGAACCGCTCTTTGCGCCGATTCTGGCACGCCATTGGCTGTATGTGAGAAGAGGGTTCCGTCCACGTCTGTAAACACAGCTTTAAACCTTGCCATACGTTCCTCCTTTTCCATCTGTCATTGGCAGTATACCACACTCTGGTATATTCCTGTGACATTCACCTGCCTTGCGCGGTTGTCGCGCGCTAGCCACTTAAAGTGGCTATTGCCCACCAAATGAAAAGAAAAGATTTTCATTTCATTTTCCGAAATGCGTGGATTAAAATGTTATATACACTAATATTTTTTGTATTTTACGCATTGAAAATTTATTATACTGCCAGTTTAATGACATTTGCGACCTTTTCGGCTATATTATAGTCAGTCCAGATTTCTTGAGGAATCGGATGAATGCCTTGGCATTATTCTGCAATCTTGCCAGTATGCATGGCTTTTGGGAATTCCCGCATATGTGGCATGCGTAATATATCTGTCCTTGTGCAGCGCGCAATCTTCGCGTATGTACAAGCCTTATGCCTAAAGAAGCGAATGCTAGGAACAAGCATATCCTGTGCGCTTGCTTGATCATCCTGCAGCGCAGGGTTCTCTGACAACTGAATATACACATGTCGAAGCAAGAACACAGGTGTTCGATGGGCGGTTCTATGTGTTTCCAGAACAACAATAGGATGCGGGCAATCCCGCATCTTATTGTCAAGTTCTGATTTTCAAAAGCGTCGCATGTCCCAGGATCAGGCACTTTCCCATGCCTGCTGGAATAAAGATGCAATCGCCTTTGGCAAAACGAAGAGGACGATAATCACCTTTGGTTTCAAGTCCGCCGCGTCCTTCGATGCATAACAATACCTGGAAAGAGGATTCGTTCACGATAAACGAATATCCCATGCTTATCTGGATTCTCTCTGTCTCAAAGTATTTGCATCGACCAAGGATCTGTCTGGCACAGCCTGGACGGTATTGCACAAGACGGGGCATTTGCCTAACGGCATTCTCTGCCTTCATGTCAAGGACATCCATTGCCTTGGCAAAATGCAATTCCCGTTTCTTGCCGTTTTTGT
The DNA here is from genome assembly GCA_900315225.1 of uncultured Erysipelotrichaceae bacterium. Lineage (GTDB taxonomy): Bacteria > Bacillota_I > Bacilli_A > Erysipelotrichales > Erysipelotrichaceae > Bulleidia. Next base: position 9,021 of record OMYM01000148.1, on the reverse strand, counting down.
CAACACGGTCATAGTCATACACGCGGTATGTCACATCGCTGCTTTGTTGGATCTCCACGATCAATGCCCCAGCGCCAATCGCATGCACCTTGCCGGGAGGAATAAAGAACACATCTCCCTTATGGATCTCCACGCTCTTCAGATGTTTTGCGATATCCCCATCGCGCATTGATTTTTCCAGCTGTTCAGGGGTTACGTCATGGGCAAATCCATGGATCAACTTGGCTCCCGGAAGAGCATCAAGAACATACCACATCTCGAACTTGCCGTTTTGACCTTCGTTTATCAGGGCATATTCATCATCGGGATGAACTTGGACGGACAATGCCGCGTTGGCATCTATCAACTTCACCAAGATAGAAAGCTTTCCATCAGATCTATCGCCAAGGTATTCAGGATGCTTTTCCAGGACAGACGCAAGCGTCTGTCCCTTGAAAGCTCCTCCTGCCACAATGCTTGGACCATTGGGATGCACAGAGCATTCCCAAGTCTCGGCCAGGGGTGTTTCCTTGAGGTTTTTGTAGTACTCTGTTTTAAGTCTATCGCCACCCCAAAGATAGTCTTTTCCGACAGGCCTCAATAGCATTGGTTCTTTCACACTTTTTTCGCCTGTCTTTCAAACACCCTTTTGTCAGTACTGCTGATTTCTTCGCCTATTTGTGTTTCAATCACGTCCATCTCTGTGTCTGCGATCAAGGTATGCACGCATCCCGCCGCAATGGAAACAGTGTCGCCAGGTCTGACTTCCTGTTCCATGTCGTCAATGACCGTGCACCCCCTTCCCTTGACAACTGTCCATACCTCGTCCCTGAACTGGTGGGCATGATACGACAGACGACTGCCCGCATGGAGGGAAATCTTAACTGTCTGTGAGCCAGGCTGGGCATCCAGAACCGTGTATGTTCCCCATGATTTTTCCGCAAAGCGAATATCCGTTTCGATCTTGTCGACATATGGCTTCATGTATCCGCTGCGTTCCTTGTCCGCAACCAATATACCATCGCCGCTAGCCGCGATGATCAAGTCTTTGGTTCCCATACAAAGGAGAGGAATGTTCAGCTCATTCACCACATTTGTATTCACGCATGTTTCGTCAAGAATGACTTCCCCTAGCGTTTGATCGGTCATGACTTCCGCCATCATGTTCCATGTGCCTACATCGCGCCACCCGCCAATGTAGCGAAGCACCTCAATGGAAGGCTCGTTCTCTACCACGGCATAGTCAAAGCTGATCTTCTTGACAGTCTCGAATTTGCCAAACAAATCGCGGTAATCGGTGAAGTCAATCAGCTCATGCGCCTTGTCAAGCAGATAACCCAGCTTGAAGGCAAACACGCCTGCATTCCACAAAGCACCCTGTTGCAGGTATTCCTTTGCCTTTTCGACATTGGGCTTTTCCTTGAACTCGAGAACCTTGCTGACGGAAGCCTTTTCGGCAGGAATGATATAACCATACTTATCGGCAGGATACGAGGGCTCAATGCCCATCAAAACCAAGTTTGCGTTTCCTTCTTCCACCAATTGTTCCAATTGCTTCAATGCCTGGAAGTACGTATCTTCGACATATGGGTCGACCGGGCACACAATGACGCATTCGTCACGGGACACATGTCTTTCATCCGCCAGGAAGGCTGTCGCCAATGCCATGGCAGGGAATGTGTCTCGCCTGCAAGGTTCCACGCAGATCGATACTTTATCGCCAAGTTGATTCCGTATCGAGCTTGACTGGGAGTGGCTTGTCGCGATTGTCACCTCGGTTTTCTCATCCACCGCCATGATTTGGCGGTATACTCTCTGAACCATTGATTCATAGCCACCATCCTGTTTCCTAAACAGCTTCAGAAACTGTTTGGAGCGGACGTTGTTTGACAATGGCCACAGACGTTTCCCGGAACCTCCGGAAAGTAGAATGATATTCATAATCCACCTTAATCCATGAAGCCAGCCATCGACTGGATGATTTCCCTTTCCAATTTCTGCGCCTTTTCTTTGTCGGGTGCAGAAACACTGATATAAATCTTAAGCTTTGGCTCTGTGCCAGAAGGTCTTACAACAATGGAGCCTACATCAGTGAAATACTTCAAAACATCAGAAGATGGAAGTCCATCTAAACCCTTGCTGTAGTCAAGAACGCACTTGACATCATTTCCCGCAATGGATTGAACGCCTTCACGCAGCTTTGCCATGACTTTTTCCATCTTCGCCATGCCCGCCGATCCACTGAACTCATAGGAGTGCAACGTATTGAGGCAATACCCGTATGTCTTGTACAGCTCGTCCAGTTTCGCCAAAAGATCGATTCCCCTGGTCTTGTAGTAGGCGAACATCTCGCAGATCATATACGCCGCATTGACACCATCCTTGTCGCGTACATACGTACCTGTCAAATAGCCATATGATTCCTCGAAGCCACAAATATAATCCTTTTCTCTGCCTGCTTTTTCAAGCCTGCCAATGACTTCGCCAATGAACTTGAAGCCTGTCAAGACATTGATTGTCTCAACGCCATAATGGCAAGCAATTTTTTCCGCCAAGTCCATCGTTACGATTGTCTTTACAAAAACAGGCTTTTCCGGCATTTGGTGATGCTTGGTGCGTTGCGAGCAAACATAATCCAGTAACAAGAGTCCTGTCTCATTACCCGTTAATAAACGATACTGATCTTTATCCCTGACGGCTATGCCGCAACGGTCGCAATCCGGATCCGTTGCAAGCAACAGATCCGCTCCAGTCTTTTCGCAATAGCGAAGCCCAAGCTCCATTGCTTCCATGACCTCGGGATTGGGGTATGGGCAGGTTGGGAAGTTTCCATCTGGATTTCTTTGTTCTTCCACCACCGTGATGTTCTTGAACCCTGTTTCCTGGAGTACTCTTGTGACAGGAACCAAACCCGTTCCATTGAGTGGACTGTATACAATCGCAACATTTTGGTCAATCCCATCGCCAAAAAGAACCGATTGATTCTTTACTTCATTGATAAATGCATCTAGGACTGAATCATCGATATATTTGATGGAACCCGTCTTTAGGGCTTCCGCGAAATCCATCGATTGAACGCCCTGGAAAATATCGATCTTCTCTATCTCGGAGAGTATGCTCTTGGCTGCTTCGGTCGTAATCTGGCATCCATCAGGTCCATACACCTTGTATCCGTTGTATTTTGCCGGATTATGGCTAGCAGTGATCATGACACCAGCCGATGCATGCAAGAATCTGACCGCATAGGAAACAGTGGGAACCGGCAACAGTTCTTGCCATAGATGCACCTGTAGACCGTTTGCGGCAAACACGCAGGCGGCTGTCTTGGCGAACTCATCGCTCTTGATGCGGGAGTCATAGCCTATGACAACGCTTCCTTTCCCCAGGTAATTCGAAAGACCCTGGCTTGCCTTGGCAACGACATACCGATTCATTCGATTTGTCCCTGCGCCGATGGTTCCCCTAAGTCCTCCCGTGCCAAAAGCAAGGTTGCGATAGAACGCATCTTCGATTGCTACTGAGTCCATTGCCTGTAGTTCTTGGCGAAGACCTTCGTCTTCCACTTGCTCAAGCCAACGCTTGTATTCTGCTGTAACATCCATGAATAGTTACCTCTTTTCCAGCTTATCGCCATAGACCGTGTAGACGTTGTCTACGAACCTCTTCCAAGAGAACTCCTTGACAAGCCTTTGGCGATCTTCCTCTAGGCTTTCCTTGTCCAACTTGTATTGTGAAATCCTTTTGGCGATTTCCTCAATGGTTGTGCAAATAAAGGAATTCTTCATATTCTTCGCAATGACCCTAGGCCCTGGGGCAGAGATCAAGAACGCAGGCGTACGGTAATAGATTGCTTCAAGGATCGCCATGCCAAAGATTTCCTCGTCCCACAGATTGATAAAGCAATCTGCCATAGCATAATACTTCCACATGTCCGCATATGGGACTTGTTTCAAGTACATTGCTCGGTTGCCATATTCCTTTGCCTTGGCTTCCACTTCCCCAGAGAGGAAGCCATCGCCTATGACAATCAACTTATACGAATCATCCTTCAACATATCCAGGATCTTAAATGTATCCAATGGTCGTTTCTCATTGTTCAGCCTGCCCACGAAGACAATCACCTTGTCGTCTTTGCCATAGCCGTTTTCCTTGCGGAGCTTAGCCACGTCTTCTTCGGTATATGCGTCATTCAACAACGATAGATTCACACCTACCGGGCTAAAGACAAGCTTCTTCCTGTCCACTCCATTGGCAACAAAGCGATCCATTGCGTCTGGACTCTTGCAAAAGATGTAATCGCAATCTTTCCTGTAGCACACCAATGTCCTATGCTTGTACACAAAGTCCATGACCGTCTTTTTCAGCTTTTCCGAGAAAGAAATGCTTTCCAATGTACCAACGTATGGAATGAAGATAATCCCGTTCTTCTTGCAATATTTGTACAAGTTTGGAATGATCAACTGAGTGTCCGCAAATGTCACAATGACATCGAATTTCCTGGGAAAGAATTTCTTTGGGTCAAACAAGGCATGCGAACCAAACTTCCTCACCTTCTGGTAATGGATGGGATACTTGTCCCCTTCTTGGTATGACTCTTCGACAATGCACCGAAAGACTTCTACATCCCAGCCAGCGTCATAAAAGGCATTGGCAAGCCCAAACTCTTGTGACTGGTAGAATCCTTTCTTGCCGAATTCATTCATAAAAGGGACTAAAATCGCAACACTGTTCATGTGTGATTCCCCTAGCTCTTCTTCCAATACTTCAAGGTCATCGCAAAGATCTTGCGATCATTGAAATACCTCTTTGGCATTCTCTTTGGATCCTGGAAACAACGGTACACCCACTCAAGTCCATGGTCAGCCATCCATTTCGGGGCACGCTTTACATTTCCCGCCTCAAAGTCAATGCTTGCGCCAAGACCTAGTGAAACAGGCACATTCATCATGTCCTTGAACTTGTGGATAAACAGTTCTTGCTTAGGGCATCCCAGGGCAACAATCAAGATATGCGGCTTCGCTTCCTTGATCTGGCGAATGATCTTCTTCAGTTCATCCGCGTCTTTTTCAAACCCCAGTGGCGGTGAGTATGTCCCTACCACTTGAAGTCCAGGATTCTTCTTCGTAAGATTCTCCGCCGCCTTGGCTGCCACGCCTGGGGCAGCGCCAAGGAAATACATCCTGTAGCCTTTTGTTGCGGCGAGGGAACAAAGCCTAGGGAACAAGTCTGAGCCACTGACCTTTTCCTTGATCGGATTTCCGTACAAATGCGAAATCCATATCATTGGCTTTCCATCTGTCAAGATCAAGTCCGCATCGCGATATACCTCGTTCAACTGCCCGCCTTTTTCCAGCTGCACAAGATGATCAACATTTGGCGTTACAACATAGGCAGCTTTATCTTCCTGCACCAATTCATCGATCCTTTGCAATGCTTCCTCCATTGTGAGATTGTCAATCTCAGTGTTCATAAATTTCATTCTGGTCATATTATACACCCCCTTTGAACACTATTCCTCATCATCGTCCTCGAAATCTAAATCATCGTCGTCACGATGGAAAAACCAATATATGCGAAATATAAAATACCCAATGGCAGAGCCAATGACATTTGTTACAACATCGGTAAGATCCGCCTGACCTAGGCGAAACACCAGTTGCACGGTCTCGATCAACGTTGTGGACAAGATGCCAATGATCAATGCATACGACAATTTCTTGAGCCTATCTGGATTGATAAAGGGAAACAGGAACCCCATAGGCATGAACATCGCCGTATTCAACATCATATGATTCAAAGGTTCCAGCGATCGTTGGTCAAATGCCTGGGTAATCGCATCAAACTGTATCATGAATATCGAAGTGTCGTTTGTCCCATCTCTTGACATGATCGTAAAATATCCAACCACGATCATGAATACCAAAAACAACACGAGCATACCCTTGTTGATCTCATCGAAATACCTGACAAAACTCACCAGACCGGCAAACAAGCATAGTATCGACATAAACATCAACATCGCCATCAGCACAAACCCATAGCTTCCCAGCTGCTTGACAATCAAGATGAACGGCACCGCCACCACGACATACAGAATCAACAAGATCAATGCGACCAATGGCTTGGCGTTTGTCTGCTCCATATTGTTCAATGCCATTTGTAATAAAAACAGATAACCGCTAACCAGCACAAAGATGATCATCGTTAGTTCTAGCGTGCTTTGCGTATTCATTCCTCTGTTACCTCTTCTTTCTTTTCTCCTGAATCCCAATCGCCCTCAAGACCCATCTTGATCAATGACTGGATGACATCCACATCAGAGGATGTCGCAGGTTTATTGTTGCTTTCATCAGACATCAAGTCGTTGAAGACATTCTTCACTATAACTGGCTGTGTCTCTTCAATATTCTCATCGAGCTTTTCTTCCACTACTTCCCCTTTGTTGTTGGCGCGCTTCTTGCCTTTCTTGCTAAACAATCCTCTCTTCTTCTTTTGTTTCTCATCTTGCAAACGCATGTTCTCCAAGGACATCATGCCTGACGCATTCAATCCTTCAATCATGTCGTTACTTGCACTGGCATTCACAAATGTCTCTTCATCGGCAGTAATCGTTGCTCTGGTCGGTTTCTTTGTCTTGATGGCTTCTGCCCTTTGGCCGATCATATTACCGTTTGCAACGGAATTGACAATGCATCCAATGATTTGAGCGCCAGACTTGTCAAGTTTGTTCAGCGTTACCTGAATATCGGATGTCTTTGCCATGTCGAAGCCTATCACAAACAACACCATATTGGTAATCTGGTTAATGCTCAAGGTATCCGACTCCTTGCCTACTGGCGGGGCATCGATTACCACATAGTCGTATTTATCCTTGAGACCAATAATCAATTCCATGATCACCCCGTCCAGCATGATCGCATCGCTTTCCAACACAAGAGGAAGGATGTCAAGATATCCTGTCACCATGGTGATGGCTTCACCTTCCTTCACATGCCCGCGATATAATGCATTAAGTGTATGATTATAGTCCACGCTTTCAAAGAACAGGCTTCCCAAGCTTGGGTTGCGCATGTCCAGATCCACTAACAATGTCCTTTGTCCCATGTCTGACAATTGAATCGCAAGATTTGCAGCAACAGTCGATCTGCCTTCCCCATGCATGGAAGATGTCACATAGAAACAATGGTGTCTATCCTTGATCCCAAGTCTGTTTCTTAAAATATACGCCGCCATGGAAAAGCTTTCCTCGATCTCTATCCCTTTTCCATTCTGGACAAGGATTGAACTTCGGCTATAGTACTCTTGGTTATACGGAACACTGCCAAGCATTTCCATATCAAAGAAAGGCTCCACGTCATTCAGGTTGATAATTGTCTGGTTCAACAATAATTCAATGATTGCATAGAGTGTGCCTCCAACAAAGCCAAGCACCGCGAGCACAAGCCAAAGACTTCGCCGCAATGAACTGACGGTCGTCTGTATTTCCACCGGCTCATTGATCACATGTAGAGAACCCATCATCAGTGATTCTGGCAATTTCTCGTTTCCAGCGGTTATGATAGCGTTCCAAATATTCTTCGCTTCCGCAACATTTGTCCATGTGACGGTCATTTCGATAATCTGGGTGCTGTTCACCTGGTCAAGCACTACAGCATTCTTCAAGTCTGCGATTGAGACTCCTAAGACTTCTATATGGCGAAGCGATTGTCGGTACACATCATCTCCTTGCAAGATATACAATACCGCCTCTACCATCTCTTCCGACATCGTAAAGTCATTCTGGGTAGGGGATTCTAGACCATACAGGAAAAATCCTTCCAAAGGCCGTGTCGCAACTGAGAACGAACCTTTCACCACATATTTCGGCTGGGCGTTTTGTATCAACAGAAATGCCGTGACAATCAATCCAAGCAAGAAACCCATGCTTGTCGCAACCAAAACAGCTTTCCATCTTTTCTGCATTGCATACAAGACATCGCCTATCCTGAGCTGCACTCCATCATTTCCCAATGCGACCACCTTCCTTTCATGTCAAGAGCAAAAGGGAAGGAAGTTCTTTCCTTCCCTTGATTGCGGCTATTTCTTCGAACAAGAGATACGAATGTTGCCAAAGACATACCTGATCGATCTCAGCCTTGTCTGTAGCCTGACTTGCCTTCCTACCATCAGGGAAACATCCTGTCCAATTGGCTCGTAGCCCTTGGCTACTTTCTTCTCGCGGAGTACATATGCTCCATATGGAACTGCCATGCTTTCGCCATTGCCATCTGCGTCAACATAAATGGTGTCAACGTATTCCATGTCTTGATAGACAACTGTCCCGTTTTCTGTCATTATGTCCTCTGCAGCATAAATGTCAAAGACGGCATCGGAAAGAGGCTCGTTTGTCTCTACATCCAGCACTTTGAGCTTGATTTCCTTTGTATCACAGCCATCGGGAATCGTCTTTCTGGCATGAATCATCTGGGTGTCTTCCAGTTTATTTTCGCCATGGGAAAGCACTTCTTCTTCTCTCTGTTCGACCAAAGGATTATCTCCCTGGGCGAGTGCTGTTGGTTTTTCTTGCGGTAATGGCTTAGAAGCGTGGCGCCTTGGCGCAACGGGTTTCTTCGTTGACGCTGTGGCAGGTTCAGGAACGGATGCCCCGTTTTTCACATATGGGATTTCATAAAGGATTTCCGTTTCCTCGACATTCACAGCCATATCGTCCAAGGCAAGCGAGAAGCCTGTAGGCGTTGTTACTTCTCTAAGCCCATATGTCCCAAGGTACAGCTCTTCACTTTCGCCAAAGCCATCTTCATTGCATGTGATGGAACAAATGTCTTCGCCTTTGAAGAATCGCAAGAAACCATCTTCCGTCATGACATCATCCAAGGCAACGACTTCCAGCACTGCCCCGGGCAATGATGCATGCGTGTATTTGTCCACCGCATGGATACGAATCTTGTTTTTCACCAAAATGATTGGTTGATCCTTTTGTCTCTCGATTGGATGCTCTTCCTGCATTTCCTCCTCAAAGTCGTCAGATGGAATATCATCGAG
>OMYM01000142.1 GCA_900315225.1 uncultured Erysipelotrichaceae bacterium | reverse complement strand
GAGCTAGTCAAGCAAGGTCATCCGCTTTCCGAGGTCATCGGATGCCGCGACGATATCATGACGTATCTTCTTGACAAGGGCCTAGAGTCGCTTACGGCGTTTAAGATCATGGAGGATGTCCGTAAGGGAAGGGGTTTGACCGAAGCTTATGAAAACGACATGAAGGCGCACAATGTGCCAGACTGGTATATTGGCTCATGCAAGAAGATTAAGTATATGTTCCCCAAGGCGCACGCTGTTGCGTATGTCATGATGGCTGTGCGCATTGCCTGGTACAAGGTGCATGAGCCGCATAACTTCTACATCCAGTTTTTATCATTGAGATGCGATGCGTATGAAATCGAAACGATGAGCAGGGGATTGGAAACAGTTAGGTCGCGCATGGAGGGCATCCAGGCGCGCTTAAACGACCGCAACACACAAGATCCTGTCTCAAACAAAGAAAAGTCTTTGTATGACACTCTGGAGGTGTGCGAAGAACTCTATGCAAGGGGATACCGTATTGCCATGGTGGATCTCTACAAGTCCCTGGCGCGTAATTTCACGGTATTGCCCGAGGATACCCGCACGATCATCCCTCCGTTTACCGTCATTGACGGTCTTGGCGAAAACGTTGCCAAGTCGATCGAAGAAGCAAGGAAGGACGGAGAGTTTATCTCCAAGGAAGATATTGTCAAGCGCACCTTGGTATCGACAAGCATCCTGAAGAAGCTTGAGGTTCTTGGCTGCCTGGATGGCATGCAAGAAAGCAACCAAATGTCTTTGTTTTAAGGTTGACAAATGTAGTTTCAGGATTGATAATAGCTATCGCAAACGCAGTGACACGGGACACGGTCTTGCTTGCGCCGATGTAGAGAACAAGGCGGTTGGTGAAAGCCTTGCGAGGCAAGGCATGGCTACTACCCGCCAGCGGACCGCAATGGGATACCGGTTGATCGACGTTATAGATTGCAAGAGTCCATGCTAGTGCATGGGAAACAAGGTGGTACCGCGCAAATTCAGGCGTCCTTATGAAAGGGCGCCTTTGGTTGTTTTGGAGGAAAAAGATATGAGAAACTTTAAAAAAGACGAGCAGCTGAATGTATTGAATCACAGTTGCGCGCATTTGATGGCACAGGCTGTCAAGCATCTCTATCCAGACGCAAAGTTCTGGGTAGGTCCTGTTGTGGAAGAGGGATTCTACTATGACATTGACCTTGGTGATCAGGTGGTCAGGGACGAGGACTTGGCAAAGATTGAAAAGGAAATGAAGAAGTGCGCAAAGGCCGCAAAGAACATTGTGCGCAGGGAACTCTCCAAGGAAGAGGCGCTGGAGATGTTCAAGGATGACATGTATAAGATCGACTTGATCAGCCGCATGGATGAAGAGGAAACAATTATTTCCTGCTATTCGCAAGGCGACTTTACAGACCTTTGCCGTGGACCTCATGTGGAAAACACGAAGATGTGTCGGTTCTTTAAGCTTTTGAAGCATTCTGGCGCCTATTGGAAAGGCGATAAGAATAACAAGGTCTTGCAGAGAATCTATGGAGTCTGCCTGCCAACGCAAGAGGAACTTGACGCGCATCTTGCTGATCTTGAGGATGCTAAGCAAAGAGACCACAGGAAGCTTGGCAAGGATATGCGCATGTTCATGTTTTCCGACATTGTTGGCGCAGGTCTGCCAATGTGGTTGCCGAATGGATTCACGGTTCGCCGCATTCTTTCCGACTATATCATGGACAAAGAGCTTGCGCAGGGCTATGTGCATGTCATGACGCCATCTGTCGCTTCAACAAAGCTCTACAAGGTTTCCGGTCATTTGGCACACTACAAAGACGATATGTTCCCGATCATGGAAAGGGAGGGCGACGAGTTTGTCTTGCGTCCGATGAATTGCCCGGAACACATGGTCATGTACAAGTCCACGCTGCATTCATATCGCGACTTGCCGGTGCGCATCGCCGAGATTGCGCACGACTTCCGCTTCGAGGCGGGTGGAGCCTTGACGGGAATTGAGCGCTCCCGTTCTTTTACGCAGAACGACAGTCATATCTTCTGCCGCCCTGATCAGATTGCCTCGGAAATCAAGGCTGTCACAAAACTGATCCTGGATGTTTATAAAGATTTTGGGCTAAGCGAGTATGAGTTCCGCCTGTCGCTTCGCGACAAGGACAATACGGACAAGTATTTTGGCAACGATGAACTTTGGGAAAAGAGCGAAGCGGAGCTGAGGGAAGTACTGAAGGAAATGGACGTTCCTTTCTACGAGGCACAGGGCGAGGCTGCTTTCTATGGTCCCAAGATCGATGTACAGGTTAAGACGGCGCTTGGCCATGATGCAACGCTTTCAACGATTCAGCTTGACTATCAGCTTCCAGAAAGATTTGAGCTTGAGTATGTAGCCGCAAGTGGCGAGAAACAAAGACCAGTCGTCATCCATAGGGCGATCCTTGGGTCGCTGGATCGCTTTGTGGCGTTCCTTCTCGAAGAGACAAAGGGAAACTTCCCGCTTTGGCTGGCGCCAAAGCAGGCAGTCGTCATTCCAGTATCGCCGCAAGCGCATGTCGAATATGCAATGGAAGTGAGGGATGCTTTGGCATCCAAGGGCATTCGCGTATCTGTCGATGACCGCAATGAAAAGCTTGGCTACCGTATCCGTGAGGCACAGACATCGAAGATTCCGCTGGATATTGTTGTCGGCGAGGGAGAGATCGCAGAAAGAGCAGTCACGGTCAGAAGATTTGGTGCCAAAGAAGCAGTCAAGATGTCATTGGAAGAGTTCGTTGACAGTGTCGTGAAGGAAGTCGCGTCACGTTCCTGATGGCGCATGAATTGCCAAAATAAATGACAGTTTGATATACTAGACATGGGTTCAGTCCCCGTTGAATACGGGGACTGATTTTACGAGGGAGATTGGTATGGAAACGAGAATCGCGGTGATTGCCATTGTGGTTGAAGACAACGAATGCACTGCAGCCTTGAATGCTGTCTTGCATGAATACGGAAACTATATCATAGGTCGCATGGGGATTCCCTATAGAAAGAGGGATATTTCTTTGATCAGCGTCATGATCGATGCACCTTCTGATGTCATTAGCGCCTTGACGGGAAAACTTGGAAATATCAATGGCTTGACTGTCAAGACGGCGTATTCGAAGGCATGAGGTGGACAGGAATGGAAATGAGACAAGAAAAATCTTGCGGAGCAGTCGTCTATAGGGATGGAAAAAATGGTTTTGAGTGGCTGTTGATCCGTCAAAACCAAGGACATTGGTGTTTCCCGAAGGGACATGTGAAGGATGGCGAGAATGAACATGAAACCGCGTTCAGGGAAGTGAAGGAAGAGACTGGACTGGATATTGGCTTTGTGGATGGATACAGAGCTACAACAGTCTACAGCCCTGAGGAAGGCGTCATGAAGGAGGTCGTGTATTTCCTTGGACAGCCTTGCGGCGGGGAGGAAATGGTGCAGGTCGAGGAATTGAGCGAGATGCGTTGGTGTTCGAACATTGATGCGGCTGCCTTGATCACATATGACAGCGATGCGTCTTTGCTGCGCAAGGCGATTCGCTTTTTGAAAGATCATAAGGCGGATCCAGAAGAATGACACCGAGGATTGAAACGATCAACCGGTATGGGGCATATGTCTTTTCTCAGCCAGGATTGGCAAGAACAGGAAGGAATGCGAGGATTTTTGTCGTCGATGACAAGCCTGTTGGCTATTTGACATGCCATGCGGATGGTAATGTCGCAGAATTCGAGATCACATTGACAGATGAGATTGATCCAAGCTATCTCTGCCGTTTTGTCGCAATGGCAAGCGAACACGCCATTCGGCAGTTTCATCCATTGCGTCTTGTCACAAAACCCGTGTTTGCTGAGAAAGTGTATCGGAAAAACGGTTTTTTTCCAAAAGGCGACTTACGTCAAAAAATCGTCGAAGATTGGCGCTTTCAGGTAGAGGACAGGGCGTTTGACAGCGAAGGGTTTATCATCAACCAAGGGTTGATGGAAAAGCTACCGTTTGGCTGGTTTGATACAAAGGCGAAGGGATGCGGCTGGATTGCGGCATTCAATTTGCTCAAGATGAATGGCATGGAGACAGGCATGCAAGTTTGCGCCGAGGAACTGCAGAAAAAGGCCTTTCTGGGAGAAGTAATGGGACAAGGCTTGTTTATGGAACTCTATTGGTTGCGAAAAAGAAATCTCAAGGCGAGACATTTGATCGCAGACAAGGCGAGAATCGCGCGGAAAATGGAAAAGAGCGATAGCGGGATCTTGCTATATTCCCATGCAAGAGGCGCCCATTATGTTGCATTCAGGAAACTAGGGAACCAGCGTTTTCAGTTTTTCAATGCGATATATGGAATGCAGTCCCATGTAACCAGCGCCGAAGAATTTCTCAAACAATATTGCCTTTTTCCGGTCTGTTGCCTGATTTATATGGCGGGCGAATAATGATAAACAGAATGGTTGACATCAAGGATATTCGCTTTGAAACTGTCGCATGCGACGAGAAGTTCATCGCCAGCATACGTCAGCGAGGCATTGCCATACCAGTGCAGGTCAACGTGACAGAGGATGGCTATGTTTGCATTGATGGGCGAAAAAGACTAAGCGCCTGTTGTTTGCTAGCAAAGGAAGACAGTAAGTTTGGTCGGATCCCCGTGATGATATTAAATGATTATTCAAAGGCTGGCAGTGCGTTCTGGGGGAACACACAAAACTGGCATTAGGAGTGTGAATGGAAAGATTGCAAAAACGGATTGCTCGCGCTGGCGTAGCGTCTAGGCGAAAGGCCGAGGAGTTGATTCTTGCTGGAAAGGTCAAGGTCAATGGCGTGGTTGTGCGAGAAATGGGCGTCCAGGTATCGGAAAACGATGAAGTTGTCGTCAATGGGAAACATCTTCAAGAGGAACAAAAGGTCTATTATCTGTTGAACAAGCCAAGGGGCACGATCTGCGCTGTTAGCGATGACCGTGGAAGGGACACAGTGATGAGTTGCTTTCCTGATGTCGAAGAGAGGATATTTCCTGTTGGCAGGCTGGACTATGACACCACGGGTATCCTTTTGATGACAAACGACGGGGAGTTTGCGAACCGCATGATGCACCCGAGCTGTCATGTCCCAAAGACATACGAGGTGTACGTCAATGGCGTGTTCACCGACAACATGGCGCGCCAATTATCGAAGGGGATACGCTTGGACGATGGAATGACGTTGCCATGCGATGTTGAACTCATGGAACGTTCGGAAAAGAAAAAGAAAACCGTGCTTCGCGTTACGATCATTGAAGGTCGCAACCGTGAAGTACGGCGCATGATGGAGTATTTCGGCTGCCGTGTGACCAGGCTTGCACGCATCAAATACGGTAGCTTGGAACTTGGCTCTTTACGCCAAGGGGAGTATCGAAAGCTTCGCATGTTCGAGGTAAAAAAGCTTCTTGAGCTCGCTTATAGGAATCAGAGGCTGATGCCTAAGAAAGAAAGCTGATCTTCGTCTGGATCGATGTAGATCATTCGATAGGAGCCAAGTTGCACCATCCCTGGTTTAGCGCCAGGGATTTTCTTTAGGTTCTTGATAGGGCAGTACATGATGGGAACGGATGTGGAGTGCCTTCCAGCAGAATAATACGCCGCAATGTTTGCGGCGATGCGCATGACATGTTCGCTTGGGCGAGGGTCGTGGATGACCACATGCGAGCCATGGTAATCCTTGGCATGGAGCCAAGTATCGTTTTTCTTTGCGATGTGCCATGTCAATGCATCGTTTTGAAGGTTATTGCGACCAAAGGAAATCTTGATGCCATCCACTTCGACTTCCTTGATATGAAGAGGGATTTCTTTCTTCTTGCGGCGTGGGTTTTTCTTTTCAGCAATGTATCCAAGGCGAATCAATTCTGTTCGGATTTCGGAAGCAGTATCAAAATCCGCCATGTCCAATTGGCTTAAAAGCCCTTCGAAATAGGAGATTTCATTTTCACAGATTTGGATTTGTTCCTGAAGATATGCCTGCCCCTTTTTTAGCTTTCCATAGCGCGTATAGTGTTTGCGAGCGTTTCCTTTTCCGTCAAGCTTTGGATCCAGAGGAATACGCACTTGCTGCCCCTCGAAATCTTCTAGTGTGATTTGCGTTTCACCCTTGGTGTCAGTGATATTGTAGGCATATAGCAGTTCGCCATAGATGCGATATTTGTCGCATTCCAAGGCATTGTCGTATTCTTCCTGTAGGCGGGGAAGCTTTGTCTTCTGATGCTTAAGTTGGCGGTTGACAAAGCGATAGATGTCTCCGCTAATCTGGCGGATTCGGTCTTTTTCCTCCTTGTGGTAGTAAAGGATATCGAAACCCTCGAACAAGGGATAACAGCGGCATTCTCCTAGGTGCGTAAGCTCAATGCAATGGAATACCGCTTCATTGTTGCTATTGGCGATATAAAGGCTCTTTGAGGACTCGATTTCCTGCATGATGGACGCAAAGGTTTGTCCATTTGCCATGCGGAACTCGACTTCGCGCGAGAGAAATGGCGAGAAGCCTGAGAACTGCTTGGTCATCGACATGGATGTGTCGACTACCGTCTCCTTGAAAGGATCCTTCTTGTTTTGCGATTCTGTGGGCTGGAAGAGAGCACCAGGATGAATGGTTCTGCGGGAATTTTCAAAAGGCGGGATTCTCTTGAGCGCATCGATGATCTTGTTTTCTCCATTTACAAGAATAACGTTGGCATACTTTCCCATCAGCTCAATGTAGAGGCTGAATCTTTCAATATCCCCAAGGTCGTTACGCTTGCGGATGGACATGCAACACCAGCGATCAAGTTCCGCTTGCTCAATGGACTCAATAAACCCTCCTTCCAGGTATTTTCTTAGAACCATGATGAAATTACCTGGTTCGTTTGGGGTTGGGTAGCTGCGGTTTGTAAACAGCATGCGATTGTATACAGAATGACATGATATCAACAATAATTGCTTTCCTTGGCTGCCATGTGTTTGGAATAGGATCTCCGTAGAGGAGATTTGCCAAATTTTTTGCATTCGCGCGGGAAGCGAATTTCTTATTTCAGGAATGATCTTGTGCAGTAAAATGCCGTCAAGCGCCATAATGGTTACCTCCGTGCCCGAAATTATATCACGGTTGACGGATTGGCGCGGCGGCATTATATTTTACATAGACGAAAGGGGAATAATATGGCGAAGGGTTTATGTATTGTTATCAGCGGTCCTTCCGGCGTGGGAAAGGGAACGGTGATAAAGAAGTTCAAGGATGATCCGGAATTGAAGCTTTCATATTCCGTTTCAATGACCACCAGGAAGATGCGCGAAGGAGAACAGGAAGGCGTCAATTACTACTTTGTCACCCGCGAGGATTTTGAACAAGCGGTGGAAAAAGGCGAATTGCTTGAGTATACGGAATTTGTGGGAAACTACTACGGAACGCCATTGAAGGGAATCGAGAAAATACGTGAAGAAGGAAGAAATGTCATCCTTGAGATTGAGGTTGATGGATGCATGCAGGTGAAGAAAAAGATTCCCGATGCCTTGACGATCTTTATCGTTCCACCAAGCATGGAGGAGCTGGAAAGGCGCATCAGGGGCAGGGCAACGGAGCCTGAGGAACTGGTGCAGGAAAGGCTTGCGAAGGCGCAACGCGAGATGGAAATGACAAGTCATTACAAGTATGTCATCTGCAACGATGATGCACAGCTTGCGGCAGACATTATCAAGGTCATCATTGAAAGACATATGCAAAAGGAAGGCCTGTGCTGAGGCGCAGGTTTTTTTGTTGGTTGCGGAAAGGTGGGGCTATTGCTATAATTGAAAAAGAATTAAATGAAAAACGCTGCTTCCGACATGGGTGAAATGTGAATGTGGAGTTTCTTGGCTTAGTTTTTGCGTATGCATAATCCATATTTGCGTGGATCCTTCCTGGCTTGCGTATGGCAAAAGTCATTGCATGCATAGGGATCATGGCGTTTTTTACATGTGTTTTATTGCGAGAGGAATAAGGTATGAGAGTAAGGATTGATGATAATTGGGAATTTGTGTCGAATTGGTCGCAAGAGTTTCTTGCGGGAAAGGTCAAGGGCGTTGAAGTGCAAATACCCCATACGGTGGCGATGATGCCATTGCATGACGCAGACGACAAGTCGTACCAAATGGTTTCGGGGTATCGGCGCAAGGTATATGTGGCGAAAGAAGACGCAGGAATGCGCCATTTCATTGTCTTTGACGCATGCGCGCATATTGCCGTTGTATATTTCAATGGGCAAAAGGTTGCTGAGCATAGGAACGGATATACTGGTTTTAGGGTGGATGTCACGGATTACGTGATGCCTGGCGAGGAGAATGACTTGTGCGTCATGCTTGATTCGAGCGAGAACGGCGCCATTCCCCCGTTTGGGTTTGTCATAGATTATCTGACATATGGCGGAATCTATCGTCATGTCTACTACGAGACGCGCCAGCCTCTCCACATCCAGGATGTGTTTGTCACAACCCCGACAGTGCATACGGTCGATATAGCGTATGAACTCAGTGACGAGACAACAATGAAGCCTAAAGCGACGATTTTCGATGGGGACAGGCAGCTTACATTGATTGCGCGTACTGCGGAAGAAGATCATCTTTGCTTTATTGTCCATGGCGTCAAGCCTTGGACGCCAGATGCGCCGCATCTTTATACATGTCGGCTAACGTTAGGGGACGATGTCGTGGAGGTGGAGTTTGGCTTTAGGACGATTGCGCTGGATGACAATCGGCTGATACTCAATGGAGCTCCTTTCTTTGTCAGGGGTTTGAACCGCCATCAGAGCTTCCCATACATCGGATACGCTGCGCCTGATTCCTTGCAGGAAGAAGACGCAAGGATCCTGAAGGAAGAATTAGGTGTAAACGCGGTGCGGACATCCCATTATCCGCAAAGTCACGCATTCTTGCACGCTTGTGATCGACTTGGATTATTGGTGTTTACGGAAATACCAGGTTGGCAGCATCTGGGCGATGAGGAATGGAAGAAACAGGCGATCATCAACACCGAGGAGATGGTCAAGGAATACCGCAATCATGTGTCTATCTTTCTTTGGGGAGTAAGGATCAACGAAAGCTTGGACGATGATGAGCTTTACACCGAGACAAACCGTATAGCCCATCGGTTGGATCCAAGCCGCCCGACATCAGGTGTGCGTTACTTGGAAAAGAGTTCGCTGCTTGAAGACGTCTATGCATACAATGATTTTTCTCACTCTGGCGCCAATGCCGGCGTAAGGAAGAAGGCAGACGTAACGCCCGACATCGATAGACCGTTGTTGATTACCGAGGCAAACGGCCACATGTTCCCCACCAAGTCGTTTGACCCGATGGAAAAGAGACAGGAACATGCGCTTCGCCATGCCAAGGTACTTAACGACGCGATGGAGGACGAGGATCATCTGGGATGTTTCCAGTGGTGTATGTTCGACTACCAGACGCACAAAGACTTTGGCTCGGGGGATAGGGTATGCTACCATGGCGTGATGGATATGTTCCGAAACCCGAAAATCGCTGCTGCGGTATATGCTTCCCAGGCAGAGAATAAACCAGTCTTGGAGATTGGCACGTCCATGGACATTGGCGACTATCCTGGCGGACATATCGATGGCTTTTATGTGTTCACCAATGCGGATGAGGTTCGCTTGTACAAGAACGATGCATATGTGGGTACATATTCCTCAAGTGAATTCAAGGCATTGGAGCATGGTCCGATTAAGATTGATGACTTGATTGGAGATTTGTTGAAAAACAATGAGAATCTATCTGGCACGCAGGAAAGGCTTGTGCGTGAGTCATTGAACGCAGCGGGGAAATACGGGATGGCGAATCTGCCATTGCGGTACAAGGCATCGCTTGGCTGGTGCATGGCACGCTATGGCATGACATATGAGAAAGGCGTTGAACTGTATGGAAAGTATGTCGGTGGCTGGGGAGGCGGATCGGTTGTCTGGCGATTCGATGCAGTCAAGGACGGCAAAGTTGTCGCGACAAGGCATCAGGCGCCAGATACATCCCTGGAGATCGAGGCAAAGGCATCAAGCAAAACATTGTGCTTTTCAGACACATATGACATGGCGTTGGTACGTTTGCGCATTGTAGATGGCAATGGGAATGTTGCGTCATATTGCCAGCTTCCCTTGGTATTGGAGGCTTGCGGGAGCATTGCGCTTGTCGGGCCATCCATCGTTTGTGCGGAAGGCGGCATGTGTGGTACGTATGTGAAAACGGTCGGGCAAAGTGGCAAAGGCGTTTTGACGATCAAGTGCGAAGGTCTGAAGACCAAGACGCTGGAATTTTTGGTGGAAGGAGAATAAGGAAATGAAATTTGATAAAAGACAGATGGCTGCCTATGGCCTAGGGGCCATAGGCAAGGACATGGTATATGCGCTAAGCGCGTCCTATGTCATGTATTACTATCAAGACCTTCTTGGCATTTCCGCAACGTTTGTCGGACTCATCTTGATGATTGCCCGTATATTTGACGCGTTGAACGATCCGTTCATGGGCGTGCTTGTCGCAAAGACAAATACAAAGTGGGGAAGATTCAGGCCTTGGCTGTTGAGCGGGACACTTCTCAATGCTTTCGTCTTGTTTGCCTTGTTTAGCGCAGGAAGCCTTCAGGGCAAGGCGCTGATGACGTTTTTCTCGGTAGTCTACATCCTTTGGGGCGTTACCTACACCATGATGGACATCCCGTATTGGTCTATGATCCCGGCGGTCACGGACAATGCTGCCGACCGCGAGGGCATGTCGGTGGTCGGCAGGACATGTGCCGGAGTTGGAAATGCATTGATCACGATTTTCACGGTCATGAGCGTCAAGGTACTCGGGAGTGGAAATGAAGTGGTTGGCTTTGGGCGACTTGCCTTGATTGTGGCAGTCTTGTTTGTCGTCAGCGAAGTCATTTGCTGCATGTTGATCAAGGAACCAAGCGAGCAAAAAGGCACCATGGAGACGGTTGGTGTCTCGGACATGTTCAAAGCGCTGTTTGCCAATGACCAGGCAATGGTTACCGTTGTGACAATCGTTCTCATCAATTGCGCGTTGTACATTACTTCCAACCTTATCATCTACTTCTTCAAATATGACCTTGGCGGCGCCGATTGGCAGTCAACATATACCATATTCAGCTCGGTGGGAGGTGGATCACAGATCCTTGGCATGATGCTTGTTTATCCGATGCTTCGCAAAAGATTGGGCAATACGCAGATTTTTACGATTTGCCTGTGTACCGCGATCATGGGGTATGCAATGCTTCTTGCAACGTGCCTTGCTGGCTTGTCGGGATCTTTGCCGGTGCTTCTTGTTCCAGGATTGCTTGTCTTCATGTCCAATGGCATTCTGACAGTGTTGACAACGGTGTTTCTTTCTGGAACGGTCGACTATGGCGAATTGAAAACGGGTCATCGCGAGGAAAGTGTCATTTTCTCCATGCAGACGTTTGTCGTCAAGGCGGCTTCTGGCTTTGCGGTATTCATGACTGGCGTAGGACTTGATATCATCGGCCTTGTGGGAAATACAGATCAAGAGTCGATGGTTGTCGAACAATCGGTCCAGACGCTGATGGGCTTGCGCCTGCTGATGACATTAATACCGATTGCGGGACTGCTCATTGCGCTTCTTGTCTTTAAGAGAAAGTTTATTTTGACGGATGAAAAGGCGGAGGAAATCGCGCTTCAGCTGCGCGAAAGGAGAAAGGCATGATAATCCATTGGATGGCAAAGACAGATGTCGATGAGTGTTCTGGAAAAATCCAGGCGGACATTGGCGCAACACATATCCACGCCAATTTGACGGGTGTTATTGAGAGTGTAAAGGCTGTCGTAGACATTAATGTCAAGAACTCCGAGACGGTGTTTATGAATGGTTTTCAGACTTGGACGCATTGCCCGTTATACAAGAAAAAAGATAAGATCAGGGGCGTACACGGGATTCCAAGGGCGATCATTGAAAAATATTCTTTTGACCGCTATGGCGACTATCATTTCGTCAGCTACCCGAACCAAAGGGGGATTCTCCATGGATTCTCATACTGCTGGTTCAGGCAAGGGGAGTTTTATCGTTTGTTTGCTTCGCTGGATGAGAAACCAGGGTATACCATGTTTTGTTATGATGCCAGCCAAGATGTCTTGGTGATAGAACGTGATTGCGCAGATGTCAAATGCAATGGGGAATATCCACTGCTTGACTTGTTTTATGCTGAGGGCAGCGAAGATCATGTGTTTGATGCCTGGTTTGAGGCAATGGGGATCAAGCCGCGCACCACACAGAAACTCTTCGGGTATTCCAGTTGGTATAACCGTTACCAAAATATCAGCGAAGATACAATACTGGCGGACTTGGAAGGGTGTTCCAGAATATTTGAAAAAGGCGATCTTTTCCAAGTAGACGATGGCTGGGAGCCATATGTTGGAGATTGGCTGGCTTGCGACGAAAAGAAATTCCCCAATGGCATGAAGAATGTTTGCGACCAGATTCATGCGGCTGGATACAAAGCCGGTCTTTGGCTTGCGCCATTCGTTGCCGAGGAGAAATCAGAATTGTTCTCCACGCATCGCGATTGGTTCTTTATGAAGGACGGAAAGCCTTGGAAAGATGGCTGCAATTGGTCTGGCTTCTATTCCCTAGACATAGGCAACCCCGAGGTCATTGCCTATCTTGAAAAGGTATTTGACCGTGTGTTGAATGAGTGGGGCTTTGATCTTGTCAAGCTGGATTTTCTTTATGGTGCTGCGCCTTTTGGCAATATGACCGAGACACGGGGCGGTCGCATGGACAGGGCAATGAGGTTATTGAGGAAATGGTGTGGAGAAAAGCTGATCCTTGGCTGTGGGGTGCCGGTGATGAGTGCTTTTGGCTTGGTTGATTATTGTCGCATTGGTTGTGATGTGACTTTGGATTGGAACGACAAGGTGCATATGAGGTTGATTCATAGGGAAAGACCATCTACTAAGAATGCCATCGACAATATTGTCAGCCGAAGCCAGCTCAATGGCAGGGCATACCTGTCTGACCCAGACGTGTTTTTCCTGCGCGAGGACAATTTGGACTTGTCCCATTCGTGCAAACGCGACTTGGCGATGTTGGATGCGCTTGCTGGAGGCGTGTTTCTAATGTCGGACAATGCGGCAGGATATGACGAGGAGAAGGTTGCACTGTACCGGGAAATGCGCCGATACACCCAGGCAAAGGAAGTTCATCTAAAGCAACCAAAGGGTCATGTCGAGGCAATATTTGTTCTTGATGGGAAAGAACAGAGAAGGTGTTTGTCTTTCTCGCACTGACGAAATCAAACAATAAAGCCGTCCAAATTGGACGGCTTTTTGCATGCACATTTCTCGCTAAAGATTAACGGTTGTAGAATTCAACGATCAGGGATTCATTGATTTCCTGGTTGAGTTCGCTTCTTTCAGGAAGGCGAACATATGTGCCTTTTTTGTTTTCCTTATCGACAGTCACAAATGCAGGTGTGCTGATATTGGACTCAAGGGATTCGGCGATAGCCTTCATGTTCTTGGATCTTTCACGGACAGCGATCTCGCTTCCGACAGCAATCTCGGCGCTAGGGATGTCAAGCTTCTTGCCGTTGACCTCAATGTGGCCGTGTGTGACAAGCTGTCTTGCAGCTCTACGAGTTCTTGCGAAGCCAAGGCGGTAAACAAGGTTGTCAAGCCTGCTTTCGAGCAAGACAAGGAAATTGAGACCTGCCATGCCCTTCATCTTCGAAGCCTTTTTGAAAAGGTTGGAGAACTGTCTTTCGTTCAAGCCATACATGTAGCGAACCCTCTGCTTCTCGCGAAGCTGCAGGCCATATCCGCTTAGCTTGATGCGCTTTGTAGGACCATGCTGGCCTGGCGCATACTGTCTTTTTTTGAGTTCCTCGCCTGTCTCAAGGACGGAGAAGCTTAAACGTCTGGATTTCTTCCAAATAGGACCAGTGTAACGTGCCATGTTTTGTTTCCTCCTGATAAATAATGGCCGAAAACAACAACAGGTGCGAATCATCAATACAAGGTGTTTCCGTGAACCCTTTCGCAATTTCGTGCAGCGAGTTACTTAGGTGCGCTATCAGATAGCGGCGGAAACGCTGGATTTGCATGACTACGCAAGCTGCAGTCATTTAACGCAGGAACGATTCTACCACTTTTTGTCTGAAAAGTCAAGTGAAAAGTTTAAAATCCGATGATCTTTTGCCTCTTAGGAAAATCATTGAGTCACCACGATTGTTTATGTGTTAAAATATGATGAACTGCGAGAAGGGGGTTTCATGAATCAGTTTTTAAGCTTTATTTCTGATGTCAAGGTGGTCGTTGTGATTTTCGTGCTATTGCTAGTGTTGGTCGCATGGCTGGTTGTGCAAAGATTCAAGACTGTTCAGTTTAAAAAAGAGCTGACGGAGCTTGAGGAACGGTACAATGCACTGAAAAGCATTCCGATTTCCTTGAAAATGAACAAGGCCGTTGCGATTAGCCGGGTGGATCAGCAGACGGCGCAAAAGGTGGCGGACGCAAAGCGTAGCTACGATGGCACGCAGGCAGAAATCTCCCGGATTGCGAACCAACTGGCGGAAGCTGAGGATGAGATCCTTGTCGGCAAGCTTGGAAAGGCCGACAAGCTGTTGACGGATTTGGAGACTGACCTGACGCTGGCGGAGAATGATGCTCGCAACCTTGATGGTGTCTTGGATGATATTCTATCGCGCGAGACAGAGCAGCGGCAGGGCGTGAACATCCTGAAAAACCGTTTCCGCATCCTGAAGAATCAGGCGCAAGAGAATTCCCAGATGCTTTCGTACAGCTGGGATTTGATTGAAAAGAGGATTGGTGAAATTGAAAAACGATTCTCCACGTTTGAGGAGTGGATGTATTCCAATGATTATGACAATGCGAACCATGAGTTGGAGATTATCACTGCGGAGCTTGACGAACTGGAGGCAAAGGTCAATGAGATGCCATCGCTTCTTGAGGATGCGCGCGGCGTGATTCCCAAGATGGCCGAGAATCTGCAGCATGACTATATCGTCAACCGAAACAGGGGTGTGTACCTCAAGCACTTGGAGATTGAAAGGCAGCTAAATGTCCTTGCGGAGTCTTTGCGCACGGATCTCAACAACCTCAAGGAAGGCGTGGTGGAAGGTATTCGGGAAAACCTGGATTCGTACAAGGATCGGATCAACCAACTTGATGAAGCGGTTTTTAAAGAGACGGAATCATTCAATAACATCCAGAAGATCGCAGGAGATATTAATGCGATTCAGGCTGAAACGGATGCCAACGCAACATTTGTCAAGCAAGCGATCGCCGCCAACGCGGGCAAGTTTGACTTGACAGCGATGGAGGAAGAGTTCACCAATTGCCGCAGCAGGCTTGCTTCGCTGAACAACAAAAAGCCAGCGGTGTTTAGCTTGATTTCAAGCGCAAACACGCCGGCGACTGTCATTACCGGGCAGTTGAAGCAGTTGAGTGATCAATTTGGCGCCTGCAACGATTCCTTCAAGGAAATGAGGTCAAGGCTTGAAGCGGCTGCCGGGGATGAAGACCGCATCAGGAAACAGCTGGTCAAGCTTCAGATTATCATGAACCAGATGGAGGTGAAAGTAAGAAAGTACAAGCTTCCTTCCATTTCCGATACATTCGATGCGGACATGCGTAAGGCGCAAGAGTACATTGCGCGCATGAAGTCCTTGGTCAACGAAAGCCCGTTGAACATGCAATTGCTGGTGGCGGTGCAGCAAGAGGCGCTGGACTTTATCTATACGCTTTACAATAACGTTAACAATACGGTGGGATCGGTGATGATGGTTGAGAATACGATTGTATTTGGCAACCGCTACCGTTCTACATACCCGGACATTGATTCAGAATTGACGCGCTCGGAGCTGTGCTTCCGCAATGGGGAATATACACAGGCTTTGGAGTATGCGATCGGTACAATTGAAAAGATCCATCCGGGCAACTATGAGTCTATGATCAGGGAGAATGCTAAAGGTGCGCAATAGGATATATTTGGATCATGCCAGCACAACGGATGTCAATCCGGATGTCCTCAAGACATACAAGGATTTGCTGGATAGGTATTATGTAAACAGCGAGTCTCTTTACGATGAAGGAACAGAGATAAACAGAATGATGGAGAAGGCCCGGGGAGCGATCGCCGGGCTTTTGGGAATATCTAGCGAAGAGGTGATATTCACCTCTGGCTCATCGGAGGCGAATTCGGCTGCTATCAAGGGCGTATGCCTTGCGGATATGTCGAAGCGACACATTGTGACAACGAATATCGAGCACTCAAGCATTTTGAATGCATGTCGGCAGATGGAAAGGGTTTTTGGCTATGACGTAGCGTATGTTCCTGTGGATTCCACTGGGAAGGTGCAAATAGAGGATGTCAAGGCGGCATTGCGGCCAGATACTGCCATCGTCTCCGTCATGATGGTCAATAACGAGGTTGGCTCGATCAATCCAGTCGGCGAAATCGCTGAATATGTGAAAAAGCATTCTCATGCCTACATGCATTGTGATTTGACGCAGGCGGTTGGCAAGATCCCCATCGATCTAACGAACATCGACCTTGCTTCGATATCGGCGCACAAGCTTGGGGGATTGAAGGGCAGCGGAATCTTGGTTCGACGGCGCCATGTGCCGCTTGAGCCATTGATCAATGGCGGCGAACAGGAAGGTGGGTTGCGCGGTGGCACCAGCAATGCCTTGGTCAACTTGGTCATGGCAAAGACCTTGCGTCTTGCCATGGAGAGAATGGAGGAAAAGCAAGAAAGGACAAAGATGCTTCAGGAACGGCTTTTGGCAGGGCTTGGGAAGATCAATGGAATCGTGATCAATTCCCCTGTCGATGCGGCGCCAGGCTTTGTCAATTTCTCATGCCTCAAGATGACCAGTGAAGTGATGCAGAATGAATTGAATCGACGTGGATTCATGGTATCCGCGCGTAGCACATGCGCCTCACGTTCTTTGGACCCTAGTTATGTCTTGAAGGCGATGGGTTTCAGCGATGAACGGGCAAGCGCTTGTATCAGGGCAACGTTTTCGCATGACAACACAGAGATGGAAATAGACGCGTTTTTGAGCGCGGTAAAGGAGATGGTTCAGAAATATGGTTAAGTATGACACGGTTTTGATTCGCTTTGGCGAGCTGAGCACGAAGGGCAAGAACCGACGTGACTTCATCAATCGCCTTATGGCGAATATCAAAGACATGCTATCGGATATTGAGGGGTTGGAATACCGAAAGACATACGACAGGATCTACATTAAAATGACCGATCAGGATCCTCAGTGCGTAAAGCAGAGGCTGTGCAAGGTATTTGGCATCAGTTCCTTTTCTTTCACGGAAAAAGTCGATACGGACATTGAAGTGATCAAGGCCAGATGTTTGGAAATTGCCCAGGAGTCCGATAAGCAGACTTTCAAGATCATGACGCGGCGCCATGACAAGAGCTTCCCGATGAAAAGCGATGAGATCAACCGTGCGTGCGCTGGAGAAATCTTGCGCAATACTGCCTTGAAAGTCGATGTCCACGATCCTCAGCTCGCCATTCGCATAGAAGTCCACGCGAACGAAACCTACATCACGTCTGATAAGATCATTGGTGCAGGAGGATATCCTGCTGGCATCAATGGGAAGGTCTTGTTAATGCTTTCGGGCGGGATAGATTCACCAGTGGCTGCGTATGAGCTGATGAAGCGTGGCTTAAAGGTTGAGGCTGTGCATTTTGCTTCTCCGCCGTATACAAGCGAAAATGCGCGCAAGAAGGTTGAGGATCTTGCAACGCTGGTAAGCGAATATCAATCCGACATGCGGCTTCATGTTGTGAATTTCACGAACCTCCAGCTGAAGATCTATGAAAAAGCTGGGGATCCTTACGCCATTACATTAATGCGGCGCATGATGTTCCGCTTGGCTGAAAGAATCGCCAATGAGAATGGATGCCTCGCGATCGCAACGGGTGAAAGCATTGGACAGGTCGCATCCCAGACCCTTGAGTCTATTGCTTGCATCAATGATGCCGTGCGCATTCCCGTGATTCGTCCCCTGGTTTGCTTCGACAAGCTCGAAATCATCGGGCTGGCGACAAAAATCGGGACATACGAAACTTCGATCCTGCCGTTTGAAGATTGTTGCACAATTTTTGACCCAAAGAATCCGGTCACAAAGCCAACGATCAAGAAAGCGCAGATGCATGAGGCAAAGTTTGACTATGAAAGCATGCTGGACAAGGCCATGGAGACTATTCAGACCAAAACGGTGCGGCTATCACGGGAAAGAGAGGATTTCCTTTAATGGCAATGCGACATGACCAAATGGTGGCGGCGATGTTTTCCAAGACAATGCGCGGTTGTGAGCGATTCAGCGAGAGAGACCTGCTGGACGCATTAAGCCCGACCATCTTGAGAATCGAGACAGATGATAGCTATTCAACAGATGAAAAGCTCAAAATATTCTCGGCGCTTACCAGTTTGAGTAATTGCGCCGAAAGAGATCGCCCAAAGTTCGTGAAAAAAGCTGCCAAGCTAATGAAATAGTTGTTGACGATGTTAATGAAAGCATGTAATATAGTGCCGTTATCAACCCTCTCGGGTCGGTAACCGCTCAGAACAGGGTAATGCGCAAGCTCCCTGCATGGCGCGTCTTAAGATAATAAGGAGGTGTTTGATTTGTACGCAATTATCGAAACAGGCGGAAAGCAGCTGATGGTAGAGGCTGGACAGTCCATCTTCGTCGAGAAGCTCGACGTTGAGGTAGATCAAGAAGTGGTGATTGACAAGGTTGTTCTTGTCAGCGATGGCACGACAAAGATCGGAACTCCATATGTTGAAGGAGCAAAGGTCGTTTGCAAGGTGGAGAAGCAAGGCAAGGAAAGAAAGATTCGTATCTTCAAGTACAAGCAAAAGAAGGGTTCCACACGCCGCAGACAGGGTCATAGGCAGCCATATACAAGGTTGCTGGTTGAATCCATTGAGGCATAATGATTAAAGCCCGCTTTAAGACCTGTGGCGGACAGATTGTGTCCCTTGAGATATCAGGGCATGCGGATAGCGCGCCTCATGGCGAGGATCTTGTATGCGCACTGGTTAGCGGCGTTGCGTTTGGCTTGTGCAATGCGGTCAATGAGCTGTGCGGCATCGAAGACATAGAGATTGGCGATAATGTCGTCCGCATTAGGATCGACAAGCCTACCACTGTGTCCGAGGCGGTGATGCGCACTGGACTCATACAGCTGCAGACGGCGGCTGAACAAAGCAAGTATTTGAAAATTAAGGTTACGGAGGTCTAAATACATGAAGTTCACACTGGATATTCAGTTTTTTGCCAGCAAAAAGGGTGTTTCTTCCACCAAGAACGGTCGTGATTCGGCAGGCAGGAGACTTGGCGCAAAGAAGGCGGACGGCCAGTTCGCTAAAGCTGGAAACATTATTTACCGTCAGAGAGGCACAAGAATCTACCCGGGCAAGAATGTCATGAAGGGCGGAGACGATACATTGTTTGCAACAGCGTCAGGCATCGTCAAGTATGAGCGCCTTGGCAAGAAGAGAAAACAGGTTTCTGTCTATACTGTAGAAGCTTAACGTTTACCAGTCGACACTCCCGGCGTTTTACCGGGAGTGTTTTTATAAAACAGGAAGGAGGAAGAAATGATTGACTATATTAAACTGCATGTTAAGGCAGGGGATGGCGGACGCGGATGTGTCGGATGGCGCCACGAGAAGTTTTATCCAAATGGCGGACCTTTTGGCGGCGATGGCGGCGATGGCGGCGATGTTTGGTTCCAGGTTGATACAAACGAAACAACCTTGACCAAGCTGAGGTTCACCAAGTCGGTAAGGGCAGGAGATGGCCAGGCTGGGATGACCAAGAAAATGCATGGGAAGTCTGGTGAAGATGCGGTTGTCCAGGTTCCTTTAGGAACAATGGTCAGGAATGCTGCAAATCATGACCTTCTCGCAGACTTGACGGTGCCTGGACAAAAGGTCTTGGTCGCCCATGGCGGAAGAGGCGGTTTGGGAAACTATCATTTTGCGACATCGCGCAATGATACGCCGGAATATGCGCAGCCTGGAGAGCCGGGTGAAAGCCTTGACTTGATCGTTGAGTTGCGGCTTTTGGCCGATGCCGGCATCATTGGCTTTCCATCCGTGGGGAAATCAACGTTTCTTTCCATTGTGACGGCGGCGCGTCCAGAGATTGCCGCCTATCCTTTCACAACGATTGAGCCAAACATTGGCGTTGTCTCCTTGCCGGATGAAAGAGGTTTTGTCTTAGCGGACATGCCTGGGCTGATTGAAGGCGCTGGAGAAGGAAAGGGGCTTGGTCACGAGTTCCTCAGGCATATCAAAAGATGCCGCGTATTGATTCATGTCATCGACATGTCGGGCGAAGAACGCAATCCGGTCGAAGATTACGAGATTATCAATAAGGAACTTGCGGCCTATGACATGGAGCTTGAAAAGAAGCCGCAGATTGTGGTTGCGAACAAAATGGATGATGAGTACGCGCCGGAATACCTCGCAGAATTCAAGGCAAAGTATCCCGAACTAAAGGTTTTCGAGATTAGCGCGTTGCGCCACCAAGGGCTTGACGCAGTGCTGTATGCAACGATGGAGGCGATTGAAAACGCAAGGAAGACTGAAAACGAAAATCTTGAAAGCGTTGAAGCAACTGTCGTGTATCGCTATGAGCCAAAGCGTCCAGATTTTAAAATTGTCAATTATGGCGCGCATCGCTTCAAGGTTGAGTCGGAAAAAATCGACAGGCTTTTTGATTCAACGAATTTTGACAATGAGGAAGAGGTTTACCAATTTGGTGCCACATTGTCAAAGATGGGCGTAGACAAGGCTCTGCGCGAGGCAGGGGCAGTCGATGGCGACCAAGTCATCGTTGGGTCTTTCCTGATGGATTTCAAGGAGTAGGTAATGATTGCTTTTATCAGCGGAACAGTTGCGTCGTATGGCGTAGACAATGTTGTAGTTGACCAAAATGGCGTGGGATGGCAGATCAGCTATCCTCATGTAGAAAACATCAAATTGAATCAACAGGTGAAAATTCATACATATATGCATATAACGGAAAATGATATTGCATTGTATGGGTTTGAGTCCATTGAAGAAAAGCGCCTGTTTTTGAACTTGATTTCGGTCAAGGGTCTTGGTCCAAAGACGGCGATGAATATGCTTGCCAAGGCTGGATATGAAAAAATCGTTGCGGCGGTGGAACAGGGTGATGTCGCGGCACTCAAGAAGATGCCAGGGATTGGCGCAAAGTCCGCCAGCCAAATTGTGCTGGATCTCAAGGGTAAGCTTGTCCATTCCGAGGCAAAGGAAAAAGCGCCTGCACCTGCCGCATACCCGCAAGAGATCACTGATGCCATGGAAGGATTGAAAAACCTTGGGTACAAGGCAAGTGAAATCAGTTTTCTGGGCAATATATTCATGGAAAAGCCAGGGCTTTCGAGCAGCGAATATTTGAAAATCGGCTTGAAGCACCTGTTGAATCCACATGTTGGAGGATAAACTGAATGAGTGAAGAGCATGAAGAACGAATTGTCTCCGCCGAAGCACAGCCTGGGGAAGACGAGGAAACCATCCGCCCCCGAACGTTGGATGAGTATATTGGACAAGATGGCCTGAAGGAAAACCTAAAGATTTACATCAAGGCCGCAAAGCTAAGGAACGAGGCGCTTGACCATGTGCTTTTGTATGGTCCTCCTGGACTAGGAAAGACTACCTTGTCACACATTATCGCCAATGAAATGGGTAGCCGCATCAGGATAACGTCTGGACCTTCCATTGGCAAGGCGGGCGACTTGGCATCGTTGTTGTCGATTCTAGAGCCAGGAGATGTGTTGTTTATCGATGAGATCCACCGCTTGCCGAAAATGATCGAGGAAATCCTGTATCCAGCAATGGAGGATTTCGAGCTGGATATCATGGTTGGAGGCGAAGGGGGTACAGGACGAAGTGTTCGTCTGGATCTTCCCCCGTTTACCCTTGTTGGCGCAACCACGCGTGCGGGAGATCTTTCGGCTCCTTTGCGCGATAGGTTTGGCATTATCTCAAAGCTTGATTACTATACACAGGAACAATTGGTTCTGATTGTTAGACGAAGCGCGCGCGTGCTAAGCGTCACCATTGAGGATGATGCTGTTGCCGAGATCGCCAAGCGCAGTCGCGGCACGCCGCGCATTGCGAATAGACTGTTACGCCGCATTCGTGACTTTGCCCAGATTCTCAACGATGGTAATGTTACAAAGGAAGTCGCAGTTCAGGCGCTTGAGCGCCTTCATGTCGACGAGCTTGGCCTTGACGAGGTTGATATCCGCTATCTGAAGGGTCTGATTGAGCGCTATCACGGAGGTCCTGTAGGACTTGAGGCGCTAGCTAACGCGATCAGTGAAGAGACGACGACATTGGAGGATGTCTATGAGCCGTATTTGATTCAAATCGGCATGGTTAACCGCACTAGCAGAGGCAGGGTGGCAACAGAAAAAGCCTATGCTCATCTTGGCATCCCGCTGGTGGGAAGATTGTTCTAGGCTTTTGTGAAAAATCTCGGAATGTCGTTGAACGTGGTGTTTTGCATGCACCACGTTTTTGCGTTTTCGTAGGTGAGCAATACTGGCTGCCTTGGATGAATCAGGGCGTTTTCGCCTTGAGCATCCATGGTCATGACGACAAAGCGAGGCATGCCATTCTCCATGCGCCAAAGGCCAGCCATGAAAATACAGTCGTCATTGGTCGAGAACAAATAGCGTGTTTTGTCGGCATCCCATTCATAGTATCCGCTTGCAGGCATTGCGCAATGCAGGCAATTCCTGAAAAAAGACGCAGCATGCGCGGTTTCAGAGCGCGCATTGATAACCAGTCGCTTGTTTCTCCCGGAAATCCCCCATTGCATTATGCCAAGCCTCACGGCGCCACGCTGGCGATTGAAAAATGCGCCAAGAGTCCTTTGTCCTGGCGATACATCGCCAAACGAAAGTGAACGATACACGTCTGGCGCAAAGGTGTTTTGTGCTAGGTTGATCATATCGGCGATTTGTTCGCTATCGCCATCGTCAAAGATATATTTGCCACACATATGCGTCTATTATACTTGAAGCATATTTGGTGGGGAACACTCTTCGCTATCTATTGTTGTAGACAAGGATTTGGATATTCATTGCTTTCTTGCGCGAAGCGGGTGCGCAAGGGTTATCATTTCGAACGATTGGTTCCTTTGGTCATATAGCATTGGCGTTTTAAGGCGCGAGGTAGTAAAATACAATGCATGGGAAGAAAAGAACAGGAAAAAAGCGATTTTGGCGAGCTGGCATTTTATTCGTTGATGTGCGTCCTTTCATATGTTGTCAGCTATTTGTTACTGATTGCGGTACTTAGGATTGTCGCAACGTTTGTCGTGGTCGATCCTTATCCACGCCTGTTTTGCTACCTAGTGTTTTTTGTCATTGCCTGGCATATCGCGAATTTCATCATGAATCAAATTGACCGTTGAATTTTTTTTGCTGTTTGCTATAATCATTCCATTGGCAATGACCAGAAGCAGTAGCCTCTTGTACTGTCGCAGAGAGTCCGGAATGGTGGAAACGGATCGGAAAGAGAGGGGAAGTCGTCTGTGAGCCGCATGCCTGAATCCATAAGTAGGGGTGCCGTGTACGCGCGTTAAGCGTTTGAGAAGCAAGCAAAGGTGGTACCACGTTCACGACGTCCTGTGCATGGGGCGTTTTTATTTTTCTGAAAGGAGCAAAACATGGAGAAGAATCTTGCGCAAAAATACGACCATAGGTCGGTAGAAGAAGGAAAGTATGACAAGTGGGTGTCCAAGGGATATTTCACTGCGGGTGACAAGTCGAAGGATCCCTATACAATCGTCATTCCCCCACCAAACGTGACGGGAATCCTGCACATTGGGCACGCGTGGGACAATACGCTGCAGGACATCATCATTCGATACCAGAAACTCAGGGGCTTTGACACGCTGTATCTAGCGGGCATGGATCACGCAGGCATCGCGACACAAGCCAAGGTCGACGAGAGGTTGAGGAAAGAAGGAATCTCGCGCTATGACATTGGCCGCGAGAAGTTCCTTGAAAGGGCATGGGAATGGAAGGCGGAATACGCTGCAACAATTCGCAAGCAATGGGCAAAGCTGGGAAATTCCTTGGATTATAGCCGCGAGCGTTTCACGATGGACGAGGGTTTCAACAAAGCGGTTGAAAAAGTGTTTATCGACCTGTACAACGAAGGTTTGATCTATCGTGGATGGCGCATCATCAACTGGGATCCAGAGGCACGCACGGCGCTTAGCAACATCGAGGTCTATCACCAGGAAGACAAGGGCAACATGTACTATTTCAACTACAAGGTCGTTGAGACCGGCGATCAGTTTACGGTTGCCACGACCCGCCCTGAAACAATGTTTGGCGATGTTTGCGTTGTAGTAAATCCAAACGACAAACGCTTTAAGCATCTAGTTGGAATGCATGCAGTCAATCCTGCAAACAACGAGCCGCTGCTGATCATCGCGGACGATTATATCGACATGGAATTTGGCACAGGCGCCATGAAGTGTACGCCTGCGCACGACCCGAACGATTTCCAGATCGCTGAAAGGCACAATCTGCCAAAGCCCATCTGCATGAACCCGGATGGAACCATGAATGCATTGGCTGGCAAATATGAGGGAATGGATCGCTACGAGTGCCGCGAACTCGTGACAAAGGAAATTGAGGCGGCTGGCAACCTTGTAAAGATCGAAGAGATTACCCACGAGGTAGGACATTCCGAAAGGACGCATTGCGTGGTTGAGCCATATCTTTCGCAACAATGGTTCGTCAAGATGAAGCCCTTGGCGGATGATGTGTTGGCAAATCAGAAGAATCCAGATCAAAGAATCAATTTCTATCCAGAAAGATTCAGCCGTGTCTTTGAACAATGGCTGGAAAACATCGAGGATTGGTGCATTTCCAGGCAGCTTTGGTGGGGACATCGCATTCCTGCGTGGTACAACAAAATCACAGGGGAGACATATGTTGGAAGCGAGGCGCCTGCCGACATTGAAAATTGGGAGCAGGACGAGGATGTTTTGGATACATGGTTCTCAAGCGCATTGTGGCCTTTTGCAACGCTTGGCTGGCCAAACAAGACAGATGACTATGATAGGTATTATCCCAATACCACGATGGTCACTGGCTATGACATCATTTTCTTCTGGGTTGCGCGCATGGCATTCCAGGCGCGTCATTTTACCCACAACAGACCATTCAAGGATGTCTTGATCCACGGCTTGATCAGAGATGAATTTGGACGCAAGATGTCCAAGTCTCTTGGCAATGGCATTGATCCGATGCAGGTCATTGAGGACTATGGAGTTGACTCGCTTCGCTTCTTCTTGACGACCAACAGCACGCCAGGACAGGACATGCGCTATATTCCGCAGAAAGTCGAGGCGGCTTGGAACTTCATCAACAAGATCTGGAATGCGTCCCGCTTTGTGATCATGAATTTGCCTGAAGGCATGGAGGTTGGCGACATCGACTTGTCTAGCCCATCCATGGCGGACGCTTGGATCCTGAATCGTCTGAACGAAGTGATTGCCCATGTGACGGAAAACATGGAGAAATATGAGTTTGCGCTTGTTGGAAACGAGTTGTATTCGTTTGTCTGGGATGATTTCTGCAGTTGGTATGTCGAAATGAGCAAGAGTTCCCTCAACAGCGAGGATGAAGATGTGCGCAAGGCGGCACAATCAACCCTTTTGTATATGTTGAACGCAATTATCCGCTTGCTGCATCCGTTCATGCCGTTTGTCACCGAGGAGATTTATCTGGCGTTGCCTCATGCGCAGGAAAGCATCCATTTGGAGACGTGGCCAAAGGTTCTTGAAAATGTTCCAAAGAGCGACCTTGAGTCAATGGACCGTATGATCTCGGCAATCCAAAAAATACGTGAAATCAAGAACGTCAACGGGTTAAAGCCTTCTGCATTGATCCATGTCATGATCAGGGATCTCAATGGCACCGCAATTGAAGCAAACCCAGATATGGCGGCAATGTTGCTGAAAATGGCAAAAGCGGAGTGGAGAACGAACCTTGAGGGCGATTTGACCATCGAGACGATCCATGGTGGAACCATGCTGGTTCCAAGCAGCGAGTTAGCTGACAAAGAAGAGGAGATCAAGAAGCTCCAGCTTGAAAAGGAGCGTCTCTCCAAGGAAATTGCCAGAAGCAACGGCATTCTCTCCAACAAAGGATTCCTTGCCAAGGCACCTGCCGCAAAGGTCGAGCAGGAAAAGAAAAAGCTTGAGGCATACGAGAAGCAATTTAACACGATTGTCGAGAGACTGTCTGTTTTGGAAGGATAGATTCCGTGCTATAATACTGTTAATAGTAAAGTAAACGGAGAATGACTATGGCAGAAGAAAAAAATAAACACACATTGCTGAAGGTCGCCGGGGCAACGGCTGTTGCAGGTGCCGCTGCCTATGCGGGGGCGGGATACGCCGTTTTCCGCAATGCGTTTGACTTGGAAAAATCGCATATATATGGCGATGAGAACGGCATCAAGAGACTTACAAAGGAAGCTGGCGAGAAAAGCGAATGGCTTGCCGGCTGCAAGCGCGATGATGAATTCATTGATTCCTATGATGGTCTGAAGCTTCATGCTCTGCGCTTGACGAATCATGAGGGACATAAGTGGATGGTCTTGCTGCATGGACTTGGCTCCTATAGCGGTGGAATGCTGGATTATATGTGGGAAGCCGACCAAAGAGGATTCAATGTCCTTGCAATTGATGCAAGGGGATGCGGAATGTCCGAGGGAAGGTATACCGGGCTTGGCTGGAACGAACATTATGATCTGATCAGTTGGCTGAACCATTTGCTTAATATCGACAAGAGCGCAAAGATTGCCTTGCTTGGCGTGAATGTCGGCGCTGTTGCGGTAATGAATGCGGCGGGCGATTATTTGCCAACGAATGTCAAGTGCGCTATTGAGGACGGCGGGTTTTCTGGGATTCGTGAGGAAATCCTTCATATGGTTCGCAAGATTTCGAACATAGACGGGAAGTTCTTAATGCCTTCCGTTGATTTCTATGTCGGGCAGTTCCTGCATTTCTCCATGAATGATGTCAGCGTTCGCAGGCAGCTTAGGCAGTCAGTTACGCCGATGCTTTTTGTCCATGGCACAGAAGACGATATTGTCCCGACAAGCATGTTGTTTGATAACTACTATTCGTGCGCATCGGCGAAAGATCTTTACACGGCGGAGGGAAAGGGATTTGGTGAGACATCCGAGGATCCCGAGTATTTCAACGCCCTGTTCTCTTTCGTTGGAAAATATATTTCCGATTGACGATAAAGCAGCCTCTGGGAGAGGCTGCTTCTTGTTGTCACATATAACAAAATACATAGGCAGTCATTTGCTCAATTCTTTTGTTGCACCATAGATCTGCGAAATGGCAATTAGTAAAGAAAATGAATCGATGTCTTTTTGCAATGCGATATGGACAAAATAAAACAATTAGTTGAGAAAACAGTCGCTATGTTCTATAATCTTATTATAAAAAACAGGAGGCACTATGACAAAGAAGTATGTTTACAAGTTTCCAGAAGGAAATGGGTCAATGCGTGAACTCTTAGGTGGAAAAGGCGCCAACCTTGCTGAAATGGCAAGCCTTGGCCTCCCTGTTCCAATGGGCTTCACAATTACAACGGAAGGCTGCAACCAGTACTATGCCGATGGCGGAAAGATCAATGACGAGATCATGGCGCAGGTCTGGGAAAAGCTTGCTTGGCTGGAAGAGTACACAGGCAAGAAGCTTGGCGATGCCGCAAATCCGCTGCTTGTTTCCGTGAGGTCTGGCGCGCGTGCGTCCATGCCTGGCATGATGGATACAATCCTGAACCTTGGCATCAACGATGTCGTCGCAGAGACAATGGCTGCGCAATCCGGCAATCCAAGGTTTGCCTATGATTCCTACAGGCGTTTCGTCCAGATGTTCTCCGACGTCGTCATGGGCCTGTCCAAGAAGAGATTCGAAGTTATCATCGATGAGGTCAAGGAAGCAAAGGGTGTCAAGCTTGATGTTGAGCTTGATGCGGACGACATGAAGGATTTGACAGCTAAGTTCAAGGCGTTCTACAAGGCGGAAAGAGGGGAAGATTTCCCGCAGGATCCAAAGGTTCAGCTTGAAAGAGCCATTGAGGCTGTGTTCCGTTCCTGGAACAATGATCGCGCGATTTTCTACCGCAAGGAAAATGACATTCCTTCCGATTGGGGAACAGCTGTCAACGTTCAGTCCATGGTGTTTGGCAATATGGGCGATGATTGCGCTACTGGCGTATGCTTCACTCGCGACCCTTCGACTGGTGCCAACAAGTATTTCTATGGTGAATACCTCATCAATGCGCAGGGTGAAGATGTTGTTGCGGGCGTGCGTACTCCTCAGCAGATCTCCAAGCTTGGCTCCCAGGAATGGGCTGCCAATCACGGCATTTCCGAAGAGGAAAGAGTTGCGAAATATCCTTCGCTTGAGGAATCTATGCCTGAGACATTCGCTGACCTTGATGCGGTCAGAGTTAAGCTTGAGGCGCATTACCATGACATGCAGGACATGGAGTTTACGATTGAACACAAGAAACTCTTCATGCTCCAGACAAGAAACGGCAAGAGAACAGCTGCTGCGGCCCTCAAGGTTGCCCTTGACCTGAACGAAGAAGGACTCGTCAGCGTTGACGATGCATTGTTGATGGTTGAGCCTAAGCAGCTTGACGACTTGCTCCATCCTATGTTCGACCCGAAGGATCTGAAGGCGCATGCGTCTGACATCATTACAAAGGGTCTTGCAGCTTCTCCAGGCGCAGGTAGTGGCGTCATCGTGTTCTCTGCCGAGGATGCGAAGAAGGAAGTCGCGGCAGGCAAGAAGGTTGTCTTGGTTCGTCTTGAGACATCTCCTGAAGATATCGAAGGAATGCATGTTTCCGAGGCTATCGTTACTGTCCGTGGTGGCATGACATCTCATGCAGCTGTTGTTGCGCGTGGCATGGGCGCTTGCTGTGTCTCTGGATGCGGTGAGATCTCCGTCAACGAGGAAGCTAAGGAATTCTATGTCAATGGCGAGACATTCAAGGAAGGCGACATCATTTCCGTTGATGGAACGACTGGAACTGTATACAAAGGCGCCATCGCTACTGTCCCGGCAACGATTTCCGGCAACTTCAAGAAGTTCATGGATTGGGCAGATACACGTAGAAGACTGCAAATTCGTACAAACGCCGATACTCCGGAAGATGCCGCAAAGGCAGTTGAATTCGGCGCACAGGGCGTTGGACTTGTTCGTACAGAACACATGTTCTTCAACTCTGCTGAGAGAATCAAGGCGATCAGAATGCTTTGCGTAGCGCAGAACAATGAGCAGCGCGCCAAGGCATTGGCAGAGCTTGAGCCATATCAGCAGGAGGACTTCGAGGGCATCTACGAGGCTATGAAGGGCATGCCTGTCACAGTCCGTCTGCTTGACCCGCCTCTGCATGAGTTCCTTCCTAAGACCGAGGAAGAGATGGCTGCCGTTGCGGCAGATCTGGGCATCACAGTTGATGATGTCAAGGCTTCCGCTTCTGCACTGCATGAATTCAACCCGATGATGGGACATCGTGGCTGCCGTCTTGACGTTACATACCCTGAGATCGGCGTCATGCAGACAAGAGCCATCATCAATGCGGCGATTGCAGTCAACAGCAGGCATCCTGAGCTTAAGGTTGTTCCTGAAATCATGATTCCATTGGTAGGCGAACCAAAGGAATTGGCTTATGTTGCAGGTATTGTCAGAAAGACAGCCGATCAGGTCATTGCCGAGAAGGGCGTTGAACTTGAATACAAGGTTGGAACAATGATCGAGATTCCGCGTGCCGCATTGAGATCCGCCGAGATCGCAAAGACAGCTGAATTCTACTCCTTTGGAACAAACGATCTGACACAGATGACATTTGGTTTCTCGAGAGACGATGCAGGCAAGTTCCTTGGCGATTACTATGCTAAGCACATTTATGACAACGATCCGTTTGCACACATTGACACAGAAGGCGTTGGCCAGCTGGTAAAGATGGCGGCTGAGGCAGGTCGTGCGACACGTCCTGACATCCACCTTGGTGTATGTGGCGAACATGGTGGCGATCCAGCATCCATTGCATTCTTCAACAGGATTGGCTTGGATTATGTTTCTTGCTCGCCATATCGTGTCCCGATCGCAAGACTGGCTGCAGCACAGGCTACAATCAAGCTTGAGAGAGAATAAAACAAGTAAGATATTAAACTACACAAAGAGAGCGGCAAAGCCGCTCTCTTTCTTGATGATATGTTGAACATGAAAGGATCTGGTTGATGAAAATCCCGTTGCGACAGCAGCCACACAAGTCAGAGCATAAATGGTGTATGTCATGGTCAAAAAGGTCAAATTTATAGAGGCAAGTCTTTGCTAGGTACGCTACCAAAATACGTGAAAAAATGATCTGTTTCTTAGCGAAAAAAGATGCAATCTTGAAAAATGTGGGAGACGATCAGGAGTTTTTGACGGAACAAGTGCGCGCCAAGGGGTTCTGCATGATGTCAACGAATTAGGCCACTTCGCGTCCTATGGGGAAATTGTCAGAGTGTCAATACAAAATGGGATGAACAGGTCAAGTCATATGATAACGGTCTACATGCCTAAGCCAAACGGCAAGAAAAGTCAGTTCGGGTGGATGGTATCGTTATGCTCATATCAATACTCGAATTGCGTATGAACGGTGTGCAGAATCTACCCTAACCCTGTCCAATGCCTGCCTGGATAGGATTAGCAAGGAGTAGTAAGAAGATTGGAATTTGCTGGATATGTTGATTATTTCGAATTCATGATGATCTCGAAAAGTGTCCTCAATCATATTTAAAGACGGTTTGTGCAATTGGAAAATTACGCTGGGATAAGCAGTCGGCATAATGTTTTTTGGCTGAAACACATAGAAATGCAAATTGTGCTTGCATAGACCGTTGAAATATATTATATTGATTGCGACAAAGGAGTGCGCAAGCACTCCTTGTGTTATGTGTGGAGGCATATGGATAGCATTGAAAAATTAAAGAAAATGTTTGAACCGGTTTTGAGCGAATGCTCGGTTCAGCTCTATGAATTGAAATGGCTTGGAGGAAAGGACAAGACCCTTCAGGTATCAATCATGAAGGACGATGGAACCATGGATCTGGATACATGCGCCGAAGTAAGTGAAAAGCTTGGCGAGGTGCTTGACCGTGAAGATCCAATCAGCGCCGAGTACACTCTAGAAGTATGCAGCCCAGGCGCTGAACGTGAAATACACAATCTTGACGAGCTTGATCACATGATTGGTGAATATGTGTTTGTCAAGTTAAAAAATCCAGTGGGAAAGGTACAGGAGCTTACCGGAGAGATCGTAGGATCGCAAGATGGCTTGGTCACTGTTTCCTATAGGGATAAGGCGTTGACCAGAAAATGTGAGTTTTCGAAGGATGACATAGAGTTCATTCGGTTGGCGGTTAGAATCTAGGAGTATTAACAATGGAACTGAAATACAAGGATATGATCAAGGCGCTGAATGCCGTTGAGGAAGAAAGGAGCATTCCCGCCGAGACAATCAAGGAAGCTTTGAAGGAAGCAATGGCGAAGGCATATAAAAAAGACGCCGAGCTTGCCGACATTGATGTTGTTGCGGAAATCAACGAGACAAAGCAGACAATCGACCTTTACCAGAACTATGTGGTCACGGAAAAAGTTGAGGATGACGAATTGGAGATTTCCCTTGAAGACGCAAAGCTGGTCAACCCAGATGTTGTCATTGGCGACAAAGTCAGTAAGCCGATTGAAATTACGTCAATGTCTCGCGCTGCCGCGACCTTGGCAAAGAATGTCATGCGCCAAAAAATCAGAGAGGCAGAGAAAGAGGCGGTCTATATTGAATATATTGATCGTTTGAACGACATGGTGACGGGAACCGTGGAATCGGTAAAAGACAAGTTTACATTGATTAACCTCGGCAGGACAGTAGCTATGATGCCCTTGTCTGCAGGAATTCCAGGCGAGCGTCTACAGGAAGGAAAGCAGGTGCGCGTTGTCATAACCGAGGTTAACAAAGAGACCAAGGGTTCGCAAGTTCTTGTATCCCGCGCTGATCCTATGTTTGTAAAGCGTCTGTTTGAAAAGGAAGTCGATGAAATCTACCAAGGGATTGTCGAGATCAAGGCAATAGCGCGCGAGCCTGGCGAAAGGACAAAGATGGCTGTCGCAAGTCGCAATCCTGAGGTTGATCCGATCGGTGCCTGTATTGGACCTAGGGGCAGCAGGGTACAGAACATTATTAGCGAGCTTCGCGGTGAGAAGATTGATATTTTCCAATGGAACGAAGATGTAACAGAGCTTGTCAAGAATGCGTTGTCACCCGCCAAGGTGACGGCGGTTGTACCGTTGCAGGATGAAAAGGGTGGTCTTCTTGTGATTGTTGCGGACGACCAGCTCTCCCTTGCGATTGGCAAGAGGGGAAAGAACGCACGTCTAGCGGTGAAGTTGACTAACCGGAAGATCGACATCAAGACTCGCGCAGATATTGAAAAACAGGGAATGGACTATGACGAGCTTCTTAAGCGCGCCGAGGAAAATAGGGAGCGTTCCCTCAAGGAAGCCGCAGAAAGAGAACTGAAGCGCGTTCAGGAGGAACAGCGCCGTCAGGATGAAATCAGGACGCAGGCTGCGCAAAAGGCAGCGCTTGAGCATGCTGCGGAAGTTGCTGCGCTTGTGGATGACGAAGTGATTCCAGAAGAAATGCAGGAACATGTGCAAGAGAAGATCTTTGATGAAATGTCCATGAAGAAGGATGAGCCAGAGATGGAACCCATGGAGAGCGAAATACAGGAAGAAGACATCGATGCATCGGCGCCTCTTGATGAAGCGGTGGAAGAGACACAGCCTGAAGAAGAGGGCAATGATGTCAGCGACTTTGATGCCGATGTGCCAGAAGAAAAGAAAACGCCTGTGGAACCTGAGGAGAAGGTTGAAAAGACTGGTGGAAGAAAACACGCCGATCTTGAAAAAATGGCCGCAAAGAATACATATGTTTCCGTCTTTGAAAAATTGACGGATGCGACCAAGCCAAAGCCTGTCACCACTCCAAAGCGCCGCAAGAAGAAAAACGAGGAGGACGATTTTAAGGTTCGCAACAAGGATCTCGAAGAGCAAATCAAGAAGTCGATGCAGCAGTTTGACAATCGTCCAGTCTATAGCGAGGAAGAGCTTGCGGAGATCGAGGCGCAGCGCCAAGCCGAAGAAGACAAGGAATATGAGTTTGACTATGACGCATATGAAGAGTACTATCAAGAGGACGATGATTGATCTATGCCAAGAAAGATACCAATGAGAAAATGTGTTGCTACGCAAGAACACCTTCCTAAGAAGGAGCTGTTGCGTATTGTGCGCACTCCAGAAGGTAACCTTGAAGTAGATGAAACAGGCAGGAAAAATGGGCATGGCGCATATCTTAAAAAAGATATCGCCGCCCTGAATCTTGCGAAGAAAAACAAGGCGCTTGCCAAGGCGCTGGATATAGAAATCCCTGAGGAATTCTACGACAAGATAGAGAAAGCTCTTTTGTAAGTCATCGACATTTTGCGGTTTCAGAAGTATTGAGTAATAGGAGGTAATATCAATGGCGACAAAACGTAAGCCGGTAAATAGGAAAAGCGGCGGCAAGAACAACACGGGAAGAAATTTTTCCTCAAACCGCCCAAGAAAAGGATATGAAGGAGGGCGTGGACGTTCGGCGTCCGCCGATATCCGTGCCATTACGTATACGGATGGCATTACCGTTGGCGAATTGGCCGAAAAAATCGGAAGACAATCTTCCGAGATCATCAAGACGCTCTTCATGGAGGGCAAGCTAGTAACGATCAACAGCCCGATGGAAGATGAAATGGTCGAGTTGGTCTGCATCGGGTATGATATTGAGCCAAAGAAGGTCAAGGAGCGTGAGGAAGACAGCCTTGAGGTGGATGAGTTGGGTTCCGAAGACGATTTGGTGGAACGCCCGCCGGTTGTTACAATCATGGGTCATGTCGACCATGGAAAAACGACATTGCTTGACACAATCCGCAGGACCAAGGTCGCTGCCGGCGAGGCTGGCGGCATTACCCAGGCGATCGGCGCCTACCAGGTAAATGTCGATGGTCGGAAAGTAACTTTCCTTGATACGCCAGGACACGAGGCATTCACTGCTATGCGCGCGCGCGGCGCTAGCATTACAGATATTGCGGTTATTGTAGTTGCGGCGGATGATGGAGTCATGCCCCAGACAAGAGAGGCGGTAGATCACGCAAAGGCAGCGGATGTTCCGATTATTGTTGCGGTAAACAAAATGGATCGCCCTGACGCAAACCCCGACCGTGT
The DNA here is from genome assembly GCA_900315225.1 of uncultured Erysipelotrichaceae bacterium. Lineage (GTDB taxonomy): Bacteria > Bacillota_I > Bacilli_A > Erysipelotrichales > Erysipelotrichaceae > Bulleidia. The sequence goes on along the minus strand of OMYM01000142.1, from coordinate 52,731 downwards.
CATGAATGAAATGTCGGATCTTGGCATCATGCCAGAAGAATGGGGCGGCGATACGATTTTCGTGCATACCAGCGCAAAGAAAGGCGAAGGCATTGACGATTTGCTTGAGACCATTTTGACAGTGGCAGATGTGAAGGAGCTAAAGGCAAATCCCAAGGCCATCGCTTCTGGAACGGTTGTCGAAGCAAAACTAGACAAGGGCAGAGGCCCGGTTGCGACATTGCTTGTCCAGAACGGAACGTTGCATCAAAGTGATCCAGTTGTGGTTGGAACAAGTTTTGGCAGAGTTCGTCGCATGACGGATGAAAATGGACGCGAACTAAAGGTTGCTGGTCCTTCCACCCCGGTGGAAATCATTGGTTTGAACGATGTCCCTGAAGCAGGCGATTTGTTCAGAAACTATGATAATGAGAAAGAAGCGCGCGCGATCGCCGATAGAAGAAAGAGACGCAAGATCGAGGCTGACAGAAGAAGAACTAGCGCAATGAGCATTGAGGATCTGTCCGCCCAGATCGAATCTGGAAATATCAAAGAGATTCCAATCATCATCAAGGCGGATGTGCAGGGTTCGGCAGAAGCAGTACGTTCCTCCATGGAGAAGCTGGATGTATCTGGTGTCAAGATCAATGTAATACATAGTACCGCTGGTGCCATCTCCGAATCGGATATTATGCTAGCAAGCGCATCAAATGCCATGATTATTGGATTCAATGTGCGCCCTGATGCCAATATTCGCAAGAAGGCAGAAGAAGCAGGCGTACAGATTCGTCTTCATAACATTATATATAAGGCGACCGAAGAAATGGAAATGGCAATGAAAGGATTGCTTGAGCCAGTATATGAAGAAGTTGTCATCGGTCAGGCGGAGATTCGCGAGACCTACAAAGCATCGAAGATCGGCACGATCGGAGGGTGCATGGTCACTGATGGCAAACTGGTGAATGGTTGTAGCATTCGCTTGATTCGCGAGGGAATTGTCATCTATACGGGTAATCTGGGATCGCTGAAGAGATTCAAGGATGACGCAAAGGAAGTCCTTAATGGATATGAATGCGGCATCACGATAGAGAACTACAATGACCTCAAGGTGGGTGATACCATTGAGGCTTATCAGGAACAAAAGGTTCCAGTAGGTGAGTGATGGCAAACATCAAGCAAAAGAGATTGGAAGGGATAATCCGTAAGAACATTACAGAAATCATTCAGTTCGAATTGAAGGATCCTAAAGTTGGTTTTGTTACAGTAACTGATGTGCATGTGACAAATGACCATAGCTACGCAAAGGTATACGTCACTTTCCTTGGGCAGGATGAGAGATGGCAGGCGGGATTGCGTGCCTTGAACAGGGCAAGCGGGTTCATTCGTAGTGAACTAAGCCACCGTCTTTCGATAAGGCGCACGCCTGAATTGTCATTCCTGATTGATAAGACAATGGAGCGAGGAAGGCATATTGATGAGTTGATTACCGAGATTCATAAAAATGATCCTGTGGAAATGGAAACCGAAGGAACGGAATCATCGGAGAACGAGAATGAATAGGAAAAAGCCTGAAATGGCTTTTTCTTTTTTTGTGGGTTTTGGAAAAACGCGGGTAATAAGAATGGTGAAAGGGGGTGTTCTTATGAGAAGAATCACCGTAGAGCCTGAGCAGCTTGAATCCTGTGCTGCTCGCATGGACGACAAGAACCAGGATTATGTCCGCAGTAGCTCAGAACTGTTCGATGTGGTGGACAACATGTCCTCTGCATGGCAGGGAAGAGATAACGTTGCCTTTACTGAACGCATCGCAAAGTTCCAGGGGGAATTCCGCCAGCTTTCCATGTTGTGCACGCAGTATTCTGATTTCCTTAAGGGAAGCGCGAGAGCGTACAGAGAGACACAGGATGAATTGGTCGCACAGGCTAATTCTCTTGTGCAGTGAAAGAAAGGAGAATTCAAATGCCAAGCATTAAGATTTCACTTGCGGAAGTCAGCGACGCCGCTTCAAGAATTCGCTCGCTCAACCAGCAGATGTATGAATCCCTCGCCGAGATGAAGAAGGAAATGAATTCCTTGGCTGGCGGATGGGAATCGGATGGCGCGGAGGAAATCCGCCGCCGCTTCAATCTTTTGTCGGCACGCTTCGAAGAGCACAAGTCAGCCATTGATTCGTATGCGAGGTTTTTAGACCAGACAGTCTCCAGCTACGACACGCTCGAATCAACGATTACCGGAAATGCTTCTGGTATCCAGTATTAAGAAGCTTGTCTGTCTTGCGTTGGCTGTAGCAGCCGTCCTTATGGGCGGCTGCGTGCCGGCGCAACCTGCCTTGATCTCGCTTGGAGACTGGATCAGTACGCTCAATGAGCAGGCAGGTATTTACAGCTATTCGAGTAACAAGCCATATTATATGAACATTGATAAAGACTCTGTCTATTTCAAAGACGTACAAGCAGCGGTTGAATGGCAGATTCTTGATCCATCGTATCCTTTCGACCCTGGTCAAGCATTGACCAAGGAATGGATGGCATATACGTTGATGAATTTGTCGGGGAAAAAGGCAGAAGGAAGGCTGGATATGATTAAGGACATCCAGAAAACCTCGTTTCCAGAACATGTATCTGGCGCCGTGGCTAGTGGGTTGCTTGAGCTTGACGACAGGGGCTTATTTCACCCGAAAGAAGAAGTCGAACAGGCAAAAGCGCTTAAGGCTCTTTCCCAGACGATTGAGTATATCAACCACAAGACGATTGAGGATCCCCATACGGAAGTCATCATGAGCGATGAACCATCGATTATAGAGGCAACGCCTTTGTCGCAGGATCTTGAGCGCATGGAGGCATTGTTTGAAAAAGGGATCGGAATAAAAGAAGGTGGATACGTCCATTGGATTGAAAAGGATGGGCAGGAAAAAATCTATATGGCGGCTGCGGTCAGCGAAAGGGACGATGGATTGCTGGTGGATCTTGCAACGGCAGATTTACTGGAAATCACCGAATCGATTTCAGCTTCAGGGGAATATGATCTCGATTTTTCAAACGCTGAGATTCATATTGACGGTGAAACCAATGATAGTGGCGCCATAACAGATGAAAATCTGATGCTGATGAGCATCCATCCGTATACCAAGAACTTCACTGTGGGCAGCTATAATGTCTCGGTGACTTCCAGCAGCAGTGGAGTCAAAGCCACGGCAACAAAAAAGCTTGGCAATGGCGCCACAGTGGAAGCTAGGCTCATTGTCAGCGCCATTACAGTTGCATACGATTGGAACACTGGCGAAAAGAAACTGAAAGATTCATACTTCCGCGTGTCGTTTAACACCAATGAAGATTTTACCGTAAAGGCTGGTGGATATAAGGAATTGTATGGCGATTTCAGTGCCTTGGGCGCCGAGGAATTTTTGGCGAAGGCTCAAGGTATCCTGAAAGACTCTAAGAAGGATGTATTGCAGGAGACATTGAACCTATGCACTGTTAAGCTTCCTATGCCAGGAAACCCAGAACTGTCGCTGGACATGAAGCTTCAGTTGAACCTGTATGCTTCGGGTCGCGCCCAAATCGCATTATCCCAGTCAAGCTTGCTTGGTTGCGAGGTGAGAAACGGGAAAATGCGCTTGATCAAAGATCTTGACAACAAGGCAGATGCTTCGCTACGTGGAAGCTCACGCTTGACGGCTGATGTTCGTTTCGGGCTTTCCTTGTTTTCAGCGACATTGATGGATGCGGCTGTCGAGGCTGGTGCCAATATGACGTATGTTACAACACTTCACCTATATGACAAGGAAGGAAACAAGAACAGCGTTGTGATTGATGGGGATACAGATATGGCGGATGAACTCGCCCAAGGAAACCCTGATGTCCTTGTATGCGGTGACTTGACGGCATTCTGGGAAATGGCGCTGGATTTGAATTCATCGGAATCATTGGCTGGCAAGCTCGGCCTAGACAACACGTTTGAGATTTTGAATGAAAAAAACGCACCGTTATTTCCAGGGCTTGGGCATCATATCGAGAACCTGCAGTTTGTCGATCATTGTACACGTACAGCAAGGGCTGTTTTGTCTGAAATCGAGGCGATGAACGTAGCTTCCAGGATTTGCCTGGATAAGTATTCGGTTGCTGTGCATGTCGGCGAGTCTAGGCAAATCAATATCACGGGGTTGCCTGAAGGTTATCTTAAGACTGACTTGGTCTACAGCAGCGATGATGCATCGATCGCAACCGTCGATGCTCATGGCATTATTCATGCTATCGCCAGCGGTTCCACGGTCATTCGCATTGCGACAAGCGATGGCGAGCATTCAATCGCGTGCAACGTTCTTGTGCCGATGGTAATCGAAGATGCTGATATCGGTTAACGAGGATGGCAATGGCAGGACGCTGAAAATCAAGGATAATCGTCATGAACTGGAGATCCTGGGTTCCAGGATCTCCTTGATTCGGCATGAAGACAGGTATCTTGTGAAGATTCCGCATGAATTGACATTTGTTTCAAAGCCACAGAATCCCCATGATTCTTTTGCGAAAATCGGAAACAAGGCGACAGGGAAACAAGCTCTGATCGCCTTCTCTGATTATGACAAAGGATACGAACGATACGGAAGGTATGTTGCGCGCGGATGTATTCGCATCGGTTGTTCTGTTGACGATGATATTTATGTGCAAAGCATTCTGTTGATTCCGTCCTGCATCCAGATGGATTTTGAAAACCATATTGTTTCAGCGCATGAGTCAATAATGTTTTGCTATTTCAATGGACATTGTCTTAATGGCACGGAAAAGTTTAAAGAAGGAGATGCGCTTGAGTGCCTTAATCTCAGGATTTTGTTTCAAGATGGATTCATCTTGGTCAATCAATGCGAGAACATGTACGTTTCGCTCGAACCGTATGTCTTTTCGCCTGCCTGCGACCCATTGCCGCAAAAATCTCCATTGCGCAGGCAACGCAGACCATCCACTCATGTCAAGACATCTTGGTCGATTGACCTAATGGAACCAGAGCATATTGCGCAGCTTGAAAACAGGTCGCTTCTTTTTGCGATTGGACCGGCGTTGATGATGTCTGGAGCATCGCTCACAACAGGTATTCTTTCTGCCTATAGAAGCTATCTTGAAGGAAAAGAACTCATGGACATGTTGCCAATGATCCTCCTTCCTTTCATGATGCTATTGAGTTCCCTGCTTTGGAATCCCTTGGCGCGTATTGTTGAAAAAAAGCGCCAGGAGCAGGCAAGGAAAGAGAGAAACGATGAATATGACCATTACCTATCGTTGGTAAAGGGGGAAATGGACTGTTTTGAGGAGGACTACCGCCGCGATGTCGACTTAATCGCGCCTGAAGAAACTGTCTTGAACCAATGGCTTGAAAAGGGCATTGTTGATAAAAAGGAAGAACCTGTTTTGTTGCGTCTTGGCTATTCGAACAGCGTGTTGTCATATTCGCTTAACCAAGGGTTTCGCTTTAGGAAGTTTCAGCAAGAATTAGAAATGGCAGTGGCGCAACTGCGCATGGAGGCAACGAAGCCTCGTTATGTCCCATGGGTGGTCAATGTCAATGAATACGGCAGTATCTTGATTGAATGTGATGATTCCATGGTATTTTATGTATTGATGCAGATGATGTGCGGGTATGCGCCAGAGAATTTAGCAATATGTATTTTTACAGACAGTGCGTACTATTATTCAAATAAGTGGCTTTCTGGCATACCCCATTGTTATTGTTCGAATGGAAAAAGATTGATTGCATTGCGCCAAAAAGATGTTGTAGAGATCAGGGGAATGCTGGCGTGCGAGCATCGTGGTGTTGTGATTGTCAGGATTGGTGATAAAGGTCCCACGGACGAAAGTCTTGCATATCCGAGGATCATTTTCAATGATCCATCAGCGGAATGCAGGCTCCATGTATTTCCTGGAGGAGAAGGAAAAGCGATTAATTACAGCGATGGCACGGTGATTGCCCTAGAACCACTAGAAAGGCTGGATGCCCGTTGCGAAAAAGTGATTTCCTCATTTGCTGGCGAAACAACGTTTCTCTTTCAAGCGCAAGATCCGTCTTTTTTGGATCTGTTCTATGCCTTGACACCTTCTGGACTCTCGATTGCCGACCATTGGCAAGCGCACAGGGCTAACGATGGCTTGCTGGCAGTGATTGGGCTGGATGAGAAGGGGCATCAGGTTGTGCTTGACCTGCATGAGAAGGTACATGGACCACATGGCTTGATCGCAGGAACGACAGGAAGCGGGAAGAGTGAGCTGATCATTACCTTGATCCTTTCCCTAGCGGTATCGTATTCACCTCGTGAAGTGCAATTTGTATTGATTGACTTCAAGGGTGGAGGGATCGGTCAAGTGTTTGCGTCAAGTCAAATGCGGCTTCCCCACGTTGCAGGGACATTGTCAAACCTTGAGGTCGATGAAATGAAGCGTGCGCTTGTATGGATTGGGGCAGAATGCCGCAGGAGACAGTTGTTAATACGTCAAATGGGTGAATTGTCTGGCAACAATATCATGAATATCGCGGACTATCGCCAAACGCATTGCGATGAATTTAACTTGCCGTATTTGCCGGATCTTGTCATTGTTGTCGATGAATTTGCGGAATTGAAAAAACAGCGTCCAGATTTTCTTGATCAATTGATTTCCGTTGCTCGTACAGGCAGAAGCCTAGGCATTCACTTGATACTGGTCACCCAGAAGCCTGGCGGTGTTGTATCTGAACAGATTTGGTCGAACAGTCGGTTCAAGATATGTCTGAAAGTGTCGGAAAAGCAGGATTCGATGGATATGTTGCACAATGATTCCGCCCTATCGCTACAAAGGCCAGGGCAATTCAAGATGTTGGCGGATGGGGTCATGTATTCTGGTGTTTCTGGATATGCCAATATGAGAAAACCAGTTGCGGCGCCACAAGTGGAGATTCTGGATCACATGGGTACGGTTGTAAAGTCGACATTATCGACCACTGCCCGCCGCCCTCCAGAAATGCAAGGGATCCTTGAGGAAATTCAAAGAGTTCACATGGTATTTCCAGGGCTGCGGCTTGCGCAGGAAATCACATGGGTGCTTCCTCCGGAAGCATTTGGCGCAGAAACGCTGGATCAAGCAGAGGAACCAGCGGTAGGTTTGATCGATGATTATTACCATAACCGCCATGAATTTCTCTGCCTTAGCCAAAAAATACGTCTGTTTGGAGTGTTTTCTCCCTATCGCAAGGAGAAATACCGTTTCTTAAAAGCGATCCTCTATAGTCTTTTAAACCATGTGAAAGAAAATGACGAGATCTTCATTGTTGATGACCTTGAGTCCCAGGTCTCATCCCTTGTTCCAGAATCGGCTTCTTTAGGCGATGTGTTACGCAGCGATGAAACGGAAAAGGTCAAAAATCTGCTGTCTTATTTGCATAAGAGGCAATCTGAAGATAAGGGGACGACATGGTTGGTTGTCACAGATACAACAAGTTTCCTGGATGGGCATGACGAGCGACGAGAGGATATACATGAACTGATTGAACACGCGGAAAATCACGCTCTTTGCATAATTCTTATGGCATCTGCGCCATCTATTCTCAACTATCGGGACCTGTCTCTTTTAGCAATGAAAATCAGCTTGATGAATAACAATCTTCAGGATATACAGGCGTTGTTTCAGACGGGTGAAAAGGAAACCGCATCAAAGGAATGGTTTGGCTTGATTCGCAAGGATCATCTATTGTCATTTAGAATGGCAGACGTTACAGATGAAAAGCTCGCGGAAGCTGGCGTAGAGAACAAGCGAAGGCTTCCTTGTTTTGCGCCATATCACATTCCTTGCATGCCTTTGCATGTTAGGGCAAGCGAGTGCGGCTTGCAGGGAATGGCGCTAGGCATTTGCCGTGAAGACTATGAATGGCGGGCAAAAGGAGAAAATGAGAAGCTTGCCGTGGTGGCAGGGTATGAAGAGGATTTCGAGTTGTTAACGGTGTATTGTCAAAACCATCAAATCCCTTGCATTGTCGAGCCAACGGAAGAATGGCTGAAGGAACATGATGGCGAGAGCGATACTATACGTTTTTTGACCTTAGGGAAATGGAAATCTATCCTTGATAACCACCTGTTGTCTTCGCACAGCATACTATTTGTCGGCGAAGGATATAACAGTCAATATACAATTCAAACAAAAATTAAAAAGATCGGCGCCGATGAGGGCGTGCTGATCAGAAGAGGGAAAGGCGAGGTGATCAAAGTTGTCGACTCAGAATGATCGTGTGCGCGTGCGAATCTTGCTGGCGGCGACGGGAAGGGAATATGAATGCATGTTCACGCTTTCGGCGTCTTTTAGGCAAAACCTGTCTCTGCTGTTTCAATTGCTGGAACAGGAGCTAAGCATGAAGTATGAAAGCGATGGAAACGAATGCGTCAGGGAGTGTGAAAGCGGGCAAATGTGCGATCTGTATGTGTCTTTGCGCGCGTTGAACGTGCAGGATGGAATGAGATTTATTGTTTGTTAAAGCGCAGGCGGAAAGAACATTTGCGACAAAGTGATTCGTTCAATATTCCGTTCTCTAGGGAATCGTGCATTGCAGAGAATCGCTTGGAAGCCATGATCTCTTCCATGGACTGCATGAAAATGTTGCCAAAGGCAATGTTCCCCTCGCTGTCCAGACAACAGGGAACAACGGTTCCATCCACAAGCACGGCCAGTTGGCCTCGGGTGCCAAGGCATGTGCCGCGGCGCCCGATCTCTTGTTGTGAAGTGTTTGGCCAAGAAAACGAATTGTCATATGAGAGGAAGATTTTTTCCGAAAGCCGGAGGCTATGGCTACGGCTAGTTGGGGAAAAGTCAAATTCATTTCCAAGCATTTCTAACATTCGCCTTATGAGAGGATTGTCCGATTGGTCATTGCGCCAAAAGCGGATTTCTGCATATATCCCTCTTTCTTCGCATTTGCGCATGGCATCGATGGCATTGTGCAATGTTTCCATGGGATTTGCCTGGTAGATGGCACTTTGCATGGAAATGGAGAGCTTGCGCAGGGAAGAATGGCGCGATACATCCATGAATGCACCGAGCATTGTACCGTTTGTGACAAGCTGCACACGAGTTCCAAGCTCATCGCAGATGGACATGATTTCATCAAAACATGGGTGCAGCAGGGGTTCTCCCTGGACATGCAGGTACAGGTATGGCGTAAGCGTCATGGCCTGCATTGCGCAATGACGGAATTCCTGCAGGGTCATGTCGCGGAAAGGGCGGTGGTGAAAATCACAGAATCCACATCTGAGATTGCAACGGTTTGTGATTTCAATGTACACACGCTTGATCATATCGTCTCCTTCGTCATGGAATACGCATTTGGCATGAAGTGATGCCTGTTTAACACCTTGCCATTATAACATGATGGGTTATAATAAAGTCGATATATGGATAGAGTGATACTTTTAAACAAGCCGGCGGGCATCACTTCGTTTGATGCTGTTAGAAAGTGCCGACAGATATTTCATGAAAAAAAAGCAGGCCACACTGGGACGCTAGATCCCCAGGCGAGCGGTCTGCTTATTGTTCTGCTTGGGAAGTACACCAAGCTTGTTCCTTTTGCGGTAAAAGACCGCAAATCGTATCATGCGACATTTTCATTCGGTGCCTTGACCGATACCCAGGACGTTTTTGGTACAATCATGGATCAAAAACAGCCGATAGCGCATGATAACGAAGAAATTTCGCGTGCATGTGAAAAACTCCGTGGCGACATCATGCAGGTGCCGCCAATGTATTCTGCGATCAAAGTGAACGGAAAAAAATTGTATGAATATGCGCGCAAGGGCGAGGAGATTGAAAGAGTGCCACGCCCCGTGACGGTTTATTCACTTGAGGTCAATCAAATTGGCAACAATTTATTTGAAATGAACGCATGTGTCAGTTCTGGAACGTACATTCGAACGCTTATCTATGATTTTGGCATGTTGTTGGGCGAGTACGCTGCCATGTCTTCTTTGGTGAGGACAGGGATCGAATCACTGTCTTTAGAAGAGGCGGTTGATTTTGATGGATTGGAGCAAGGAATGGGAGTTGTGGATCCGGCAAAGGTGATCGACCCACAATGGCGCAAGTGGCAGACGGAACAGGTCGCAGCCGCAAAGAACGGACGTGCATTATTGCTGGAAGACGCCCCGGAAAAGGTCATGCTGGTAAATGGAAACAGTCTTCTTGCGGCATATGAAAGGCGCGCCGATGGTTTGCATCATTGCGTCAGGGGGCTTTATTGATATGCGTATCATCAATATTTCAATGACATCTCAAAAAGTGTGCGATGACGCGCTTTGCGCGTGCATAGGCTATTTCGATGGATGCCACCGAGGGCACCAGGCGCTCATGGACAAGACGATTTCACTTGCGCGCAAGCATGGTTGTGAAAGCGCATTGATCACCTTCAATCCTGATCCATGGACGGCGATCTATGGGAAAACGGATATCAAGCATATCTCGACAATGAAGCAAAGGGTTCAGCGCGCTGCTTTCTTCGGCATCGATAATACCGTCATCCTTGAATTTACCAAGGAAATGTCAGAATTGTCCCACGATGAATTTGCGCGCATGATACTTGGCAAGCTTAACCTCAAGGGTCTGGTGTGCGGCTTTGACTTTCACTATGGATACAAAGGGAAAGGCAATGGCGATACATTGCGCCAAGATGTCGATTGTGAAGTGGCGGTTGTCGATGCCGTCAATGATGAGGAAGGTAAAATATCCAGCACGCGCATTTCCACCGCGATTGAAGAGGGCAGGATTGACAAGGTAAACGAGATGTTGGGTTATGAATACGAGATCGAGGGTGTTGTGAAGCATGGCGCACACAAAGGAACTCAGCTTGGATTCCCCACCGCAAACCTTGACTATTCCGATGAGTATATCCTGCCCAAGACGGGGGTCTATGCATGCTATGCACAAATTGGTGCGCAAAAATACCGCGCCATGGTGAACATCGGGCATAATCCGACTTTAAACTTTAGCGCGCGTATATCCATTGAAGCGCATCTGATTGACGACCATGAGGATTTGTATGGAAAGTCGATCAAGCTTTCTTTTATTGGCTTTGTGCGCGATGAAAGGAAATTTCCTGGCGCAGAAGAGCTGGTTGCCCAGCTTCAACTTGACCTAGATGAAGTTAAACGAATGCTACGGGATTATGAACAAGGAAATTGAATCTGTTTTGTGCGCTGTGTTTGGCGATTCCTTCGAAGATTACGAGAAGTTGGTGGACAAGGCACCTTTGCGTGGTTTTCGGGTGAATACATTGAAAACAACGGAAAGGGAATTTTTCCGTAATTTCCCTCTTTCTTGTGAAAGGAGTCCGTTTGCGGATAATGGGTATGTTCTTCGCGAGGATATTGCCGCTGGCGCAATGCCTTCTTGGCATGCGGGTTTGTTCTATATGCAGGAGCCTAGCGCCGCAAGTGCTGTCAGCGCCATGGGGATTGTTCCAGGGATGAAAGTTTTGGATCTATGTGCCGCGCCTGGTTCCAAGACCACGCAACTCGCTGAAAAGCTGGAAAACGAAGGCTTTTTGCTTGCAAATGAGTTTGTGGCATCGAGAAGTCGTATTCTGTTGGAGAACATAGAACGCCACGGCAGCGCATGTACATGCGTGACAAACAGCTCCGTGGACAAGATTGCCGAACGGTTTCATGGTTTTTTCGATGCAGTGCTTTGCGATGCTCCATGTTCTGGTGAGGGAATGTTTCGCAAGAATCCAGATGCCATGGCGCAATGGAGCATGGACAATGTCGCTGCTTGCGCAAGAAGGCAAAAGGAAATTCTTGAATACGCTTACGATTGTGTGGCTGCCGATGGCATTCTCTTGTACTCTACCTGTACGTTTAACAAGGAGGAAAATGAAAAGCAGGTTTTGGCTTTTCTTCGCGCACATCCCGACATGACGGCAGAAAAGCCCAATGTGGATTACGGTTTGCCCTCCTTTGAACTTGGTGAGGGAACGGGGTTGGGGATCCGCATTGATCCAATGCATGGTGGAGAAGGACATTTTGTCATGAAAATGCGCAAGCATGGTGGGGGTGCGGCAAAGGTTTCGTTAATGAAATCCGACCCTGTGCCTAGGGAAGCGCAGGTATTTCTTGATCAAATGCTGGAGAAAAACTATCCATTCCTGCTGATGAAAAATGGAAAGCTGTATGGAGGAACGGCACCTTTTTTCGACACGGGAAGAATCCATCTCTTGCGCCATCAGGTGCTTCTTGGTGAAATGAAGGGAAAAACGTTTGTACCTTCCCATCATTTGTTCACAAGCGCATATTCGGGCATGAACAATTGCATTGAGCTTGATGAAACGCAATGCTTGCGCTATTTGCATGGCGAGGAGATCATGTGTGAAGCGCGCAATGGCTGGTATGCAGTGATGTACAAGGGGTATGTCCTTGGCGGTGCGAAGTGTTCTTGCGGGCGCTTGAAGAACAAATACCCGACACAGCTGCGGATGCGCTGAAAAGGTAAGTATGAAATTAGAGTTATTTGACTTCATTGACGGCACGATCACCTTGTTCGAGGAAAACCTGAAGAACTATGGCGATGCTTGCCTGTTATTGCAAAGCTTGTTCCAGGAGATCCTGGAGACACGCAACGATTGTTTCGTTGGCTTAAGGACACGCATTAAGACCACAGACAGCTTAAAGGAAAAATTGATCAGGAATCGCTTCTATATCGATTATCTTACCCCCGAGGATGCCTTGCGGCATCTTTCGGATGTCATTGGGATTACCGCTCAATGCCGTTTCCAAAAAAACGAAGAAGAACTCTATAGGTTGTTGTTCGGTTTTTTTGACAATGACGATTTAGGGTATGCCCAATGCTCTCTTAATCCTGACGTTTACATGAATCTTCGCATGCGGCAGCCCCAGGTTCAAAGAAACGGTTTTACGATTTACCGCGTGGATGGCTATTGCATTTTCAACGGAAAGCGTGTCAACTACGAATTGCAAATCAAGTCGCTTGTGCATGCCTTTTGGAGTGAGATCGAGCATGAGGTTGTCTATAAAAACCCAGAATTTGTAGTCCAAGAGCGTTTTAACCGCAGAATGCTGGCCGCAATCAGGGAAAACCTTGATGTCGTTGACGAGCAACTGGAGATCATGTACGAACAGATTTCCGAGGAATCCGCGTCCTCAAAGGTTGGCATGGATGAAATCAGCTTTAAGACGCTTTTTTCCCGTAGCATCAATGAATTGGTAAACCAAAAGATGAGAGAATCGCTTGGCTTTACGACGGATTTCAAGAAATGCAGTGCAGTGCTTACGCAATACATTTACGTCAAGGATTTTGTCAACGGGGAAAACAATGGCGAAAAGATGATCGAATACATGAAGCTAATGAACATGCTTTCGCAATCCAACATCGATTTTTCTCTTCGGGTGGACATGGAGGAATCGTTTCACTCGCCCGACCCATTCTGCAATATGATTGGCAGGTATTTCGAATCCAGGATGAATGTTGATTTCCAATGGCATGTGCTGTTCATGATGGTTTTCTTGATCAATGGCGGCAGCCACATCGAAGCATTCACCAGCTTTGTCGAGGTGATTCGGCTGTTGTTGATACAGCCGCGCTGGTATGAAGAGCGTTTCATGAATTTCGCTGCGGCACACGCCAGCGAAGCAAAGGAGCATCTGGCGCTGACATTGGCGGAGGCTTTGTGCGATATCGGTAAAATCGACATTATCCACGAGGATAAGCTGTATCATTGCATGGAAGAATTCAGGTCTTTCATTGAGAAACTGGAAGAGCGCTATAAGGATTATCCTTCTTTCTACCGGGATATGCCGCGGATTACCAACGCTTTGTTGCATCAGGTAACGATCATCTTTCAATGAATGGGCAATACTGCTATAATAGCCATGTGTGAGGTAAATGTATGGCGCAAGATTATGTAAAACTGAACAATGACATTGGGATCGGCATGATCGCGATCAACAAGTCGGTGTTCCAGGCGATTGCCGACATCAGTATTGATGAGATTGAGAATGCGGTAAGATTGCCTGAAACAAGGTTCTCGAAGCCACTGCAGGTAAAGATAGAAAATAACCGCTTGCATGTGGAGACATCCATCAATATCAAGTATGGAGCGAATGTCAACCAGACATGTGAGCTTCTGCAGAACAAGGTGTATGAGAATATTTTGTTCATGACAGGGTTCAAGGCAAGCGAAGTGAAGGTAAATGTTACTGGAATTGAAATTTAGGCTTGACAAAAATTCAAAACAGTAGTTTAATACATAGGTAATTTGAAAACGGAAAGAAGAAGCGCCGCTTCTCACCTGAAGTCCAAAGGACTTGGGTTTAGAGCCGATCAAGATCACTTGGTTAGTTCAGCAGGCGCTTTGCGTCTGCTTTTCAATTATATTAGGGAGGTTTGCTTGGGAAAGATCAAAAACAACAAAAACCGTAGGAAAGAGCCACAGGACATGGTGAACGATGATATCCGTTTCCGCGAGGTTCTTGTGATCGGTCCTGACGGTGAGCAACTTGGCGTAATGATGCGCCGCGAAGCGCTTGAAAAAGCATATGAAATGGAATTGGATCTGCTGTGCGTTGCACCGCAGGCGAAGGTTCCTGTTTGCAAGATTCTCGATTACGGTAGATATCGTTTTGAGGAACAGAAAAAAACGCGTGAGGCAAAGAAGAATCAGCACATCACTGAAATCAAGGCATTGCGTGTTTCACCTGTTATCGACGACCACGATTTTGAGACAAAGCTGAATCGTGCCCGCGAGTGGATCGCAGATGGTCAGAAGGTTAGGATTGACATGAGGTTCCGTGGCAGAATGATTACGCGCCAGGAAGTTGGAAGAGAAGTTATCAATGAGTTTACCGAGCAGATCTCGGATATTGCAGAGGTGAGCAAGCCCGCCAACATGGAGGGCAATACACTTTCTGTGATTTATTCGCCTAAGAAAAGTAGTAAGTAGAGGAGATAAACATGAAAGCTAAAGCAAGGAAGCCAAAGAAGACAAAGATGAAGACGAAGAAGACCTTCGCAAAACGCGTCAAGATCACGGGAACGGGAAAAATGAAGGTTCAGCACAACTATGTATCTCACTTTGCGCATAATAAGAGCCACAAGCAGAAGATGCATTTGAGAAAGACAACGATAGTTTCCAAAGCTGACTACAAGCGTGACAAGGAACTGCTGCAGGGCTAATTAGGAGGTAATATAAGATGAGAGTTAAAGGCGGAACACCAACACGTCGCAGACGTAAGAGGATCTTGAAGCTTGCTAAAGGTTATTTTGGAAGCAAGCATCTGCTATACAGGACAGCGCATGAACAAGTCATGCACTCCTTGAAGTATTCATATATCGGTAGAAAACAGCTGAAGCGCAACATGCGCAAGCTCTGGATTGCCCGTATCAATGCGGCGGTTCATCGCTATGACATGAGCTACTCTAGGTTTATGCATGGTCTGAAGCTTGCGAACATCAACTTGAACAGAAAAATGCTTTCTGAGATGGCTATTCATGACGAGAAGGGCTTCGAGGCGCTCGTTGAAGTCGCAAAGCAGCAGCTTGATGGAGCAAAGGCATAGAAACTGTACGCAAGTACAGTTTTTTTGTGCCAACTATTTATTGATTGCAGAAGATAGAACGTTTTTTTTGAAAAAAATCTAATTTCCTCTTGCAAAAATAAATGAAATGGTGTATAGTATATAGGCGTTAAGGGGAAGCCCTTACGAGCAAAGCTGGCGTGTTGGTGAAGCGGCTTAACACACCGCCCTCTCAAGGCGGCATTCACGGGTTCGAATCCCGTACACGTCACCATATCGATGTCCCTTGAGGACATCATTTTTTTTGGAGGTTTTATGAGCTATCAGTTTCATGTTAATGGCGACTGTTCCATGATCGATGAGTTTGTCATGGGTTCAGATCAGAACTCATTGTTCCAGTGTTCCAAATGGGCTGATGTAAAGGATAACTGGGATCATTGTTTTACATATGCCGACTTGGATGGCGATATTGTAGCCAGCGCATTGGTGTTGATTAGAAAACTGCCTTTGGGCAAAACGCTGTTTTATATCCCGCGCGGTCCCGTCATGGATTACCATAATCCTGAGCTGGTGTCGTTCTATTTAGACGAGTTGAAAAAGCTTGCGAAAAGCAGACATGCGATATGCATTCGCTTCGATCCGAATGTTTTTTCTCGAAAATATCCATATGCTGAAAAAGATCAAAGTCACCCATATGACAACCAGGATGTCGTGGAACTATTAAAGCGTTGTGGCGCGCGACACAAGGGGTATACGACAATGATTGAAGAGGCGACGCAACCACGCTTCAACGCTGCATTGAATCTGCCAGACAACTATATGTCGCTGCTTGACCACAAGACAAAGCAATCGATCCATACGGCAGAGAAGAAAGGCGCAAAGCTATACATTGGCCACGAATACATTCATGAGTTCGCCGAGGCAATGCATTACACGGAACAAAGAAAAGGCGTTGCATTGAGGAATGAAGACTATTTCCGCCATATGGCAGAAGTTTATGGCGATGAATGCATCGTTGCTGTTGCAAAACTTAATTTTCGCGAACAGATCGAAATCCTTGAGCAGGACATTGCTGCAGCAAGCGCCGAGCTTGAGACATGCCAGTATAAGAAGCAGAAGAATCTTTTGCTTCAGAAAATTAACAACGACAAAAAAGACTTGGATATTTTGAAGACTGACATGGAGAAAGAGCAGAAGGATGAAATCATTCTTGCGGGAAAACTTGCAATCTACAACAAAAACCGCATGGAGTTTGTCTATATGGGGAATAACGCAGAGTATCTGCGCTTGCGCGCAAGCTATCTTCTGTATAAGACATATATGGACTTTGCCTTGGAAAGAGGCATCAGATATGTATCCATGGGTGGCGTGGAAGGAACGCTGGAAGACGGATTGACTAAGTTTAAGTCTAGCTGGTTGATGGATGTCGAGGAGTATATAGGCGAGTTCAATATCGTCTTGGATCCTGTGATGTACAAGGCTTTTGATGAAGTATATCCGTTTGTTTTGAAACAAGCCGCAAAAATCCGCTCGAAGCATTAAAAAAGCCCAATTCACTTGGGCTTTTTTAATTGCTATGCGTTTGTCAACTGGGCGATGGATATATCCAAGCGATGAAGTGTTTCCTGCTTGCCTAGGATCAATGCGATTTCTATCGCGCCGCCTGGCGTAACTTGTGTTCCGGTAATCGCAAGACGAAGGGGGAAGAGGACTTGCCCGTTCTTAATGCCAAGATCCTTAGGAACCTGCATCAGACGATCATGCAGTGGCTGCATTGTCCACTCGTCATGGCTTGCTAGCGCATCCCTGACGGCGCGCAAAGATGACAATGCGACCTTTTCGTTGGTTTTCATCTTCTTGTTTACATACAAGCTATTGTCATAGGATGGAAAGGAATCGAAGAAGCCAAGCATTCCAGGGATTTCCGTCAGTGTGTTTGCGCGCGGCTGAACAATCGCGGCGATTTCTTTTTTGTTGAAATCGCCTTTTACACCTTGATCAATGTAGTCTTTGACCGTCTCGTAGTAGGTGTCGAGATCCATTCCCCTTAGCCACATTCCATTGATCCATTTCAGTTTTTCTGGATCAAAGATTGCGCCAGACGTTCCGATGCGCTTTACGTTAAACGCCTTCACCAGTTCGTCAAGCGTATAGATTTCCTTGTCTTCCTCAGGTGCCCAGCCAAGCAAAGCAATGTAGTTCAAAACGGCGCCAGGCAGATATCCTTTTTCCATCAAGTCTTGGAAAGATGCATCGCCATTTCTCTTTGAGAGCTTGTTATGTTCGTCTTTCATGACAGGTGGGCAGTGGATGTAGCGCGGGATGTCCCAGCCGAACGCCTCATAGATCAGGTTGTACTTTGGGGTGGAGCTAAGATACTCCATGCCTCTGACAACATCCGTGATACCCATCAGATGGTCGTCGATGACATTTGCAAAGTTGTATGTCGGAAAGCCATCGCTTTTCATCAAGACCTGCTCATCCAATGTTTCGTTATCCACGGTAATTGTTCCGAATACCTCATCCTCGAAAGATGTGGTGCCTTCTGTCGGAACGGTTTGGCGGATGACATATTTCACGCCTGCCGCAATGCGCGCCTCGCATTCCTCAATAGAAAGCTTTTTGCAAGGGTCGTCGTATTTGAAACTTCCGCCCTCAGCGGTTGTCTGCTCTCTTTCGGCGTCAATTGTTTTCTGGTCGCAGAAGCAATAATGAGCGCCGCCCCTTGTGATCAACTTCTTGGCGTATTCAAGGTAAAGACCGCTTCTGACTCTGTCAGATTGCACGTATGGTCCAACCTCGCCGCCAACGTCTGGACCTTCATCATGCTTTAGACCGCAAGAACGCATTGTATCGTAGATAATGTCAGTCGCTCCTTCGACAAGCCTTCCTTGGTCGGTATCTTCAATGCGGAGGATGAATACTCCCTCCGGGTCTTTTTTTGCGACCAAGTATGCGTAGAGGGCGGTGCGAAGATTGCCAATATGCATATACCCTGTCGGGCTTGGCGCAAATCTTGTTCTGATTGCCATGTTGAAATCTCCTTATTCTGATCATTCTCTGCACATGAGCCTGCCAAAAAATAAAACCGGTCAACAGACCGGTTCATATCAGGCTGGGATAGAGAGATTCGAACTCCCGAAATGGCTGGTTCAGAGCCAGCTGCCTTACCGCTTGGCTATATCCCAATCAGTGCTTAGATATAATACTCCAAGTTGGGGGACTTTGCAAGTGTTTTTTCGAAAAAAATGCAAAAAAAATCCGAGAGGGCGGATTTTCGTGATTGCCTGGGGAAAATCGCACGCGCTATAATATGAAACATGAAAAAGATTGCTGAAAAGTATCTGGATTTGTCGTTGAAGACAATTCGCCAATGGCTATCAATTGACCATGGGGAAATGATGTCCGCCTACGAGAAACGCGGAGGGTATGTCATCGAAGAAAAAGATGGCCTTGTCTATTGTCTTTTCACATTGCCTTTTCTTCTCAACGATGGCGCACGGGCAAGGCGGTATGTCGATGACCCTGCCGTTGACCTTGTCCTGGCTTTCGTGTTTGCAAAAGACACAGTCATAGCGGATATTTGCGCGTACCACATGTCATCCAGTGAATTGTTCAACCCAAAGGTTTTTTCTTGTCTTGAGAAAGAAAGTGATTGGCTATATTGGGAAGCGGTGATACTGGGGGAGCTGTTGTATGGCGATGCGTTTACATGCCAAGAAAAGGATCTTGCGTACGAGGAGGAAGTCGATCTCTTGTTGTATTCCAACATGTATGTTTCCATTGATTTCAGGCGCAAAGGCATAGCACGTCATATGATGTCCATGGTGGAGAGATCGGTTTCTTCAAGAGAAGACTATGACGTTGTATGTTCGTGCATATCTCTTGACCCCGATTTGCCGTGCTATGGACCAGACAAAATGGAATCCACCTATGTGTATTCCATGAAAGATGAACCAACCAGGATTCTCAATGCCCATATCATAGAGCGATTGGGTTTTGAGGCGTTGCGGCTGGAAACGGATGAGGAAGTAGAGGATGGAAGCCTTCTTTGGTTTGCCGTGCGCAAGCAGGCATATATGTTTGTTTGAAACTGCTTTCATTCCATTCGGGAAAAAGCTACAATATTGATAATAGTGGAAGAAAAGGAGAAATCTCATGGATAAATATCTGGTTGTGAACCTGGACCGCTCCAAGCTTCGTTATGTCATTGTGACGGATGAGCTGGATATATTGGAACAGGGAAATGAATATACTGGAATTGAAAGAAAAGAGGAGGTATTCGAGCCAATCAAGAAAATCTGTGACCGTTACCGCGATGGCGTCGAAGGGCTTTCTGTGACCATGCCCGGCGTCATCGATAGGCAAAATGGTATTGCCCATAGTGGAGGTGTTTACGAATGGGTGCGTGAAATGCCTTATGCCAAAGAACTTTCCGACTATGTTGGAATGCCTGTTGTCATTGCGAATGACGCAAAGGCGGCTTGCATGGCGGAAATGGGCTATGGATCGCTGAAACGCGTAAAAAACGGCATTATGTTAATGATCTTGAATACCGGGATTGGTGGCGCCGTTGTTGTTGATGGAAAACTGTTGAATGGGCAGAATTTCGCGGCAGGCGAATTCTCATACATGCGTGGCGATTATGAAGAGAAAGATGGCATCCAGGACATGTTTGCACTTGCTTGTAATCCCGACAAGCTGGCGAGCATTGTTGAAAAGGTTTCGGGAAAGAAAAACCTGAATTTCCTGCGCATCATGTCCAAGGTTTCGATGGGCGATGAAGATGTCACGCGCGGCGTAGAAATGTTCTTGGATAGATTGGCAACATTCATATACAACATACAGTGCGTTGTAGATGCTGAGGTATGTGTCATAGGCGGCGCTTTGGCGAACGATCCCGGTCTTTTGAAGATGATCGAGAAGGCAGTGCATAAGAAATTCGATGAAGCGCCATTCCATAACATTTTCCCGCCGATAATCCGAGAGTGCACATTCCACAGCAATTCTCGCACATATGGCGCGGTGTATAATTTCCGCGAACTGACAGGACGGTTGTGATGGTCAAGCGGGAGATGGAAGACATGGAGAAAATAATCGTTGTTGCCTCTGGCAACATGGGAAAGATCCGTGAGTTCAGGGAAATTCTTGAACCGAGGGGATATATCGTCAAAAGCATGGCGGATTTTCCCGACATGCCCGAAATAGAGGAAACGGGAAAGACATTTCGTGAAAACGCGATTATCAAGGCGCAGGCTTTGACAGACCGCTATGGCATCATGGCGGTTTCAGACGACTCTGGGCTGGAGATCGATGCTTTTGGCAAGAAACCAGGAGTGGAAAGCGCTCGCTGGTTGGGGCATGACACATCATATGACAAGAAAAACCAGACTGTGCTGGAGATGATGAAGGGCAAGGAAAACAGATCGTGCCGATATGTCTGTGCCATTGCGGTGACGCGAAAAGACCACGACCCAGTTGTGTTTGTCGATACGGTTGAATGCATGATCGCCAATGAACCGATGGGTGAGAATGGCTTTGGCTATGATCCAATTGTATTTTATCCTCCTTATGGAAAGACCATGGCGCAGATGACGAAGGATGAAAAAAACGGCATATCCCATCGGGGAAAGGCTGTGAGAAGACTGGAGTCATGGCTGGAAAATGAAGCTGCGTAGGTTCATTGGGTCGCTAGCGTGTTTTTTTGGACTCGTTGCCATCTTGTTGACGGTCATAGACACGTTGAGTTTTCGCCGTTCTTTCTATGAATATGAATACGGGCGAGACAATACAGCGGAAAGAATCGGCATGAGCGATTCAGATCTCATGAATGCAACGGATACCTTGTTGGACTATCTCAAGGACAGAAGGGACGATATCGTTTGCACGGCGGAAGTGAATGGGTATGTGCGTGAAATTTTTGACCAGCGTGAAACACTGCACATGATCGATGTGAAAAACCTCTATCGCAATGCTGTTTTGGCGCGCAATGCGCTAGCTGGAGCATCGCTTGTGCTTTTGGGAGCGTTGTATTACATGGAAAAAAAAGACTTTGCCTCGCTCGCGTGGCATGGCCTGAAAAGTGGTTTGCTGGCGATAGGGATGATTGTTGGCGCGATATTGTTCTACGCATTATTGGATTTCAATGCGTTTTGGATGAACTTTCACTATGTCTTCTTCGACAATGACCTGTTTCTTCTGGACCCCAATGTCTCGATCATGATCAACATGTTCCCTGAGAACTTCTTCTCGGATCTGGTGATGGGAATCATTGCGATGTTTGTGGTCATTGTCGGTGCCTTGTTCTCAATCGCTTGGTATTTCAATAGGAAAAAGGCATGATTCATATCGTCTTATATGAGCCGGAGATCCCGCAGAATACCGGGAATATCATGCGGACATGCATGGCGTTCCAAATGCAGCTGCATCTGATCGAGCCTCTGGGATTTATCATGGATGACGCGCATTTAAAGCGCGCTGGGCTTGATTATCGAAAAAACGTCGTGTATCAGATTCATCCTTCGTGGAATGATTTCCTGCGTGAGAACAAGGGTGATTTCTACTTCGTCACGCGTTATGGCGAAAAAGCACCGTCTTCTTTCGACTATACTGCGGCAAAGAATGACATTTATCTTGTCTTCGGCAAAGAAAGCACTGGGATTCCAAAGGAGATTCTTGCGGCGCATTTGGATAAATGCATGCGCATACCTATGGTTCCCGAAGCACGCAGCCTGAACCTTTCCAATTGCGTGGCGATTGTTTCCTATGTTGTCCTGGAACAACTTGGATTTCCGCATCTTAGCGGCAGGGAAACCCTAAAGGGAGCAGACTTCTTGAAGAAATATGCACAACGATAGACAGGTGAATGTTGCGATGGGATAATGTCTAGCGCTATTTGCGAAGAGGGTGATAGATATGTTGGAATCAATCAGTGATGTTGTCTCGCTTTTAGTCCTGATCGCCTTGACTGTCGGAGGGTTCTACACGTTGTTTGTTGTTACCGACCGCCATCACGACGAAATGATGAAAAGGAGCCAGGAGAGATACTACAGTTTTTATGAGAGCATGGATGACCAGTATGGGGAAGAGGACGATGATGAACCGTACTATGAATGAGGTTGGCATATGATGCAGGAACCTTTGTTTTTTCGAAGCATGAGCAAATCCGCCGGATGTTTTTCTCCGGCGGTTCGTTTGGGCGACTATGTTTATATCAGCGGTCAGCTTCCCTTGGATCACAAGAGGGGTGTTCTTGCTGGGGAAACCATTGAAGAACAGACAAGGGCGGTGATTCACAACATCGGCTTTTTGTTGAAAGAGGCAGGTCTAGACTTGAGATATGTCCTAAAGACAACGGTTTATCTGCAAGATGTGGATGACTTCCAGGCGTTTAATAAAGTGTACATGGAATTGTTCCAGTCGCCATATCCTGCCGCAAGCGTCATTGGGGTTTCGTCCCTTCCATATGGAGCAAAGATCGAGATCGATGCCTTTGCGATCGATACGAGGGCACTTGAAGTTATGTGCGCTGGCGAATGCAAAGGCAATGCTTGCGGGATCTGAGGAAATGAACAATGCAGGAATTGCTTGACGGCTTTAAGAAAATCGATCTGGGAAGGCTTGCACTTGTTGCGCTCTCGGCGCTAGTCTACTCCCTTGGCATGAATACATTTGTCAAGTCGGGAAATTTGTTCCCGGGAGGATACGCTGGTATTTCACGGTTGCTGTCAATGGTTGCCCAAGATAGGTTTTCCATCCATCTCGACTTTAGCACGATCTATTTTGCCATGAACATTGCAACGACATTGTTTGTTTGGAAGAGGATCGGGCACCATTTCGTAGAGTATTCCGTGGTATGGTTTTCTTTGACCTCGCTGCTTACAGCGATTTTACCGAAATACACGGTCACCCAGGACATCCTCTTGATTGCCATATTTGGAGGCATTGTCAATGGAACAGCTGTAGGCATTGCCTTGAGGGCAAATGCCTCGAGCGGCGGAACGGATTTCATTGCGGTCGACCTGTCGAATCGTTTGCATCGTTCGTCTTGGAACTATATTTTCGCCAGCAACGTCTGCGTCTTGCTGGTTGCCGGCTTTTGCTATGGGTGGAACCAGGCACTGTACTCGATCATATTCCAGTATGCTTCTACGCAGATGGTCAACACTTTGCACCAAAGGTACAAAGTGACGCGGCTACAGATTGTGACCGACAAACCCGACGAGATTTGCGCCGAATTATTCAGGATATGCCGACATGGCATCACGCGGCTGGAATGCTACGGTGCGTATTCTGGGAAAGATCATGCAATGTTGCTGATGGCTGTGAACAACAACCAAGTGAAATCGATCTTGAAAAAGATACAAGAAGTCGATGGCAGGGCGTTTATATCGTTGAATCCTGTTGATCGAATCATCGGCAACTACTACCAAGAGCCACTGGATTGAAAAAAGCCTTGGATTCCTTTGACAAAAGGATTTCCAAGGCTTTTTCTATGTCAAATGCTCTTTTGGGTACTAGTGCGTTAGGCAATGATCTCCATTCCAATGGCTTTTTGAACTTTTTCAAGCTTTGCGTTGGCGAGAAGAGAAGCGCGCCTTGCACCATCCGAAAGGGTTGTTGCGATCATGTCCGATGTAATGATTTCATCATAGCGGGCTTGGATCTGCTCTAATCTAGCGCATACCGCATCAGCAACGGCACGCTTGAACTCGCCATATCCCTTGCCTTGGAACTCCTGTTCGATCTCACCGATTGGACGGTCGTTGGAAAGAGAGGAAAGAATTTGCATGAGATTGGAGACCCCTGGCTGGTTTTCAGGGTCGAAATGCACATTGGCGTAGGAATCGGTGACGGCGCCCATGACTTTTTTACGAGCTGTCTTCAGTGGGTCAAGAAGATAAATACATCCTTTGTTTGTCTCGTCCGACTTTGACATTTTTTTCGATGGGTCGGAAAGGGACATGATGCGGGCACCGACCTTGGCAACAAGTGGTTCAGGAATCTTAAACAATTCGCCATAGCGATGGTTCATTCTTTCTGCGACATCACGCGTGATCTCTACATGTTGTTTCTGATCATCGCCAACAGGGACGTAGTCTGGATCGTAGAGCAGGATGTCAGCCGCCATCAACGCAGGATATGTATATAATCCACCCGACAAGTTTTTTTCTCCCTTTGCCTGTTTGTCCTTGAATTGCGTCATTCTATTTAGCTCGCCCATGTATGTGTGGCAACACATGATATAGCCTAGCTGGGCATGGGCAGGAACATCGGTTTGCAGAAACACGGTCGCCTTGGCGGGATCAAGACCGCATGCAAGGTATAGGGCAACGCAATCACGGAGGTTTTTTTGAAGTTCGACGGGATCCTGGGGAACCGTAATGCAATGAAGGTTGGCGATGAACGCATACATTTCGTATTCATCTTGGTAATCGACAAAGTGGCGTAGCGCACCTATGTAGTTTCCAAGGTGCAGCTGGCCGGTGGGCTTGATGCCCGATAACATTCTTTTCATAGATTCAATCCTTTCGTTTCGTTTGAGCGAATCCTCCAGGAGCAGATTAAACCACCCGAAAAATAAAAAAGACCGTAGATGAGACGCATTACGCGTGGTGCCACTCGTCTTATCCCGAAGGATCACTTTTCAGGGATAACGGACCGACCGTGCGTGAATCCGCAATGCTCACAGGCTCCAAAACGATTTTGCAGGCTTGCATGGCGCCTCGCATCAGACGGCGCTTTTCTTTAATGCATTCCTGTAATCTGCACCTGATCATGGCAAAAAACATTTAATCACAATCGTTATTTCTTTTCAACTATGGAATTTGCCGGTTGACGAACGTGCTATAATAAAGATTGACAAGGAGAATGCCATGATTGTTGTTTACACTTCGCCCGGCTGCGCCAGCTGCCGCAAGGTCAAGCAATGGCTGCGGGACCGTAACCTCGAATTCATTGAAAAAAACATATTCAAGACGTTGCTGAATGACAACGAAATCAAGCATTTGCTGATTAGAAGCGAAAACGGCAGCGATGACATAATTTCCAAACGGTCGAAGGTGATCCAGGAAAGCGGGGTGGACATTGATTCGATGACGACCGCCCAGCTGATCGAGTTCATTAGGAACAATCCGAGTGTATTGAAGCGCCCGATCATCCTGAGCGAAGATAACTTCCAGGTTGGCTTTGATGAAGAGGAGATTGGCATATTTGTGCCACAAGAGTTGCGCCGTGTCGCGGATCGAAACTGCGATCTGAAATGCCCAAATTTCAAGGCGTGCGGAAATGTTAGAGAGGAGGAGAAGGGAACTGCTTAGAACAGCCCTTTTTTCTAGTATGAGCAAGATTCTCGTTGGCTTGTCCGGTGGCGTCGACAGCGCCATCGCGGCGTATCTTTTGAAGAAACAGGGTTTAGATGTGACTTGCGCCTTTATGCGCAACTGGGATGCGATGGCAAACGATGACTTCGATGGCAATCCTACATTGAATGATCCTGTCTGTCCGCAAGAAGCAGATTATATCGATGCCTTGAACACCGCGAAGACGCTTGGCCTTGATTTGTTGCGCGTTGATTTCATCAAGGAATACTGGGACGATGTTTTTTCGGTTTTCCTTTCCGAATACAAAAGGGGAAGGACACCAAACCCCGATATCCTATGCAACAGGCATATCAAGTTTGACAGCTTCCTGAAGTTTGCGAATGACAATGGCTTCGACATGCTTGCAACGGGTCATTATGCGGCATTGGGAAAGGAAAATGACAGGGTTGTCTTGAAAAAAGCGGTTGATCTTTCCAAGGATCAGTCGTATTTTCTTGGGGAGGTTCATCGCGATGCATTTGAGCATGTTCTTTTTCCTTTGGCCGATATCAACAAGACGCAGGTACGTGAAATCGCTCGCGAGCTAGGACTCTCGATTGCCAGCAAGAAGGATTCCACGGGGATCTGCTTCATTGGAGAAAGGGATTTCCGTCGTTTCCTTGGCAACTATATGCCAATGAAGGAAGGAAGGATCATCAACGTCTCGACAGGCAAGCCCATCGGGACGCACAAGGGGGTTTTTTACTACACCATTGGGCAAAGAAAAGGCCTGGATATTGGCGGGACGGGACCATATTACTGTATTGGCAAGAGTATTGCTAAAAACGAGCTTTATGTTGCGGATGAAAGGCACCAAAGCTTGCTGTATTCAACGTCGTGCCTGGTCAAGGGCGTGAATTGGCTGGCGGATCGCACATTGCCGTTGAAGTGTGCCGCAAAATTCCGTTATCGCCAGTCTGACCAGGATGTAGAGATCCGCTTGGATTGCGATGGCGGATTGATGGCGTCGTATCCTCAGGGCATTCGTTCTGTTACACCGGGTCAAGAGGCAGTTTTCTACGATGGCGAAGTCGTGGTTGCTGCTGGACGCATCGAACAGGTGTTCAAGGATGGCGAGGATTTGATGGAAAAAGTCGTCTCAATGGCGGAAGGAGGAGCTGAATGAACAATGATCCGGTCGTTCTTCAAGGCAGGTTTGCGCATGTCGTCTATCGGAATGAAACGAATTTCTATACCGTTGCGCGTTTTGTATTAAACAACAAGAGACAGACCAAGATCACCGTGACCGGTAACATGCCTCATGTTGAAAAAGACGCATTGTATGAAGTGGAGGGGTTTTACCAGGAACATCCCCGCTATGGCATGCAGTTTCAGGCAGTGATGGTGAAAAGGGTGCTGCCGACTAAGAAAGAAGGAATCATCAGGTATCTTTCTGGCGCACAGTTTGCCGGTATTGGTGAAGTTACGGCGGAAAAAATAGCGGAAACGCTTGGCGATGACTGCCTTCGCTTGCTTAAGGAAGACATTTCCTCGCTTTGGCAGGTCAAGGGTTTGACACAAAGGCAATTCGATGCCATTGCCAAGGGATTGGAGCAAGATGACCCTGGCATGGAGGAATTATCCCGTTTTCTTGGGGTCAGTGGCATTGGCATGAACAGTCTGTCTAGGCTTTTTAATGCATATGGCAGGCAGGCCATGGAGAAGTTGAGGGAGAACCCGTATAGGGTTATCGAGGAATGCGAAGGCTTTGGCTTTGATACTGCCGACAAGCTTGCCGCAAGTTTGGGCGTGGAGCAAGATGACCCAAGACGTCTTTATGCATTGCTTGTCTCCATGGTCATGCGAATGTGCATGGCAAGCGGTGATTCGTATGTGCTTGCCGAGAGCCTCAGGCAGCGTTTTGAGCGTGAGGTGCAGGGGCAGGATTTTGATGGCTTGCTTGATCAGGCGGTTGTCAAAGGCAGCCTTGTCGAGGAAGAAGGTCGGATTTACGCCTTTTCGCAATATGAGGCGGAGCGCATGATCGCATCGTTTTTTGCGTCTTTTCCAGAGACTGCCTGCATGCCGATGGACAAAGAGGAAGTTGCGGGAAAGCTCTTGGCGCTTGAAGGAAAGCTTGGCATTTCCTATGACGATGTGCAAAAAGAGGCTGTCCAGTCCTTTTTTCGTGAGGATATGATGATCATGACAGGTGGTCCTGGCACGGGGAAGACAACGCTTGTCAAGGCATTTGTCACATTGTTTGCCCAGATGTATCCAGGCTCCAAGATTGTCTTGGCGGCGCCGACAGGACGTGCCGCTAAGCGCCTTGGCGAATTGACAGGCTTTGGGGCATTGACCTTGCACTCGCTGCTGAAGTGGGACCTTGAGACAAATACATTCGCAAAGAATCAAAAAGACCCTTTGGAATGTGACCTATTGGTTGTCGATGAGTTTTCAATGGTCGATGCCTATTTGTTTTCCAGCCTTCTCAAGGCAAGCGCAAATATACGCAAGATGTGCCTGGTGGGCGATCAAGACCAATTGCCAAGTGTAGGACCAGGTTGCGTACTGCGTGATTTGATTTCCAGTGGGCGTTTCAAAGTCGTAGCTCTTGAACATATCTATCGTCAGGCGAACGATTCAAATGTCATTGCTTTGTCGCATGATATTCGTCATGGGAATGTGGACATGTCTGCCTATGGCAACAAGGATGTGATGTTTTTCGAGTGTCCTTGCGAGGAAATCCGCGACAAGGTCGTTGAGGTTGTCGGGGCATTTCTTGACAAGGGGTTTGCGCTTGAGGACGTGCAGGTTCTTTCGCCCATGTATGAAGGAACCGCTGGTATCCACATGCTGAACAAGACAATCCAGGAAATGGCGAATCCCTTCGATCTTTCGAAAAGAGAGATGCAGATTGGCTACCAGACATTTCGCGAAGGCGACAAGATTCTCCAGCTGAAGAACCAGCCCGACGACAATGTGTTCAATGGCGACATTGGCATTCTTTCCGAGATTGTCTATAAAAGCGAGAGCGAAGACGACAGGCAAAGGATCATCGTCCAGTTTGACGATGTATTTGTCGAATATACGCAAGAGACTTGGGGCAATATCACGCTTGCCTATTGCATCAGCGTGCATAAGTCGCAAGGCTCCGAGTACCCAGTGGTCATCATGCCGTTTGATTGGCGCATGAGATACATGCTACAAAGAAGGTTGATCTACACAGCTGTCTCCCGCGCCAAGCTTGCCTTGGCCTTGATCGGCGAACAAGACGCTTTCGTCAGGGGCATATCGACAGGCGATAGGAAGCCGCGCATGACTTCATTGTCCGATAGGATTGTCCAATGGATGCCATCGGATCTTCCTTTTTGACAATAATTGCGCGCGATGGTCCATCCCTAGCGGGTGCCTTTTTTCTTTCGCAGAGCCTGTTTTTGTGATAGAATATCCGAGAAATCGAGGACGGGGAACAAGTAGCCTTCGGCTCGCAGGAAAAAAGAGAGGGAACAACAGGTGAAAGGTTCCTGCTGCGAAGTTGGTGAAGCTGTCCCTATCAGTGCGCTTAATAGGCGACGCAAGCCTGCGTTAAAGGTGTAATTAAGGTGCGTGTGGAATGTCACGCGAACCAGGATGGTACCGCGTGCTGGCGTTCCTGGATGCAGGAACGTTTTTATTTTGGAGGTAATGAGATGAGTGAAAAGGTATTAAGCGGAAATGAAGTCAGGAAAATGTTCCTGGATTTCTTTAAGTCAAAGGGCTGTATGGTTGAGCCAGGCGCAAGCCTGATCCCCCATGACGATCCAACCCTGTTGTGGATCAATGCCGGTGTTTCGGCACTGAAAAAATATTTTGATGGGACGGAGAAGCCCGCTTGCAACCGCATTTGCAATGCGCAAAAGTCCATCAGGACAAACGATATAGAGAATGTCGGAAAGACGGCGCGCCATCATACGTTTTTTGAAATGCTGGGAAATTTCTCAATCGGCGATTATTTCAAGCAAGAAGCGATTCCATGGGCGTGGGAGTTTTTGACATCGAAGGAATGGATTGGATTTGATCCCGAAAAACTATATGTCACCGTTTACCCAGACGATCAAGAAGCATACGACCTTTGGGTCAAGACAGGGATGATCCCCTCCCACATTAGGAAGACAGCAGACAATTTCTGGGAGATAGGGCGTGGGCCAGGTGGACCGGATACCGAGCTGTACTATGACAGAGGCGAAAAATACGATCCTCAGAAGCTAGGGGAAAAGCTGTTTTTCGAAGACATTGAGAATGATCGCTATATCGAGGTTTGGAACATCGTTTTCTCTCAATACGATTGCCGTCCAGACGAACTGCCGCGCTCGGAATACAAGGAGCTGCCGCAAAAGAACATTGACACTGGCATGGGGCTTGAAAGACTTGTATGCCTGATCCAGGATGGCGAGACCAACTTCGATACGGATCTGTTCCTTCCAGTGATCAGGGAAACAGAGAAATATGCCAAGCATTCTTATGCGGAGCCAGAATACAAAATGGCTTACAGAGTCATTGCCGATCATATCAGGACGGTGACCTTTGCGATCGCCGATGGCGCTTCATTCTCCAATGAGGGACGGGGATATGTCTTGAGGCGAGTATTGCGCAGGGCAGTCAGGTATGGCATCAAGCTTGGCATTGAGGGAAGCTTCATGTACAAGCTTGTCGCCGTTGTCGCGGACATGATGAAGGATTTTTATCCATATCTTGAGGGCAGGGTTGCATTTGTCAGCCGCCTCGTCAAGACCGAGGAGGAATCGTTCCACCAGACGCTTGCCAATGGCGAGAGTCTGTTGAACGAAGAATTGAAGAATCACGCAGACACGAAGCACCTTCCAGGCGAGACGGTTTTCCGTTTGTACGATACATATGGCTTTCCAAAGGAATTGACGGCGGAAATCGCCCAAGAAGCTGGATATGAAGTCGATATGGATGGCTTTGAGAAAGAAATGCAGCTACAGAAAGAGCGCGCAAGAGCGGCGCGCGGCGATGTGCAGTCCATGCATAGCCAATCGAAAGACTTGATGGATTTTACGGATGAATCTGTGTTTACCGGTTATACCGAGCATGAGTGCAAGGGAACGGTCGTTGGATTGTTCAAGGATGGCGCTAGAGTCAATGTCATTGACGATGAGGGAGATGTTGTTCTATCCGAAACATGTTTTTACGCCGAGTCGGGCGGACAGTGCGCCGATACGGGAAAACTGTGGGCAGATGGCTTTGCGGCAGATGTGACAGATGTCAAAAAAGCACCACACAAACAACCTTTGCATCACGTCAAGGTGACCCAGGGATCCCTCAAGGAAGGCGATGTCGTTTGTGGCGCCTATGATTATGACGCACGCCAAAAGACAAGGGCAAACCACAGCTCGCTGCACTTATTGCAGGCTGCGTTGCGCCAGGTGCTTGGCGATCATGTAGCCCAGGCAGGTTCATACAACTGTCCTGATTATGGACGCTTTGACTTCACTCATTTTGAGAAGCCTACCGATGAACAGCTGAAGGAAGTCGAAAGAATCGTCAACGAGAAGATCCAGGAGTCCATTGATGTCGTTACCCAAGTCATGACCCTTGATGAAGCAAAGAATACTGGCGCCATTGCGTTGTTTGACGAAAAATACGGAGATACGGTGCGTGTTGTCTCCATGTCGGATTTTTCCAAGGAATTCTGTGGTGGAACGCATGTGCAGAGAACCAGCGATCTAGGCGTGTTCAAGATCGTTTCAGAGGAATCGATTGGTTCGGGCATTAGGCGAATTACCAGTGTTACAAAGATGAAGGCTTATGATGCGTTCAAGGAAGAAGAGGCATATCTTGGCGATTGCGCAAAGGCAATGAAGATGGCTTCTTCCGTTGGATTGAAAGAAAAGATCGCTGCCTTGATGGAAGAAAACAATTCCCTTCGCAAGCAGATTGCGGCACAGAAAGAAAAGGCGATGCGCATGGAGGCGGAAAGTAGGATTTCCGCAGCTGAGGAGATCAACGGGTTGATGGTTCTTGTGCAAAGATGCACAGGCTTGGAAAACGGCAGCTTGAAGGGATATGCGGAGACGCTTTGCGGCAAAATGAAAGATGGCTTTGTGTTCCTTTCCAACGAAAATGAAGGTAAGCTTACATTTGTTTGCGCTAGCTCAAAAGCAGCAATCGCCAAGGGCTTCAAGGCTGGAGAGATCATCAAGGCTGCAGCGCAAATGTGCGGTGGAAAAGGCGGTGGCAGACCTGACATGGCACAGGCAGGTGGAAAAGATGCTTCAAAGCTTGATGCTGCGCTTGCAATGGTGCGCGATAGATTGAAGGGTTGACAACAGAATCGACTTGGCATGGCACTTTTCATAGATGAAAAGTGCCTGTTTGCCAAGACCAGCGTCAAAAACGCCTGTTTATGAGCCAATTGTTTTCTATCCAAGGCATTAATTTCAAGGAGTGGAATAAGAACGTGTTTCCCTTTCTATACATTTTAAGTGAAATATCATAAAATAGAGAAAAAGACGGAGGTTACGGATAATGAGCTATAATAATGACTCCAGTTCGAACACGGTTAGCTACAATGTCGAAGAGATTCGCATGAGGAGAATCCGTGATGTCTTGGTGGATGTTGAAAATGCTCTTTCAGAAAGAGGCTACAATGCGATCAACCAAATATCCGGTTATTTGATTTCAGCGGATCCTGCGTACATTTCTTCGCATAAGAATGCACGTACCATGATCCAGACCGTGGAGCGCCATGAAATCATTGAGGAGCTGGTGCGTTTTTATCTTGCGGCAGGCAAGGTATCCGGCAAATGACGAGATACATTGGGCTTGACCTAGGAAGCGTTACTTGCGGTGTCAGCGAGAGCGAGACTGGCTTTATCGCCGGCACCGTGACAACCATCCGGTTCAAGAAAGATGACTATGACACTGCGCTGGATAGAGTCTTGGAGCTTGTGGCGGAAAGAAAGCCTGGCTGCATTGTGCTAGGCTACCCATTGTTGTTGAATGGGGATGCCGGGGAACGCGCCCAGATTTGCGAGGAATTCGCCGAGGTTCTCCAGGTGGAATCGGGAATCGAGGTTGTCTTGTGGGATGAAAGATTCACCACAAGAGAAGCCGAGACCATTCTCTTGGAAGCGGATCTTTCGCGCAGGAAAAGAAAAAAGAAAATCGATCAGCTTGCGGCGGTTCAGATTCTTCAGACATATCTGGACTCTCAGGCTGCAAGGAGGGAAGTGAATGAAAAACAACCAGATGGTCATAACGGATGACACGGGGAAGGAAACGATCGTCACGATTCTGTTGACATTTGAAGACGAGGAAACGGGAAAGAGCTATGTGCTTTTTGAGGATCCCCAGGACGATAGCGCTGTCTACGCCTATACTTACAACGAAGATGGCGATCTTGACGAAGTCACGAATGAGAATGAGTGGCAAATGTGCGCCGAGGTTTTAGGTGCCTTCACTGGCGGTGATGAAGATGGCGAAGAAGAGTAGCAAAAAAAGGAGAAAGAGGAGGCGAATCAGGAAGCTTCCCTTGCTTGTGCTTATCGTAAGTGTGTTAATCCTTGTTTTCGCCAGTTGCCTTGGCTTGGTGTGGTGGCATTACACTGACAGTCAAAAGCCAGTGCAAGCCAATTCGGAACAGGTAAAGTTTGTGGTTGACGATGGCGACAACCTAAGGACAGTCACAACGAAACTAGAAGATGCCGGATTGATCAAAGATGCCAAGATGGCATACTACTATGTTCGCTTGAACAAGATCAACAGCCTGTATGCAGGAACGTACATGCTTGATAAAAGCTGGGACTTGGCAACGATCTTGGATTATGTCGGAGATTTTTCGAACACAGAGCAAGACCATATTGTCTTGACGATCATCGAAGGGGATTGGGCGAAGGATATCGCTAAGAGGATCGAGGCGGCAACCGGCATTAGCGCTGAGAGCTTAATGGAATTGTGGAACGACAGGGGATGGATCGAGGCGCAACGCGAGAGATATCCTTTCATCACAGATGAAATGTTCAACGATGGCGTCAGGATTTATCTTGAAGGATACCTGTTCCCCTCTACGTATTTCGTGAATCCAGAGGCTGACCGGTATGAAGTAACATACACGCTTTTGGACCAGACACTTGCTGTCTATCGTCAATTCCAGGAACAGATAGAGGGAAATGAACTGAGCACGCATCAAATTTTTACCCTTGCTAGCATAGTGCAATATGAGGCAGGTGGCTCCGAAGAGGATCAAAGGACGATCGCCGGTGTTTTCTACAATCGCCTGCGCATTGGCATGGCGCTGCAGTCAAGCGTCACCGTATGCTATGCGATCGATTTTGACAAAGAAGTCGACAATTGGACGGCATGCGAGGTCAATAGCAGCTTTGAAAGCCCGTACAATACGTACATGTATCCTGGGCTTCCTCCCGGTCCCATCGACAATCCTGGGGCGGCATCATTCAACAGCGTGCTGAATCCGATTGAATCGAACTATTACTATTTCATGGCGGACGTTTGCGGTGATGGGAAAATCTATTATGCAGAATCATTGGCTGACCACAACGCCAATGTCGCAAGATATCTGACCCCTGGCTGCCTGGCAGGCAATTGATTGGCGCGAAACCATGTACCGTACCACGTTGTGCTATCTAATCAACGGCACGCAATGGCTGATGCTGTTGAGAAACAAGAAAAAAGACGACATTAACAAAGGCAAATGGATTGGCGTTGGCGGAAAAATAGAGACTGGCGAAACAGCGGATGCTTGTGCTAGACGCGAGATCTTTGAGGAAACCGGGCTTGTTGCGGATGAATTGAACTTTCGCGGCATGATTCATTTCTATTTCGAGGATGATACAGAGGTCTGCCATGTCTATACGTGTGAGCGCTACCATGGGGAAATCCACGAATGCAACGAAGGGACATTGCGCTGGATTGAGAAAGATGAAATCCTGTCCTTGCCTTTGTGGGAAGGAGATAGGCTGTTTCTTCGGCGTTTGTTCGAGGGAGATTTCAAGGAGTTTCACCTTGGACTCACTTACGACCGCGATGGCAGACTGATCCATGTAGATGAAGGAGAAAATGTATGAGCAAGCCGATTATCATCGGAATCGCCGGAGGCACGGCATCTGGCAAGACAAGTATTTCCAGTCATATCAAGGATGAGTTTGCGAATGAAAAGTCCGTGCTGATCATTCGCCAGGATGACTATTACAAAGACCAGTCGGACAAGCCGATGGAGGAGCGTATCAAGACAAACTACGACCATCCTTTTGCTTTTGACAACGATCTTCTTGTCCAGCATATCCATGACTTGATCGATGGCAAGAAGATATCAAAGCCAACATATGACTTTGTGACCCATAACAGGAGCGATGTTACGGAAACATGCTATCCTTGCGATGTATTGATCCTGGAGGGGTTGTTTGTCCTAGAAAGCAAGGAGATCAGGGACCTCCTTGATATCAAGGTTTTTGTGGATACCCCGGCAGACATACGTTTTATTCGCCGCCTGGTAAGGGATGTCAGTGAAAGAGGCAGGTCGATGGAGTCGGTGGTGAACCAGTATGTCAATACCGTCAGGGTGATGCATGAGTCATTCATAGAGCCATCCAAGGCGTTTGCGGACATCATCATACCCGAGGGAGGATCCAATACGGTTGCCGTGGATCTTTTGACCACAAAAATCAGTAGCATCATACATCGCTCGATGATATAATTTTCAAGCTATAAAGGAAGGTGGTTATTATGGCTGATGATAAAATTCTTTATGTAACGGAAGAAGGATTGCGAAAACTTCAAGAGGAATACGACAGGCTAGTACATGTCACTCGTGAAGAGGTCAAGGCGGAATTGGCAGAGGCGCGCTCCCTTGGCGACCTTTCTGAAAACGCGGACTATGATGCTGCGAGGGACAAGCAGGCACAAGTTGAGTCTCGTATCGTTGAACTCGAAAACCAGTTGTCGCACTATGAATTAATCGATACCAAGGGCAAGGGCAAGAAGATTGTCCACATTGGTTCTACGGTGACGCTGAAATTCCTCGATACGAATGAAGTGGAAACATATACGATCGTTGGTTCTACCGAAGCGGACCCTGTGAATGGAAAGCTTTCCAATGAAACGCCTTTGGCGTTTGCGATCATTGACCACAAGGTCGGACAGAAGGTAGATGTCCAGGTAAAATCGCCGTATCAGGTTGAAATCATCGACGTTAACTGAGGGTTTTCTACATTTTGAGGCAATAAGATAAGCAGGAGGTATGATTCATGAGACAACTGCTTATCTTTTTATTATTGTTCATGACTGCGTTTATCATTGATTTTACGCCTTTGGACATAGAGAAAATGCGCCAGGAGGAAATCGTTGTCACAGTTGAAGGAGCTGTAGAACACCCTGGAGAAATTGTACTTCCCTTGTATGCCAGCGCCAAGGAAGCGCTGGAGGCTGCGCAGCCAAGGGAAAACGCGGATCTTTCAGGTATCAATCCCCAGACTATTCTTAAAGATAAAGACATCCTGCTCGTTCCCGAAGTCTGCGAAGAAACGATTCTCAAGGTGTCCATTAATTCTTCCACGGTGGAAGAGCTTTGCACATTGCCAGGGATCGGTGCAAGTACGGCCGAAAAGATTGTCATGTACCGTGAGGAACATGGGTTGTTCCAGGAACTGGAAGATCTGATGAATGTCAAGGGAATCGGGGAAAAGAAATTTGCATCGATCAAGGACTTGATCAAGCTATGAAGACAATGAGGAAGAATGCGCTTTTGATGGGGATCCTGTTGTTTTTCACGGCTTCCCTTGGCGCGGTGTATCCTTTTGCCTGCCTTGTCTTTTGCATGGGTGTTTGGCTGAAAAGAACCAAGCGTTTTACCCTGGTCTTGGCTGTGGCGTTGGTGTTGGTTGTTTGGCGCGTACAACCGCCAAGAGGTTATGCAAAGGCAGGAAGAATCATTGAAGTGAAGGAAAAGTACGCCATCGTAAGCGATGGCATAAATGCTACCTTGGTGTATGATCCTGGCTTGTTGCTAGATAGCAAGGTGAGGATTGATTCCACTCCAAAGGAGATTGAAGGGACAAAAGGCTTCTTTCACTTTGACTTCAGGCGTTATTGCAGGCAAAAAGGGGTAGCATATTCAGCGGATGATTGCGTGGTTGAAAAACAAGGGCATACCCTGCGTTCTTTGATGCAAAGAAGAATTGCTTCCGTTCCCGATGAAACGCAAAGGGCGCTCATGATGAAGGTGCTTTTAGGGATCAAAAGCGATGCGTTAAAGGAAACCTATCTCTATGACAATGGTTTCTCCATTGCGGTTGTCATTGTCATGTTGGAAAGGATATTGAAGTATTTCCTTGATGAAGTAAAGGTCGAAAAGACCGTGTTTTCGTTACTTATTGCGTTGGGTGTGCTGTATCATTTTCCAATGATGATCGTGCAGCGCCTTGTGTTCAGAATCCTTGGAAAACTAGAAATGGAGCAATTTGAAAGAAGCGGGATTGGCTTGTCTATTGTCATTGTGCTTTTTCCTAGAAATGTTCTTTCCGCCTCGTTTTTGTTTCCTGCCGTTTATCGCTTGTGTGCATTGTCGAAGGGGAAGGGGAGGCTTATGTCTTTTCCTTTCATGATGATTCTTTCAAGCGTCATGTACCAGGGAATGAATCCTGTGAAAAGCCTGCTGTTTCCCGTAAATATGATGGCAGGGGGGATTTCTGTATTCTTGTGCTTCCTGATGCTTGCCTTTCCGTTTTTTCCTTTGAGTCCCATCGTCTTGTTCCTTGATAGCATTTTGGGTTTCTTTGACTTTTTCAATCTGCCAGGATCGATGGTTGGGCTTGGACTTCCTTATTTTGCCTTGCTTGCGATGTCTTTGCGAAAGCACAGACATCGTGAAATCATTTTTACCTGCCTTTTGTTGTTGTTTCAGGCATTTGGGCTATTTCATCCATTTGCCAGCGTGACATTCGTCAATGTTGGCCAAGGGGATTCCATTCTTGTTCGTCAGCCGTTCAACACATGCAACATCCTTGTGGACACGGGGAAGCCCGCGCAATGGAATACGCTTCAAAGCATGCTTGATGGCATGGGGGTGAGAAGGCTGGACACAATGATAATTTCCCATGGCGACGATGACCATTCTGGCAACATGGATCGTGTCATCCAAAAGTATCGCCCTCATTGCATAGTGACAAGTCACCATGAACCGTTGCCCATTGGAAAGCTTCTCTTTTATGACTTAAACCCAATTGAAAACGAGGATGAGAACCAAAGCTGCATCATGGACTTCTTTTCTATGAATGGCATTGCATACGTCTTGACCGGGGATGGCGATGTGGAGAGCGAACGACAGATCCTCCAGCAAGGAATACAGCTCGATAATGTCGTGCTGAAGGCTGGACATCATGGCTCAAAGACATCTAGCTCGGAAGATTTCCTCAATGCGCTTCAGCCAAGGCTTGCGGTCATTTCCTGCGGCGCCTATGAACTTTACCGCCACCCTTCACCCGATACCTTGCAAAGGCTCATGCAGAGACATCTTCCCTATCTTACGACAAGGGAAGATGGCGATATTGAGATCATTTGCCTGCCGTTCATAAATTTGCTTGTTACGTCCTCTGGTAAAATTGCTATAATATCAACGTCATGAGCATTTATCTATTGAATGGAAAAGACATGTACAGGCAAGAGGAAAGACTTGCCTCGCTGCTGGCGGAGAAAAAGATAGAAAAGGATTTTGTCGTAAGGATCGATGCTTCCAATGCCCGTGCCTTTGACCTTGAGGAAGCCTTGATCGAATGCGACACTTTTTCTCTTTTTGATGATGCCGCAAAGAAAGCGGTCATTCTGAAGAACCCCTTTTTTCTCAATGCCTCGTCCAAGGAGCCTTCCCAGAAAAAAACGAAAAAGCAGAACAAGGGAATGGACGCAAAAGAAAGGCGTATATCCATGTTGGAACGCTACCTTTCACAACCAAACCCTGACACGGATCTGTTTTTCTATTGCCATGGCTTCGATGCAGATACGCGGAAGAAGGAGTACAAGCTGTTGATGCAATATAAAGCGATTGTGATACGGTTTGACAAGATGAAGTCATGGGAGTTTGAAAAGTATGCCAACGAGCAGGTGGAGAAAGCAGGTTTTTCCCTTGATCGCAGTGGTCGGGAAGAACTTTTGGCAAGGGCTGATGGGGATACACAATTGCTGCATAACGCATTGGTGAAGATGGATCTTTATGGCGCAAGAAAATTAGGCGCCGAGGATATTCGCCAGCTTGTTCCATTGAATCCAGAAGTCAATGTCTTTCGTTTGTCGCGGATGTTTGTGTTGGGAGACTTAAAGGGTGTCATGCAGGCCAAGGCGGACATGATTCGCGGCAACTACGATACGGTCGCAATGATGAACTTGCTTGCGTCAAGGCTACGCACGTTGTACAACATGAAAAAGCTATATGAAATTGGCTTGAGCGAAGACATGATCGCAACAAGGCTGAAACAAAAGCCATACAGCGTGCAGATGGGTCTAAGGGATTTGTTTGGATTGGGATCAAAGGATTTGTTGCGCTTTTTGAATGAACTGGCGGAGCTTGACCAAGGGATAAAGAGTGGCAAGACAGATGCCAGGGAAGGATTTGATTTGTTTTTGCTTAGAAATGGAAACCGCAATGCTGGTAACAAGAGAATTGGTTAAGCTTGCGGTTTCCCTGGCAAAGATGCTTGCCAAAGGAGTTTATGAATGAGCGAGATACTTGTGCATCCGTTTCCGCCACTATACGATGAATATAGCAAGGTTTTGATCCTTGGCTCGTTTCCAAGCGTTGTTTCGCGGCAAAGGAATTTCTATTACGCCAATCCCCAGAACCGTTTTTGGCGGGTGATGCGGGAGTTGTTTGGCGACTATGGCGATCCTGAAAGGCTTTGCCATGAAAATCACATTGCCTTGTGGGATGTCATAGCATCGTGCGTGATTGATGGAAGCAGCGATGCCAGCATTCGGGAGGCGAAGGTCAACGACATTGCCAAGCTTGTTGAAAAGACGCGCATTCGCGCTGTCTTTACCACCGGTTCCAAGGCAAGCCGTCTTTACGAAAAATATGTTGCATGTGAACTGCCGCATTATTCTCTGCCCAGCACCTCGGGTGCCAACGCAAGGATGAGGATGGATGAACTTGTGGAACGATATGCGGTCATACGGAAGGTGATTTGTGAAAAAGATTGAATTACTTGCGCCTGCGGGGAACATGGAGTCGTTGAAAGCCGCCGTAGCCGGAGGCGCGGATGCTGTGTTTCTTGGGCTTTCTAATTTTTCGGCGCGCGCTTTTGCGGGCAATTTTAATCATGAGGAATACCAAGAAGCAATTCGATATTGCCATGTGCGCGGCGTAAAAATTTATGTGACAATGAACACAATGTTGTTTGAGACCGAAATGGAAAATGCGTTCAAGGAAATCGAGTTCCTGTATCAATGCGGGACAGATGCCTTGCTGGTACAGGATTTCGGTTTGTTCAACTACATTCGGACGCGCTATCCTGATTTTGACATCCATTGTTCAACCCAAATGCATATTCACAATGTCGCAGGTGTTAGGCTGATGAAGAAACTTGGTGCCAAGAGAGTTGTTATTGCGCGCGAGACACCCCTTGAGATCGTCAAAAAGGCGTGCGCTACCGGCATGAGCATTGAGGTGTTTGCGTATGGCGCCATATGCATCAGCTATAGTGGCCAATGCTTGATGAGCGCATCACTCAAGAACCGTTCCGCCAACCGCGGCATGTGTGCCCAGACATGTCGGTTGCGCTATTATCCTGGTGATTCGATGCATTTCAAGGAAGGGGACTATGTGCTTTCGCCGAAAGACTTGAATGTCATTGATCGGCTTCCAGATCTTATAGAGGCAGGGGTAGACAGCCTGAAGATCGAAGGGCGCATGAAGCGCCCAGAGTATGTATGGCTTGTCACAAGGACATTCCGCGATGCGATCGATGCATATTATGATGGGAAGGAATACCATGTGGACAAGAAGCGGGAAAAAGAACTGTTGTTAATGTTCAACCGAGGATTTTCCCATGGACACTTGTTTGGCGATGATGCTATGGCGCGCATGAGCCAATATCGCCCAAACCATCAAGGTATCGTGATTGGAACCGTTCTGGGCTATGCGGATGGCATGGTGGTCGCAAGGCTTTCTGATTTTTTGTACCAACACGATGGCTTGCGCATAATCTGTGATCCAGAGGACATTGGCTTGACTGCCGTGAAGATATATAAGCAGGGAAAGCTGGTTTCCATGGCTTCGCCAGGAGACGTGGTGTCCCTTGAATGCAAGGCCAAGATTCCCCCGAAGAAAGGCATGAAATTGCACAAAACAACTGATGCAAGGCTGTTGGAGGAAATCAATCGCCATATTAGGGAAGATGAGCGCAACATAACGGTCGTTGTGTCTTATAGTGCCAAGGTAGGCGAACCGTTGGGCATAATGGCACGCGATATG
This sequence comes from uncultured Erysipelotrichaceae bacterium, assembly GCA_900315225.1. Taxonomy (GTDB): domain Bacteria; phylum Bacillota_I; class Bacilli_A; order Erysipelotrichales; family Erysipelotrichaceae; genus Bulleidia. The sequence continues at coordinate 11,441 of OMYM01000142.1, read as the reverse complement.
GACGGAAACGTTGGCTGTGCGCAAAGCGCCCAATTGTTGGAACAACCGAAAAAAGCTCCCTTGGACAAGGAAAAGATCGAAGGATCGTTGAAAAAGACAGGCGAACTGCCATTTGTTGTGGAAATCGGAGAGAGTGTTTGCGAGCCGGTATTTCTTCCTGTTAGCGTTCTCAACGAAACACGTCGACAAGCTTACGAGGAACTGGCTGCCCAAAGAGTCAAAGGACGTAACAACAATGCCTGTGACTACCATGCAAGGATTGAGGAGAGACATGTTCCTGACATTCGCATGATTGTTGAGGCAGGGGAAAAAATCGACAAGCCTGGCGTTATGACAGCAATCAAAGGCAAGACGTTAAGCCCCGTTGTCAATGAAAACCAGGACAAGTCACAGCATATGGCTGGCATGGTTGTGTCGCAAGCAGGCGACCTAGCGATGAACCTAGAACACTGCATTGCGGGCATGACGTTCAACTGTGCAAATTCATATGCCTTGGAATTTCTTCTTGGATTCAAGGGAATTGATGGCGTGGCATTCTCATCCGAAGCAAGCAACTTGCAGATCCAAGCGGCGCTGGAAGCCTTTGAAAAACGTCATGGCTTTTGCCCGGACACATACAGGCTTGTGTATGGCAAGAGAACTCTCATGAATGTAAAGAACAGCATTTTTGTTTCAGAAATACCGAAAATTATTTCAGATGGACATGGAAATGTTTTCAAAATGGATTATAATAACGGCATCGTCGAAATCAAGGAACCCCATGCATACAGCAGTGTAAACGGCGTTTGCCATGGCAGTTATTTGATCCTTGATGCATCGGACGATAAGACGGAAAAAATCTTGGAGGAAGCATATGAAGAAGTTTTTTGAGGATTTCAGGTCTTTCGCATTGAAGGGAAATGTCATGGACATGGCGGTTGGCGTTATAATCGCCGCTGGCTTCTCTGCGATCGTTGCGTCATTTACGGAAAACATCATCAACCCGATCATTGGGGTTTTGTTTCAGGTGGATCTTTCCAATGTGAAGGTGCGCCTAGGCGGAGAAGTCGAGTTGGGTATCGGTGCCTTCCTTTCATCAATCATCAATTTCTTTCTGCTCGCGTTTGTTTTGTTCCTGATTGTCAGGTCGGTGAACAAAGGCATGATTTTGTTAAAGAAAGAGGATAAGGCTCCTGCCGCAGCCCCTGCAAAGAGCGAGGAACTCAAGACGTTGGAAGCGATTCTTGAAACATTAAGGGAACAAGGCAGTCATTAATGCGTAAAAGCGGAATTTCCGCTTTTTCTTTATCCTTTGTTTTGTTTTTGTTATAATATTTGCGTTATCAGGAGAGCTGAATGTTTTTAAAACGCGTTGAAATGCATGGCTTCAAGTCCTTCGCGGACAAGACGGTTATATCTTTTGAACACGCAGTAACGGGAATTGTTGGTCCCAATGGATGCGGCAAGTCGAATATATCAGACGCTGTGCGCTGGGTTCTTGGCGAACAAAGCGCCAAGAGCCTGAGAGGCGAAAAGATGAATGATGTCATTTTTGCCGGCTCTGCCGACCGCAGGAAGCTGAATATGGCCGAAGTGACACTTGTCTTTGACAATTCCAATCATATTTTAAATACCGATAATGAAGAAGTCGAGGTCACGCGTAGGTTGTACAGGGATTCGGGAGATGCGGAATACCAGGTAAACCGCAAGTCTGTCAGATTGAAGGATATTGTCGATCTTTTCTTGGATACTGGTCTTGGAAGGGATTCCTTGAGCATCATTTCGCAAGGCAATGTCATTTCTTTTGCGGAAGCAAAGCCCGTTGAAAGAAGAGGAATCTTTGAAGAAGCCGCAGGTGTCGCCAAGTTCAAGAAACGAAAGATCGAGTCGCTTTCCAAGCTGGAAAGAACGAAAGAGAACCTGGAAAGAAGTCATGACATCCTTGCCGAGCTTGAAAAACAGGTGGTTCCTTTGAAAAGGCAAGCGCGCAAGGCTGAAATCTATCGGGAAAAAAAGAAAAGGCTTGAGGAAATTGAGATTACTGTCTTGGTTCAGGATATCGAGGGCATTCAAGCGGATATTGAATCTGCTGCCAAGAGCTTGTTTGATATTGAGACAAACGCGCAGATGTACCGCACCGAGATACAGATCGCCGAAAACGTTGTGCAGGAAAGCAGGCGGGAAATACAGCGGCTCGACAATGAAGTCAATGCCTTGCAAGACGAACTGATGCGCAATTACAACGAAACGCAGGCATTGGAAAACCGCAAGACAGAACTTGACGAAAAACGCAAGTATATCGTTGAGACTGGTAACAAAGAGCAGAAGGCGAAAGAACTAAAGGAAATGCTGGACAACGCGTTTGTCGAGTATGAAGATCGCAGCCAACGCTTAGCGTCATTGCGCGCGGAAATGAACTTTTATGGGGAAAAACTGAACCAAGCAAGCATGGCGATTGCTGAAAAGCAAATGGCATTTGAACAGGCAAGCGTTAAAGTGAGGTCGCTTGAGACGCGCAAGGGAACACTTGAGCAATTGGCGCGTAATCCATTCAACAATCAGGCGGGCGTGCGCTCAATCATGCAAAACAAAGACACTTTGCATGGGATACTTGGCGTTATAGGACAAGTATTGAATGTCAAAAAGGGGTATGAGGAAGCCGTTTCCACTGCCTTGGGAGGCGCTGTGAACTATATTATCACAGCAGATGAGCAGGCTTCTCGCGATGCGATTAGGTTTTTGAATAGAAACATGAGCGGTCGCGCTACTTTTTACGCCCTGACATTGTGCCGTGAAAGGTATGTCAATCGTGAGACACTTGTGATTTGCGAAAATGCCAAAGGTTATCTTGGAATTGCATCGGATTTTGTCACATGTGAGCCGACATTTCTCCCAATCGTGAAGGAGTTTCTTCAGAATGTGCTTGTCGTGGATGAGATGGAGGCGGGAAATGAGCTTTCGGCGCTGACTGGCAGGCGCCTAAAGATTGTCACGCTCAATGGGGAAGTCATCCATGCCGGTGGCTCGATGACAGGCGGAAAAACGAAACATGACTCTAATGTCGTGACATTGCGCCGTGAGTTAGAAGAAGTCGCGCAACAGCTTGATGGCCAGAAGGCGCGCCTTGAGCTTGCTTCAAGGGATTTAAAGAAGGTCACTGACGAAAAAAACGACGCTGCTTCTAAGCGGCAGGAGAAGATGTATGCGGCAGCTGCGCTTGAGCCTGTCGTTGAAGTCAAGAAAGCAAAGTATGAAAAACTGAAAAATGAGTATTCCTTATTAAATCCTAACGTTGAGCAAGAAGATGTGGCTGCAGTGGATGTCCATGTGGATGAACTGATTGTCCAGCTCAATGCGGCATATGGAAGACGGGATGAGATAACCAACGATATCAAGGGCAAGCGTGAGCAACGCATGTCGCTAAGCCAGGACAGTGACCGCAAGGAAGCGCAGCTAAGGCAAATCCGCAAGGAACTCTCCACGGCCGAGGCATCCATCAATGCCATTCGCATTGATCAGGGAAAACTGGAAACACGTCTTGAAGCGAGCTTGGCAAGGCTTTCCAGCGAATATCAGCTGACCTATGAATTTGCTCGCACAAAGATGACAGACGATCCATTGGAAAATGCCCGTGAAGAGGTTGCGAAGCTTAGGGCAGACATTGAACGCTTGGGCAATGTCAACATGGAGGCTCCCGAGCAATACGCCGAGACAAATGAAAGGTATGAAAAGCTAAAGTCGCAAATCGAAGAACTGACTGCCAGTCGTGATAAAATCTTAGCGGCGATCAATGAGATGGATGATGTCATGACCAAGCAGTTCAAGGAAATGTTCGATGCGATCAACCGCGAGTTCGACGCTATTTTTAAAAGCTTGTATGGTGGTGGATCTGCCACGCTGTTTCTACAAGATCCTTCCGACATCCTGAACACAGGGATCGACATCAACGCCCAGCCGCCAGGCAAGGCGGTTCAGAACAACCGTTTGTTTTCGGGTGGTGAGAAGAGCTTGATCGCATTGTGCGTTTTGTTTGCCATTCTCAAGGTGAAGCCGGTTCCATTGGTTATTCTTGATGAGGTGGAGGCGGCGCTTGACCCTGGCAATGTCGAACGCTTTGCGCAGTATCTTCACAACTACACGCACCAGACCCAGTTTATCGTGGTTACCCACCGTGCTGGGACAATGGAGAACGCAGATGTGTTGTATGGTGTTACCATGCAGCATCAGGGTGTATCGCAAATGCTGAAGGTTGAATTGCGAGAAGCGTTGGATATGGCCGAAACGACATCCCAGGAGGACGTTGCATGAGTTTTATATCAAAATTAAAAGAATTATTTACAAAAAAAGAAGACAAAGCGGTTTATCTAAGCGGCTTTAAGAAGGCAAAACAAACCTTCGGCGACCAGTTAAACCAAATGAAATATGAGTTCAAGGGCGTTAATGATGAATTCCTTGAACAACTGACGATCATTTTGCTGGAAAGCGATGTCGGCATTGAGACAGCAGACTTGATTTGCGACCGCTTGAAGGCAAAGTGCGATGAATTTCCAACGATTACATTCCATTGGGCGATGAACTTTTTGATGGAGATCATGAAAGGGGTCTACGAAGAGGTTCCCGACAGCAGCATTGTCTATAACCCTGATGGGACAACCGTCATATTGTTGGAAGGAGTCAATGGCTCTGGCAAGACGACCACAGCCGCAAAGCTTGCGCGCATGTATGCAAGGCAGGGTAAATCGGTTGCTTTTGTTGCGGCGGATACTTTCCGTGCTGGCGCGATTGATCAATTGGCGGAGTGGGGGAAGCGCTTGAACGTTCCCTGCATCAAGGGAAGAGAAAATGGGGATCCTAGCGCGGCGATCGTTGATGGTTGCCGATATGCGAAGGAACATGGCATCGACATTCTTCTTTGCGATACTGCCGGACGACTTCAGAACAAGAAAAACCTGATGAATGAATTAGCAAAGATGAACCGTGTCTGTGGCAAGGAAATCGAAGGGGCGCCACATAATATTTGGCTCGTGCTTGATGCTACAACAGGGCAGAATGGCTTGTCGCAGGCAGAAATCTTTGCGGAATCCACCAATCTTTCCGGCATTGTGCTGACAAAAATGGATGGCACGGCAAAGGGTGGCATTGTCTTGGCAATCAAGCACAAGCTACACCTGCCCGTCTTGTTCATTGGCCTTGGCGAGCAGCCTGAGGATCTGCGTCCTTTCGACCTAGACAGCTATCTGTACAGTATTTCCGAAGGACTGGACAATGGAGAATAAATTCAGGGTCAATGACTTATTGGATTTCTATGGCGCTCTCTTGACAGAAAAACAGCGCGAAATAGCTGGGTATTACTACAAAGAGGACTTTTCCCTTTTGGAAATATCGGAAATTACCGGCTCTTCTCGCGCTGCAGTGCATGATATGATAAAGCGCATAAGGAATGAATTGGAAAAATACGAAGCTTCTTTGCATATGCTTGAGGCATATGAGAAAAGAAGGGGGATTTACGAGAAAATCAGAGCTTTGGGCAACGAAAAAATCGATCTGTTGATTGATCAATTAATAGAAACTGAAATCAGCTAAGGAGGAAATATGAGTAAAGTAATTTCAGTAAACTCTGGCTCGTCATCACTGAAGTTCCAGTTGTTTGACATGCCATCCGAGACAGTAATCGCGTCTGGCCAGGCGGAAAGAATCGGTCTTGACATTGGAGCGTTTACTCTCAAGTACAACGGCGAGAAGATGACAGATACATTGCCGATTCCCGACCATAAGAAAGCCGTAGACATTCTTCTGAAATCCTTGGTCGACAATGGGATTGTTGAAAGCCTTGAGGAAATCAAGGGCGCTGGACATAGAATCGTCCAAGGTGGCGCATATTTCTCTGGTTCCGTGATTGTCGATGATGATGTCGTTGAGAAGGTCGATGAATTGGCTGAGCTTGCGCCATTGCATAATCATGCGCACTTGGTCTGCTACAAAGCTTTCAAGGAAGCTTTGCCTCATGTTGGACATGTGTTTGTATTTGACACAGCGTTCCACCAGACAATGACCCCTGAGAGCTACCTGTTCCCTGTTCCATATGACTGGTACACACAATACAAGATCAGAAGGTATGGCGCTCATGGTACATCCCACTGGTATGTCAATAGAAGGGCTGCTGAATTGATGGGCAAAAACGTCGATGATCTGAATATGATCACATGCCACCTGGGCAATGGAGCATCCATTACCGCCATCAAGGGTGGCAAGTGTGTCAACACATCCATGGGCTTGACACCACTTGGCGGCATCATGATGGGAACAAGAAGCGGCGACATTGATCCTACCGTTGTCTTCTACATGATGAAACGTTTGGAATGCACTCCTGACGAGATGGATACATTCTTGAACAAGAGAAGTGGAATGCTTGGCGTTTCGGGCATTTCTTCCGATGCCAGAGATATCCAGGCAGCAGTTGAGCAGGGCAATGAAAGAGCACAATTGACAGTCGACCTGTACACGAACAGAGTTGTTAATGTTGTTGGTGGCTATTATGCACAGCTTGGACACACAGATGCCATTGTTTTCACGGCAGGTCTTGGCGAAAACGATGCATTTACAAGAGAGAGAATTCTGAAGCACTTAGAAGAATCCATGGGACTCTCTATTGATTATGAGTTAAATGGCAAGATCCATGGCGCCGAGTGCTTGATCTCCAAGCCAGACTCCAAGATCGCAGTGTATGTCATTCCTACAAACGAGGAACTCGTTATTGCGCGTGACACTGTGAGATTGCTTGGCTTATGATGAGTTTTGCGGATATCGCATCCTGTTTGGAAGAAGCCCAGATCATTACCTTGTTTCGCCATACCCATCCTGATTGCGATGCCTTAGGTTCACAATGGGGTCTCTATGTTTGGCTTCGGGATAATTATCCCGAGAAACAGGTATATGCGCTTGGTGCGGAGACAACAGATCAATGTGTTTTTCCACCTTCCGATGTAATCAGCGATGATCTGATCCGTAGCAGCCTGGCAATTGTCTGCGATACAGGAAACACAGGGAGAATCGATGACAAGCGCTATGCGCTTGCCAAGAAAATCATCAAGATTGACCATCACCCTGATGTCGATCCCTATACTGAATATAGGCATGTGGATGACAGTGCCGCTGCGGTCTGTCAGATTCTTGCGTTATTCATGAAGTCGCAAGAAGGCAAGATTGTCAGCAGGAAGTGTGCCGAGTATCTCTATAGAGGCATAGTATCCGATTCGCTCTCTTTCAGCACTTCTTCTGTGAGCGCCAAGACATTCGAAGCAGCTATGTTCCTGATCAAGACAGGAATCGACATTGCCGAGATTAACCGTGATGTGAAGGATGTCTCCTTGGCAAGGTTCAGATATCTTGGTTTCCTCAGGGAGAAGATGCAAGTAAAGGATGAATGCATTGCCTACGCAGTACTGACACAGGAAGACATTCGTTCGCAATCCTTGACAGCAAACCAGGCGCGTGAACATGTCAATGAATTTGCTGGCGTCAGGGAATTCCAAGCCTGGGCGGTATTTACCGAAAAAGAGTCAAAGCCAGGGTATTATGACGGCTCGTTGCGCTCCAAGCATATTGATGTTTCAAAGATCGCCGTGAAATACGGTGGGGGAGGGCATCACAATGCGTCTGGAACCAAGGACATGACGATTGAAGACATATCCAATGCCGTTGCGGAAATGAGCCAAATGGTCAAATGTAGTTGATAAAAGGCAGGATCCATCTGGGTCCTGCCTTTACTTGTCGGTTTTGAAGAGAGAAGAAGAATGTTTTTGCGCCAATCGTTTATGGTCACGAGACATCTTGGCATAATGGCGCCGAGTAACCTCCACGGAAGAATGATGAAGGGCATCCGCAACAAGATAGATATCATTGGTTTCATCGTAAAGGTTTGAACCATAGGTGCTTCGCATTTTATGAGGTGTAATCTTATCTGCAATACCTGCTTTTTTTGCATACTTTTTAACCATTAATTCCACTGAGCGAACGCAAAGACGCTTGTGTTTTAACGATATGAACAAAGCCTCCTTGGCATCCTCACTGGGTTCCAGATTGTCACGTTCATTGTTGATATAGTCCAAAAGGGCATCTTCCACTTCGTCCGCAAAATAGACTTCGTCAATGTCGCCACCTTTTCGTGTGACATTGAGCGATGCTTGGTAAAAGTCAATATCGCTAAGATTTAACCCGACAAGCTCAGATACACGGATCCCTGTGCCCAAAAGCGTTACAACAATGGCATAATCGCGCTTCATTACTTTTTCGTGCTTTGTTTTTTCATTTTGTTTCATGCCTTCAGTGTCTTTGACCGTTGCAAGAACACGTTGCACATCGGTTTTATCCAATGTGACGATTGGGTGGTCTGAGACAGAAGGAATGTCAATGAATTCCGACATGTCGTTTTGAATCGCCCGGCTTTTGACCATGTATTTATAGAAAGAGCGAAGGGAAGAGGCACGTCGTGCTCTCGTTGCGTCTGATGTGAGTTTTTTCTTTTTGTTTCCGTTGGCATCCGAGACATAATGATAGCGAATGGATTCCTGGAATTCCTGGAGATCCTCGATGCTCAGGCGATCAAGAACAGATGGCGAGGCTGTCTTTAGGTTGATATCTTTGAAGCCACTGGATTGTTGCAGGTATGTGAAGAAAATGTTCAAGTCATATGCATATTGAACCAGCGTACGTGAAGACATGCCTTTGTTTTTCATGTAGGAGAAATAACGCCGGGAGAATTCAGGAAGGCTGTCATCAAGCATTTGGGATAAGAGTTCTTCGTTTTTGATTTGTACTTGTTCATGAAAATCAGACATGGCTAACCTCGTTGCTAAAATGGCAAACTTCGTAAAAATGACATTTTCCGAAATGTTCTCATGATAAAGAATGAAGGTTTTTTCTTCATTCTTTTACAATATCACTTGCCCGGATAAACGCCTTTGAACCAAGCAAATGATTCAGATCCATGATGACTTCGTCGGTCTCCTCCTTCTGCGCTTTCTGTAGATCGAACAGATTCAGTTGCTTTGTGAGATAACGGTCATCGGCGAAGTCATCAACCGATACGCCAAGCAAACGGATGGCATCTTCTTCATCGTAGTTTGCATCAAAGATTGTCATTGCCGAGACAAACAAATCATCGGCTCGCCAAACTGGATGATCCAAGCGAACGGATCGGTCGATATTGCGGAAATCATAGTAGCAGATCCTGACAGTGACCTTGTATCCAGCCTTTCGGTCTTCATGAAGACGTGTGGAGAGCTTTCTGGCTAACCTTCTCAAGATCCCCCGGATCTCATCATAATCCGTGATGTCTTCTAAAAGTGTTTCAGACACGCCCATGGATTTTGCATTCCAATCCTTGACAATAACACGGTCATCATAACCATTTGCCTTGCGATGGATTTCTTCAGTGTTCTTGCCAAATACAGGACGGATTGTTTCGAGATTGGAAACTTGTGCCAAGTCACCGATTGTCTTGATGCCGATTTCATCAAGCAATGGGATTGTCTTCTTCCCTACCCCGCGCATCTCCCCTATTGGCAAAGGCCACATCTTTTCCTGGATATCACGAATACGCAAAACAGTGATTCCCATGGGCTTCTTCATGTCGCTTGCCATTTTAGCAAGAAACATATTGGGACCAACACCAATTGAGCATGGAAGCTTGGTTTCCGACAAGATGCGTCTTTGAATCTCCCATGCAAGATCTAGCGGTCTTTGGTAACGCATGATGACTTCTGTGACATCCGCATAGCATTCATCAATGGAAGCTTGTTCAAGTTCTGTTGTATAGCTTTTAACAATATCCATGAATTGCTTGGATAGCTCGGCATACCACGAGAAATGGCTGTCGATGATAATCAGATCGGGACATAGCTTTTGCGCCTCGGAAATGGACATGGCGCTATGGACACCAAATTTCCGTGCTTCATAGCTGGCTGTCGAAACAACAGATCGCCGTGTTTTACCAGATACGGCGATAGGTTTCCCCTTTAAGGAGGGATCCCGTAGTATCTCAGCATTCGCAAAGAATGCATTTAGATCAATATGGAAATATATGCGTGCCATCAGTTGTGATTCCTCTTTAACAGTTCACGTGCTGCTTTCTTAGATGCCGCAGTGACTTCTCCTGAGGAAATCAATGCGATTTGCTCGATCCTTTCCTGCGGATTCAATAAACGTACAGATGTAATCGTCTTTTCTCCATCCGTGGACTTTGAGACAAAGTAATGGTGTTTTGCGCATGAAGCAACTTGGGCAAGATGGGTTACGGAAAAAACCTGGGTGTTTCTTGAAAGGGAACGCATTTTCTTGCCTATGGCGGTAGCGACAGGGCCGCTTACGCCCGTATCGATTTCATCGAAGATTATCGTCTCTGTTCCTTGTAGCTTGGCAAAGATATCCTTCAAGCCAAGCATGACGCGGCTGAGTTCACCGCCGCTTGCTGTTTTAGCAAGCGGTCTGAGTGGTTCGCCTGGATTCATGGAAATCATGAATTCAACCTTGTCGATCCCATTGCGGGATGGCTTGGCATTATCGATTTGCGTCATGAAACGCGCGTTTTCCAACATGAGGTCTTTGAGGTTGGAACGGATTTTTTCATCCAACTCCCCTGCCCCATTCCTTCGTTTTTCCGAAAGGGAAACAGCGGCTTTGTTGAAGGAATCGAACGCTTTTTGGATTTCTTTGTTTTTCTTTTCCAAATATTCCTGGCGATGCGTGATTTGGGAGATCTTGTCGCGCAGTTCATCGGCTGTCGCAAGAATATCGCCAATCGTGCGGCCATACTTGCGCTTGAGGCGTTGAAGCGTGAAGAGACGTTCTTGAATCTCATTGATCTCTTCCTCGGACACGGTGTTGTCATCGTAAATGTCGTGAAGGCTTGCCATTGCGTCGGATAAATCATAATATGCATTGCTGACAGTGTTTGCCAAGGGCAATGTATCATCTGTTTCCGGCAATGTGGAAAACAGATGATGAAGTTCATACAGGTTGTCAGAAAGGGATGAATCGTAGATGTTGAAGATTTGCGATACCTTTTCGTATGAGTCTTTGATCTGCTTGTACTGTTTTTCTTTTTCCCTGAGCTGTTCTTCCTCCCCTTCCCTGAGCGAGGCGGCCTCGATTTCCTCGACTTGGCTCTGGAAGTAGTCCAAGTCGCTCTCGTTGTACGTCTCACTCAAGGCGTCTTCTTTCTCCTTGACAAGCGCGCTATATATGTCAAACAGTCTTGCCGTTTCATCACGCTCTTTTTGCAGCGAAAGATATTGGTCAAGCAAATTGATGTGTACGGCATTGTTTAAAAGATAAGCATTGTCGCGCTGACCATGGATATCGATGGAGTCGCCCAGGCAATCCTTCAAAAGAGAAAGGCTTGCCATGCGATGGTCGATTCTTACCGTTGATTTTCCTGATGCGCTGATTTCACGGGTGAACGT
>OMYM01000319.1 GCA_900315225.1 uncultured Erysipelotrichaceae bacterium | reverse complement strand
GGGAAGATACTTGAGTTCCTCAAGTCAAACAACTTCCACACCCTTCAGGAAATCAAGGAGGTGATCAAGGGGAATCCCTTTCAATCAACTGGCATTTCCCTCCTACATACAGCCCGAACCTGATTGAAAGGGTATGGGGATTCGTGAAGCGCGAGCTGAGGAAAAACGTGTACAAGGACCTCGCAGCATTCTGCGAGGAAATCGATGTGATCATCGACAGCTTCATCGGCGAAAAGGTGCAGCTGTTCGATGAATACATGAAGATTGACGAAAACATGTTCTCCTCGCTGGACCGAACGAAAAAGGACAAGGAAGAGGAAGAGAAACAAGAACAAAAATCCACGGGCTCTTTGGGGAGCCCGTGGATGCCTTTAAACGCCAAAACCTTCAAAACACCCTAAACAAAAAAGGCGCTTCATGCTAGAATATGCCTGTGCGGCACCCAGCAGGAAGGCATCCCTTTCATTGCATGGTAAGGATACCACTTTCCGGCGGGTTGCGCAACCCCTGAAAGGAGATTTCACATGGCATTCATTCTTAAAAACGTCAGCGATTGGCTTATCGAGCAGGCGGAGCCCTTCTCCGCCTACACGGGGCACGACAAAAAATCCCACGGACCCAGGCTGGCGGAGATCCTCCTCGCCCACCTCCCGCAGATCTCGAGGCTCTACGCCGAGCAAAAGATCAGGAAAGCCGCATACGATGCGGTCAATAAAACGATCCTCTGCCACCACCGCCTCCTTGGCACACATATCTTCGAGTGCCCTTGCTGCCATAGGGTCACGGAGCTCCACTGCACCTGCCACGGCCGCCTCTGCCCATCGTGCGGCGCAAAGACGCAGAGGATCATCGCCGCATCGGCATCCGCGACATGCGTCGACTGGCCGCACAGGCACATCGTCTTCACGATCCCCCAGGAATACAGGATTCTGTCCAGGAACGACAGGTCGCTCCTGGACCTGCTCTACGTCGCCGCAAGAAACACCATCTTCATCATCGCCAACCCCAAGAAATACAACAAGCTCCTTAAAAAGGCGAGGAAGGCGGGGAAAAGCGTCTGCGAGGCAAACGGCGGCATCTACCTTTTCAACGGCGACAAGGACATGCTTGTCCCGGGAATGATCGCATGCCTGCACACCTTTGGCAGGGACCTGAAATGGAACCCCCACATCCATGCCGTCGTCGCGGAGGAGACATGGGACCAAGCGAACGGCACCCACGGGAACTTCCACCACATCAACTTCAACATGCTCAGGTACCAATGGCAGCGGCAGCTCAACGAGCTGCTCCTGCACCGCCTCGGCCCAATAGCGGTGACGAGCGACGGGGAGGTGATCGCCCGCTTCGGCAAGGACAACCCAACATACAAAAAGTACAGCAACGGCTACTACGTCCGCGCAGCCTACGACCCGGACATCGAGCCGGAGGACACCGGCGCGAAGGAGGAAAAGGGGCGCGACGGGAAAAACGGCGAAGGGGACGAAAGCGCGGCCAGGTGCATCCAGTACATCATCCGCTAAAGCCCAAGGCCGGCGATCTCGGAAGGAAGGATCCTCAAATTCGACAAGGAGAAGGGAACCGTCCACTGGTACTACGACGACCACAGCGACGGGCGGCGGAAGGACGTGCACCAGGACTCGCTCCAGTTTTGCATGGATGTCCTCATGCACGTTCCGGAAAAGGGATTTGTCATGGTAAGGCACTACGGCTTCTACCACCAGAAGTGCACGGACAAGCTGGACGGGCTGAACGAGTCGCTCGGCAAGGCCGGCAGAAGGCACAGGAACCGCCACCAAAGGAAAAACGACAAGAGGGAAGAACCCCACAGGTCATCCTACCGCCGCCTTTGCATCACAACGTTCGGGCGCGATCCCGTGAAGTGCCGCTGCGGCACGACAATGCAGTGGCAGTCCGGCAGCCTTCCGAGGAAGAACTCGTTCAAGTCCAGGGAAAGGGCGGTGTTCAGGCTCTTCAATCGGATGAAGGAATCCGAATCGCCAAGGTCAAGAAGACCTGATCAGCCAACGCTCTTTGAACAGCCCATGCTGTGTTGATGGTGCCGGGACCGGGCAGGGAGACCGGAATAAGCATTCCTAAAAGAATTTAGCCTTGCATGGCAGGGTGTTTTCGTCATGCCACGCCATTTTAAACAAGTTAAATTATACAATTAGTTGGTACGTATTCACAAGATTGTTTAACCCACCCGAAAACCGCTCAAATAGAAATTCCTATAATAGAACAAAATCTTATATACGGATTTTGAAATACCGTACTTCTATCATCAAAAAACTTGAATAAACGAATAGTATTTCACAAAGTTCTTAGAATGCCTAGGATATCCATTAATGCTTTGATTCCCAAAACAACTCATCTCTCTCGTCATAGCAGCGGCCATATCCGCGCACAGCTACTTGTATGACATCATTTCTCTTCCTTATTATATATAGGCATATCTTCATCATTACTCCGTAGATAATGATTGACGTAGAAGAATACGTGCGGTATGATTAGGTGGTTCGAGAGGCGATTAGTATGAGAATTGGAGTAAAAGTATACTGTGACGCATGCATGAGAGAACTAGAGAAGGATGGAAAGTGTCCCTATTGCGGATATGAACATACCGTATTTGAATCTTTTTGCTTGCGCAAGGGAACACTGCTAGATAATGGACGCTATCAGCTTGGTGCGTTGCTAGAAGCTAACGGCGTAGGCATTGACTACGCCGCATGGGACTACCAAATGTCTCAACCAGTTGTCATCAAGGAGTTATACCTCGCTGACATATGCAGCAGAGACACCAATGTTGACAACAATATTTCTGTGTCCGACGAGTATAAAGACATTTTTACGCATGGACTAGAACGTTTTCAAAATGAGACAATCAAATTGGCTTCTATCGAAAACCTGAAAAGTATTGTATCGGTACTGGATTGTTTCGAAGAAAACAACACCATATACATGGTAATGGAGTACATCCATGGTGTTACGCTATATGCGTATGCTGAAATGAATTCCATTGATCCACAAACACTCATCAGCATGATGAAAAGTCTTGACGATGATATTGCCGTTCTCAAGGAGAACGGCATCAACCACAAGAATGTCAATCCTTCCAATATACTGGTGCAGGAGGATGGTACATTAAAGATGATTGGTTTCTGCTCTGATTTCAGTGATGACATAGAACCTGAACCAGAACCAGAGCCAGTACAGATTGAGACAGAGGTAAAGGCAGATGTATTGAAGAAGGCTCCTTCTTTGGGTAAGAAACTATATTCTATGATCAAAGGGAAGCATTCCTTGCCTTCTCTCTCCATCGATAACGAGCAGTTGAAGAAACTGTCTGACAAGGCATTTGCTAAGGGGCTTCCCTTTGATTCAAAGGATCTTCCCATTAACATGGATAGTATTCAGGCAATGCAGGATAATCTTGTCTTGTTACAGAAGATCAAACAACATAGGTTTATGAAGATTACTACTTCTATTACCAGTATAGTTCTTCTGTTTCTTATCCTGTTCCTGGTTAATTCCACGTTTGGGTATTATCTGGGAAATGGAATGTGGTATTCGTTGCATCCCCAGCAAAAGGGTCTTCATGTCCATCGTTACACGGGGCATGTTGAAAAGCTTGATATTCCTTCTAAGATGCTGTGGTTGCCTGTCCTTCAGATTGATTCTGCTGCTTTTCAGGGGGCGGATGATCTTGTTGATGTTAATATACCAGGCACAATCTTGAACATTGATGAGTTTGCTTTCAATGGTTGTGACAACTTAAGAACAGTAAAGCTAAGTGAAGGAGTCGCTAACATTGCTTCTTGTGCTTTTACCGAATGTCCAAACCTACAGCATGTGGATGTTCCCCTCACCCTCATACACATAGAGAAGAACACTTTCGATGATTCATCGCAAAGCTTCATGTTATCAGGTTTACGGGAGTATCCTATCTCCCTTCTAGCAAAAGAATACAACATCCCGTATGCTGATATTCGTACGGAGGAGAATGAGAATGGTCTTACATTGGTAAGATATGATGCTACGAATGGTGTTGTCCAGATACCTGATGAAATCAATGGACAGATGATTACTCGCATCCAATCCACGGATGAAGAAACACCTGTATTCCCTCCTGAGATTCATAGTGTTACGTTGCCACAGCATCTTGAGGTTATAGGTGACTATGCTTTCATGTCAACGCAAATCACTGAGCTTGAGCTTCCCGAGAGTCTCAAGGAAGTAGGAAGATATGCATTCTTCCAATCATCTCTGACACATATCGAACTGCCAGAGAGCGTTGAACATGTGGGTGAAGGAGCATTCTCTGAATGCTCTTCACTAGAAAGTGTCAAGCTATCAGAAGGAATGAAAGAACTCAACAATGCTTGCTTTGAAGGGGATAAGAATCTCAAGGAACTCATCATCCCAGAAGGGGTAGAGAATATTGGCTATTTAGCAGTTTCTAAGTGCAATAGTTTGGAGAACATTGCCCTTCCATCAACCATTACGACAATTGGAAGTCATGCTATCTCTGACTGCAAGTCTTTGAAAGCTCTGTTCATACCAGATAGCGTTAAGACCATAAGTAGGTCTGCCATCAGTGGTTGTCCCAATAATCTGGCTATCATAGGCTTCTCAGGGAACTTGAGTGAATACTTTGCAGTACATAGTGGCTATTCGTTCTTTGACATGACAGAACTGTTGGAAAGGGAAATCATTGGTGTCACAGAAGATTGGGAATTAACCACGTTAAAGGAAACAGAGGATATGGATACTCTTGTGCTTCCCACCTACTTCATGGATCACCCAATGACAACGCTCAAGAGTGCCGAAGGAATCCATGCTAGAAGGGTTATTTTGCCTGGTCACCTTGAGACTATCCAAGAGAATTCTTTTTTGGGGAATACGTATCTCGAACAGGTAGAAACACCCAATACATTGAGAGATATTCAGTCGCATGCCTTTGCGAATTGTAACAATCTTAGGGAAATAGAGCTAAAAGAGGGAATGAAAACAATCGATGATAGTGCCTTTTTTGGCTGCACACAGCTTAACAGAATCATTCTCCCTGATAGCGTCACTCACATCGAAAAGTGTGCCTTCATGGGTTGTCAGAATGCCTCTGAGATCCATATTCCAACTTCTCTTGTCTATCTTGAGGGTGACACCTTCGCAGATACTGGCATCATGGAAGTCACAATCCCCGGTAACATTAACAAGTGTTCGAATGCCTTCTACGGATGTAGGCAATTACAACAAGCTATCATAGAAGAAGGTGTCAAGGAATTGTCTGGTACTTTCGCTGAATGTGAGAATCTCTCATCTGTCACAATTCCTTCCTCTGTAACACAGATT
>OMYM01000165.1 GCA_900315225.1 uncultured Erysipelotrichaceae bacterium | reverse complement strand
TTGCTGGAACGAGATGTACATGGAGAACAAAAGAGCAGGAAGATTCGAGTATTTCCAAGTCGTTGGCATGCGCAAAGAGCCATCCTTTCCATCCCAATGCATTGCTTGTGGAAGATGCGAGAGCCATTGCCCGCAACACATTCACATCATTGAAATGCTAAAGGCGGCAGACAAAGACCTAAGGCCATTGCCAAACAAAGTGGCCATGAAGATTGCCAGCAAGTTCATGCTTCGCTAAGCCCTTGTTTTCCGCGTGTTGCCCACATTGGCAAGAATCCTCGCGACATGGAAACGGGAGGAAAAGCGTTCCCTTTTTTCCTGGTGCTGGACGAAGCCTGAACCTTGTCCAGGGGTGCCCCATGCTAGTTCCCATAGCAAGGGGGCATCCCCTGTTTTCTCTTCGCTGTTAAAGACGATCGCTCCAGTATATATACCATATCCCCTTGGATTCCTAGACAACACCATGGCTTTTCAAAAATGACGCATAAAATGAAAATGCCCAAATCCCTAATGGAAATCCAGGCACTCACCCATGTATTCAATCGCCAATGACGATCAGATATCGCATCCGGGAATCACCTTTCGATTCCCCTTCCTGGGATATATCAATGTTCCCAAGTCCCAGACCACTTTCCGGCTCGGATGTCAAAACAACGATGCAAGAGCCAATTTCCACTTCGATTTCGTCCCCTTCAAAGGCATAGAACGGCAAATCGCCATGCATTGATTTATTGGATTCAAACACCTTCCCATCGGCAAGCTGATCAAGCAAAAAGCCATTGTCCAAGGCACACACCGCAAAATAACGATTCCCCTGCTCCAAAGGCATGTCAAACACGCTCAAAGATCTTTCGGTAAACCATTGACCATTTTCCTCATACTGGCAAACCATGCTGTAGCGAAGCGAAGGATCCGTCAAATGCAGGCGATAAACATGGCAACCTTCTATATCCGAATAATATTTATCATAGTCATCCTGCAATTCTTCTGGAAGCTGGTCTGGCATAATCTGCCGAAAGCTAGATATTTCCGCTTGCTTTTCACTTTCCGTGATTGTTTCCTGTTGCGTAGATGTTTCTGAAAGCCCCTGGGAAGAATTCAACGTTGTTGAAGAAGCCGAACATCCTGCTAAAATCGCGCATACAATTAATAGTCTTTTCATATCTTGTCCTTTTTTAATATAATCCTATTCCCGAAGATACCCCGTAGATCCAAAAGTAGTTTGGATCATCATTGGCAGGATGCCATAAAACTGTCACCGAATTCGAATATGTCTTATATGGATCTCTGCAAACCAAGTAATTTGTACTTCCTTGAATTACCCCAATCACTGGCATTGCATGCAATGTCGTGCCACTGACACCAGGATAGGATAATTGTCCGGCTATTACCAAGCTAGGGCGATCATAAGCTATATTTGACGATACAGTACTAAACATATTATCCGTCAAAACAGGCCAGCCAGATGGTGTCCAAGAACATTGCGTTATTGCGCCCATGGTGTGAGAACCTGGAAGATTTTCAATATAGCTTTTGGTTCCATAATAGAAGTCAGAAAGACCTGCTGAGCCAGTTCCAATATACGTGCTGCTTTTAAGTGTATTAAATAATGATGATCCACTTTGCGAAATTGCTGAATATCCTTTATGTTCTTTCCAATACTGAAGAATCATTGCAGAAGACGCTGCTACACATGCATTTGTATATGGCTGTTGACTAATAAAGGTCATAGAATTCGGCAGATAAACCGATGTGCTATTTGTCATCAATTCAACATTTTGCATATCATACAATTCTTTTTGTATATGATTTCCAGAAGGAGGGGTGATTCTCATTTTTGTATCTACATTAATAAAATTGCCCATACTGTCCTTGAAGCAGAATTCCAGCAAACCAAAGTAATAAAGTTTCCCTTCCGGCAAAACTAACTCTGAATCGCTAGAAAATTCCGTTACAGTCAAAACGTCATTTACCAATACAGCTGTAATGTAGCCACTCTCTTTATTGTCGCTCAGAATAGCTGTGGAGCCAATCACTTGATCCTTTTTATCATACAAGTTGACAAACTCCATTATTTCCATGTTGCTATAGTGTTGGCTTGCTTTGTCCATACTTTTCAATTCATTTAAAAAATCAACGATTAGTTCTTGAGCATCCGTTGCAAGTTTAGAAGACACAAATGACTCACCGCTTGCATTTGTTGGCAACAATGTAATAACAAGAAATAATACGATCAAAACTGCTCTAACTTTAAATGTGTTCATCTTCATCTTCATCTCCTATATTATTCAAATACCTTTCGGGAATAATCCCTAAACACTCATCAGTAGTTGTTTACGCATGCATCGGCGCTCACAATGCCTGCATCACAAGATGGCAAACCCATTGGTTTGAAATCCAACAAGGAAATCGATCGCTTTCCTTATTTTTATTCTAGCACGATTTTTCAAAATAACCACACACATTTTCTAAGGGGTTTGCCATTACCACATCACTTCAATCATTTCAGTCCAATCTGCTTTTTGAATCACTTACAAAAGTCATGAGGTTAACGCTATTTGCTTGAAAGCAAGTTTCGACTAAAGGAGAAGCTTATCATTTGCTAGACTCATGGCTAATACATGTCGCAATTTAGGCAGAGGCAGGCTCTTCATCTTCCCCTTCCTGTGAACCTTACGGCTTTGCGGGGGTGGGAAATTCCACCCTGTTGTATTACTTATGCTGAACTTGCGCACTCCAATATTTTGTATTATTAAAACATATTTCTGCCCTCCCTATTCCAATTTTTACGTTAATTTTAAAAATTGTTCCATATTTTATCAAATTTGTTGCCGTTTATGACTTAAAACTACCGTTTATAACTAAGGTTCTTGTTTTTTTTATCGAGGCATGCTACATTCAATCGTGATAGATCGGAGGACTATATGTATAATTTCGACTTTGTCTCAATCAGCGATTTAAGCTTAGTCTATCAAATATTATGTGGCAAAAGCATATCGGAATTGTGTAGGGAAACTGGCTTCTCTCACGGAAAAATCAAATCTTCTATAGAACGGGTAGAGGAAGTTTATGGAATTGCCGTTTTTATTCATCGCAATGGAAAAAGACATCTTCCAACGCAAGAAGGATTGGCATTCTTTCAAACAATTGAAACAATCCTAAAAGCCCATGGCGAATGGAAAATGTCAAGTCACGAAACCAATAATGAAGGATGAAATGGTGAAATAAACGCAAAGGCCTAGGCTTTGGCTGCATGCGTCTAGCACACAACAGCACATATCTATCCTGGAAGCGAGGAAGCGCTAGGAAAGGTCTTGCAAGACCCTGGCATGCGCGACAAAGTCTATATTGCGGACAAACTGCCACAATACATGATCAAAAGCAACGCTGTCATCGAGAGATACTTCCAGGAACAATTAAAACGTCTACAGACAGGCCACATCGATTATTACCTGATGCATATGCTGACGGATGTCGAGGCATGGAACAATCTCAAGAAACGTGGCATCCTTGAATGGATCGATGAAAAGAAGAAAAGCGGCGCCATCGGAAACATCGGTTTTTCCTTCCATGGCAACACGGAAATGTTTTTGAAGATACTGAATGACTATGACTGGGACATGTGCCAGATCCAGTATAACTACATGGATGAAAACTCCCAGGCTGGCAGGGAAGGGCTTATGGAAGCAGCGAAACGCGGCATTCCTGTCGTCATCATGGAGCCACTTCGCGGCGGGAAGCTCGTCAGCCTGTTGCCCGAAAAGGCAAAGAAACGCATAGCTGAAAGTGGCAGAACACCAGCGGAACTCGCATTCCGCTGGCTATGGGATCAACCCGAGGTGACATGCGTATTATCAGGCATGAACACGCTTGAAATGGTAGAGGAAAACGCCACAACCGCTTCTATGGAAGAAAAACTCAGTTCTGATGACATGAGGCTGATAGAAGAGGTCAAGACGCTGACCAACGAGAAAATCAAGGTTCCATGCACTGGTTGCGGATATTGCATGCCATGCCCGCAAGGAGTGGACATTCCCCAGGCATTCCGTTGCTGGAACGAGATGTACATGGAGAACAAAAGAGCAGGAAGATTCGAGTATTTCCAAGTCGTTGGCATGCGCAAAGAGCCATCCTT
>OMYM01000151.1 GCA_900315225.1 uncultured Erysipelotrichaceae bacterium | reverse complement strand
TGCTAAAGGGACAATACTGACATCCATTTTTTCCAGCCGTGCAGCAATTTCTTCCTTCGGCACAAAGCCGTGTGCAAACACACTGCATCCCGGATGGTCTATAATCCATCGCTCTATTTCCTCTAGTTGTTTGCCGCCACCGAAGATGTGAAACTCCACGCCTAACGTTTGCCATGGAACATTACGCACCAAGCCAGCCACATCTTGTGCCACCCCCAGCATTCCACTAAACACTAACTTCAGGGTATCGTTCTTAACTTTTGGTTTTTTCCTTTCGTAAGACCGAAGGTTCCTATACAAAAACAATTTCTTATTCTCCTTCCACAAATTGGAATTCAAGACTTCATCGGTATCTTTTTGGAGTCCGGTATCCCAATCACCACGCAGAGACAACGATTCCTGCTGCACATGGTTCAGTATTTCTTGGCTCTGGCCCAATACGCCATCTGCCTTTCGATAGATATAATGTTCCAGTTGAGACAAGAACTTCCAACTGCGACTACCTGTTTTCAGGGCACCCATATCCACAGCAGTCAACGGCCATATGTCGCTTACGTTCAGAAAGCAGGTCCGACGATAGAGACCCTTGAATAGCATCATGGCACTTGCGGCCGCCACCAGCGTGGGCGTTTGAATGATGACACGGTCGTAATGGCGGCAACGTCTTATCTTAAAACCGAACAACCAAATCATCATCGCAAAACTGAACATATTCAAAACCCGCGCCACAGCTCCACGGCTTACGGTCGCGTAGATCCAGTAACGGAACAGGTCCACACCGCTATGCATTTCATGCTTAGAGATTCGGTGTCTGTATCCTTCAAAAATTTTTCCTTTCGGATAGTTTGGCAAGCTCGTTAGAACGTCCACCTCACAGCCCTGGCGCTTAAAGCCTTCTGCCATATTTGCCAATCTTGATGGAGCAGCACCCACTTCCGGCCAGTATCGTTCCGCTACTATTAAAACTTTCATCATGTTACATGTTTAGAGGTTAGCGAAAGGTGACACAGATATGGCCACTGAAATTGATTGCCAAAACGGTTCCATTATGGAATCTGTTATATTCTGTAGAATACTGCCAAGGCTTTGTTTGTATATCAATTAACCCATCACCGCTAACTGTTAAGCGGTTAACATCTACACTTTCAGCCAGGTGAACGTAACTTGTCGCTTCTCCATCAAACCAATCTTCAACAATAAATTTGTTCTTGGCCATCTCGAATCTTCTCCTACAAGGATTGCCAAACCCGTTATGCATTGCCTCAATCACCATTCGTTCACCGCTCACTGTTAACCGCTCGCCGCTAACCTTAGCCCTTTTGCCGACTCTAAATCCACCCCAAACTTCGCTCGAATTCAGTCCATCAGGCGAAACGCAGTTATGCGCTATGGTTGAGCGTTCCATCTGTCTCCGCTCATTCTTGTTGTATGTACTAATACCCGTATCCACCACAACAGGTCGTCCACCTATGCGCAACTCATAGTTCAGCGTATCGGCGTGGGTGTGCCCCGGTTGGTAAGAGGCCGTGATATTCCCCACATCAACAATAGCTTCCATTTTGTTGTTGGATAGCTTTCTGTAACCTGAATCACCTAAAGGAGTTGCATCACTTTCTATGCCTAATCGTTGGGCATAATCAATGATGTCTTTCGGGAATTGTGCTATGCCATAAGCCGCATCGTTGAAAAGCGGGAAACTGCCGTCTTGATAACAGATACTTTTCAACCAGCCTATTTGTTTCTTTGCAAAGACTTTCAATTCATCATTTGGAGCAATGTTGATACAATCAAGCAATCGGTCGAGCAGAATGCAGTGATACATGGGAGATTGCTCATAATGCGCTCCATCGGACAGCGTTTGTTCTTTCAGTTGTGCCATAAGCAGTTTCGTTGCTTTCTTCTGAAGCAGTAAATCTTGAAAGAAAGCCGCTGCCATATAGAGTGCGTATGCATCTTCCAAGAGATGATTTCCCAAGAGATGATATTCCAGCTTTCTTTCCAACAACTTGATTTGGGAATACAAAGAATCAAGCCGGGGTTTAGTGGCACATTCGGGATGTTGGCAGAAGAACTTAATCCAGTTGATGCTGCGCAGAGCGATGGGGTAGGGATCCAATGAGGGTTGTGAGTTGAGAGTCAAGAGTCGAGAGGCAAGGGTCGAGAGGCGAAAAATAAAGAGGTCTATCCATTGGCAACCCTCGTCGGACGTCATTCCTTCTTGGTTTAGCCAGTCGAAGTAGTTCTGGTTATAGGTCCAAAGATTGCCGTATTCATTGAAATCCCAGCTGGAAAATTCGTGAGAAAGATTGAGGAAGGTGAATGTTTTGTCATCCAAGCAATGGCATCTTGGAATAGGTTCGGTTTGCAATTCTGGCACAACTCCTTCTGGAGTCTCAAATGTTTTGTACTGAGGTTTATGCAAGCGATAAAACAGTTGGTAGAATACCTGCTGGGGGCGAAGGTGAAGAAGGGTATGGAGGAGATGGGAAACATTCATAAGAAACTAGTAATCAGACACCACAAGTCTTAATTTACCTGCCGCTGTGCGTTCAACGGCATCAACATATCGGAAACTGATTTTCATATTATTATCAAGAGCACAATGAAGTGAATCCAAAAGCATTTGTTCATCTTTTAAGGTGTAGTTTGCTCCCTTGACAACCCACAATACCACCTTGTCAGACGCTATTTGATGAAATTGGGCTTCCGCAATATGGTCAAAATCATGCAACACAATACTCAACGACGCTTCTGTTAATTCATGACCACTTGGCTGTTTTATGGTATTGCCTGTTCTTCCGTCTATTGATACAATTCTTTTTATTGTTCCGTCTTCATCTCTTTCAACAGTAGCCAAATCGCCAGTATCATACCTAATTAAAGGAAATGCCAGATTAAAGAAACCCGTGCCAATAATTCTACACAAGCTGCTGTCAGATTCAACGGGTATGAATTCTACATAACTAAAATCATCTTCCACATACCACTCCCCAATCGCATCTTGGTTCATAATAGCGACTCCT
>OMYM01000217.1 GCA_900315225.1 uncultured Erysipelotrichaceae bacterium | reverse complement strand
GACACGCGGCAGCTGATTTTCATCTGTGGATCATTGATCCCGTTGATTTTATCCAATAGTTCTAGGTGTCTTTTTTCCATGTTGCTTTATTCCTTGAACATTTCCGTTGAGAGATACCTATCGCCTGAATCCGGCAGGATGACAACGATGGTCTTCCCTTCGTTTTCCTTGCGCAAGGCAACCTGAATGGCCGCATAGACCGCTGCGCCAGCGGAAATGCCGACGAGCATTCCTTCTTGCCTGCTGAATGATGCGGCAGCATTGATTGCGTCTTGATTGCCTACGCGCATGATTTCATCGTATACGCTTACGTCAAGCACCTTGGGGACAAAACCAGCGCCGATCCCTTGGATGGCGTGGGGTCCGGGCTTGTCGCCCGACAAGACGGCTGATGCGTCAGGTTCTACCGCAACCACCTTAAACCCAGGCTTTTTTTCCTTAAGGTATTTACCTGTTCCCGTGATTGTTCCTCCCGTCCCAACGCCGCAGACAAGGATATCTGCTTCGCCATCTGTATCGTTGTAGATCTCGGGTCCGGTCGTTTTGTAGTGTGCCATCCAGTTTGCCGGGTTTTCAAATTGGCTTGCGATCCATGCGCCATCGGTTTGCTTTGCGAGTTCCTCGGCTTTTTCAATGGCTCCAGCCATCCCTTTGGAGCCAGGGGAAAGAACCAGCTCGGCGCCATATGCCTTCATCAGTTTTCTTCTTTCCATGGACATGGTTTCCGGCATGACAATGACAACGTGGTAGCCACGGGCAACCCCGACCGCCGCCAAACCGATTCCAGTGTTTCCAGAAGTTGGTTCAATGATGGTGGATCCCGGCTTTAAGATGCCACGTTGTTCGGCATCATCAATCATGGCAAGGGCGATGCGATCCTTGATGGAACCAGTCGCATTGAAGTATTCAACCTTGCCAAGCAGCCTAGCCTTGAGATTGTGCTGCTTTTCAATGTGGGTCAGTTCAACCAATGGGGTTGAACCAATCAATTCCTCGACCGAGGCATATATTCTAGACATACAATTCTCCTTTGCGTTGCGGTCATAATGTTAATTCATCCAGCCGCGACAAGATAAAATTTACTCTTTTTGTATTCTAATGCGTTGGTTTGCCTTGTGTCAAGCTAGCCATTCAGTTTGAGGTCGCCATCGTGAATCCAGCCAATGCGCCGTTCCAATTCATAGAATGCAAGACTTAATATGGCGGGAAGGATGAAACTGACAAGGATCAAGCCAATCCAGTCCATGGGCACAATGCCTGCCTTTGCTCCACTTGCAATATCGTTGATCCATCCAGTGTAGACGCCAATCTGGCCAACCAGCCCGCAAGTCCCCATGCCGGAGGAGATGGGGGCTCCATTCATTTGAAGCTTGAAGACAACTGTCGCCAAGGGACCGGTGATCGCCGAGGCAAGGGTAGGGGGAAGCCAGATCCTTGGGTTCTTGATAATGTTTGGCATCTGTAGCATGCTGGTGCCAAGGCCTTGCGAAAGCAATCCGCCAATGCCGTTTTCCCTGAAACTGATTACGGCAAAGCCAATCATTTGCGCGCTGCATCCAGCGACAGCCGCTCCGCCTGCCAGCCCACACAAGCCAAGCGCCGCACAAATTGCGGCCGAGGAAATAGGCAGGGTCAGCGCAACTCCAACGAGTACGGACACCAAAATGCCCATCTCGAGGGGATGTAGTTCGGTCGCCCACATGATGAGCGTGCCCAAGGCGCTTGCGGCGTTGCCAATGGCAGGCGCAAGCAACACGCAGAACAAATACCCGACAAGTATCGTTACGCCTGGCGTGACAAGAATGTCTACCTTTGTCTCCTTGGAGACAGCCTTGCCGCATTCACAAGCGAATATCGTGATGAAATACACCGCCAAAGGACCGCCAGCCCCACCCAATGAATTGGCTGCGGCACCAATGGATATCAGCGAGAACAAGACCAGTTGTGGCGCATTAAGCGCATAGCCAATGGATACCGCCATGGCAGGACCCGCAACGCTTTTAGCAAAACCACCCGCTTCTTCTAAGAACGCAATGCCCAGCTGCGAGCCAAGCGTTGAAATGATTGTGCCGATGAGAAGGCTTGCGAACAAACCTTGTGCCATTGCGCCCATGGCATCGATGCCATAGCGCTTGGCGGAAATGTCGATGTTCTTTTTCTTGAGAAATTCTGTAAAGTTGCTCATGATGCACCTCCTGTGCGAGATATAGGATAGCACGGATAAAAAGAAATG
This sequence comes from uncultured Erysipelotrichaceae bacterium, assembly GCA_900315225.1. Lineage (GTDB taxonomy): Bacteria > Bacillota_I > Bacilli_A > Erysipelotrichales > Erysipelotrichaceae > Bulleidia. The sequence goes on along the minus strand of OMYM01000217.1, from coordinate 52,678 downwards.
TATAGTCAAAATGACTATATGTGACAATTCACATATGCCCTAACGATCAAATAGCTGAAACAGATATTTAACTTGACAAAAGATTCACAAAGTGCTAGAATATAATCGCATTGAGGGAGTAGCAGACAATGCTCATTGTTGAATATCCGTCAATACGGGTTTCCCCGGGTATTCATTGAATTGCCAGACTCATGCATGAGGATTCATGCATGTGTTGATTTGGATAGATACAGGCATGGATCGATAAAGTCCATGCCTGTTTTGCTTGAAGGCATGGCAAGGAAAGGAAAGGCGTAATTATGGAACTATTGATTCACTTCATTCCCGTGATCGTTGTTGCAGTGGCGATTATCGTAATTCTTCTGACGGGTTATGTGAAAGCTTCGCCCGATGTCGCGGTCATCATCTCTGGTTTGCACAAGACGCCGCGCGTCTTGATCGGCAGGGCAGGGATAAAGATTCCTTATCTTGAGAAGGTCGACTTTCTTCATCTGGGGCAGATATCCGTGGATATCAAGACAGATTCGTACATTCCCACAAATGACTTCATCAATGTCAAGGTGGATGCGATCGCAAAGGTGAGGATTGACACAAGTCCCGAAGGAATGCTGAAGGCGGAAAGAAACTTCTTGAACAAGAATCCAGCAGAAATCGCGTTGGATCTACAGGATTCGCTACAGGGAAACATGAGGGAGATCATCGGTACGCTTGATCTAAAGACAATCAACACCGACCGTGATTCCTTCTCGGATCAAGTCATGGCAAAGGCAAGCAAGGACATGGAGAAGCTTGGCATCGAGATCTTGTCGTGCAACATCCAGAATGTCAACGATGAAAACGGGCTGATCAATGACTTGGGCATGGACAATACATCGAAGATCAAGAAAGACGCAGCAATTGCCAAGGCCGAGGCAGACAGGGATGTCGCTATCGCCAAGGCGGCTGCCGAAAGGGCAGCCAACGATGCCAGGGTTGCGGCGCAAACGGAAATTGCTACGAAGAACAATGAGTTGTCCATTCGCCAGAGTGAGTTGAAGGCAGAGGCGGATAGGGCAAAGGCGCAAGCCGATGCTGCGTATGAGATCCAAAACCAGCAACAGCAGAAAGTCATTCAGGCGGAAACTGTCAATGCTTTGATCGCCAAGGCAGAAAGGGAAGCGGAACTCAAGGAAAAAGAAGTCTTTGTCCGCCAGCAAGAACTCGCTGCCGAAATCGAAAAGAAGGCGGATGCCGATAAATATGCTGCGGAAAAGGCAGCAGAAGCAGCCCTTGTGAAGAAACAAAGGGAAGCCGATGCAGCAAAATATGCTGCGGAACAAGAAGCAGCAGGCATCAAGGCTAAGTATGAGGCGGAAGCAGCAGGCATCGCTGCCAAGGGACGTGCCGAGGCAGAAGCCGCAAGGCTCAAAGGATTGGCAGAAGCCGAGGCAATGGAAAAGAAAGCAGAGGCATACAAGAAATACAATGGCGCAGCCATGGCGGAAATGATGATCAAGATCATGCCTCAAATGGCAGCAGAGATTGCCAAGCCTCTGGGACAGATCGACAAGATCAACATCTATGGCGATGGCTCTGGTGCTAGCCAGGTTTCCGGTAACATGCCGATAGTGATGCGCCAGGTGTTTGACACCATGTCCGAAGCAACAGGCGTCGACTTCACTGAAATCATGCGTGCCAACACATACGATGCAAAGGTAAACAAGAACATCAATGTAACGACAGAATAGAAAGAATACGGGTGAAACGCCCGTTTTTTGTGCTGTATTGGTTTCATGCCAACACTAAAAAAACAGCCTTCCGGCTGTGCTTTTTCCAAGCTTTTAGAAGCCATGTTTCTTGAACAAGGCATCCATGAGGGATGGATAGTTGTTGAAGTCCAGCAACTGCATGCTGTGGCTTTCAAGCGACATGTCCGCCAGGTATCCATGAAGCCAAACCGCCATGGCGACTCCCCTGAAGATATCGCGGGTCATGGTCAGCGTTGCAGCGATCATTCCTGTCAACAGATCCCCGCTTCCTGCCTGGGCAAGTCCCTGGTTTCCCGTCTGGTTGATGTAGGCATCCCCTGCGCCTGAGGCAACGATGGTGTTTGGTCCTTTCAGGACAAGTATAACGCCATAGTCCTTTGCAAACTTCTGGGCATGGTAGAGAGGAGCATCCATGATGTATTCTATCGGCTTGTTTAGCATGGTGGCGAATTCCCCGATATGCGGGGTCAGAACCACCGGTGCCTTGACGAAGCGTAGGATATAAGTGTTGTATTGCAAAAGGCGCAATGCCTCGGCATCCAATACCACGGGACACTTGGCGTTTTGCAGCACAAGGTCGAGGATTTCGCCTTTTTTTGGCATGTTTGTTGCGCCAGAGCCAAAAGCGATGGATCTTGCGCCTTGGATTGGCTTTTCCAAGACATTGAAGACATCATGTTCGCCAAAAGGGTGAAACACTGGCGTGAGGTTGCGAAGGGAGACGATTGGGTATATTTCATGCGGGAGACAGACTTCGATGTATGGAGCGCCAAGCGTTTTTGCGCCAAGCACATTCAGGTTCATTGCGCCTGCCATGCCATAGGAGCCTCCGATCAAGAGCGTCTTGCCAAAGGTTCCCTTGTATGATGCAGCGTCCTTTTTCTCTAGGCTACAGAAGAAGACATCCTCGTTCATTTCCTGAAAGAAGCCTGGGTCTTCGTGGGGTAGCCCAAGATCCAATAGATCCAGGTTCTTGAACAAGCGGTGTTCCTTGGCAAGCATATGGAAAGGCTTGTAGCAGTCCAAGGCAAACGTTCGTTCCGAAACGATGGCATCAAAGTCATATCTTCCTGTGTCTGCTTCCGCCCCGGAATTCAAGTCAATCGAGAATACACGCTTGCCAGCGTCATTGACAAGACGGGCAGCGTTTCTAGCTTCTGCGTTTAGCAAGCCATGGAAGCCAAAGCCGTACATGGCATCGACAATGACATCGCATTCCTCGATTGCCTCAAAGAGTGTTCCAGTCCACTCCATGCCTTTTGGCAACATGTTGTAGAAGCCTAAGGCAGCCTCGCCAACCGGCTCGCCTTCCAGCAGATAGACAATGGCTCTGCGATCGATATTTGCGGCAGCCACAAAAGCATCACCGCCATTGTTTCCTTTTCCCGCGATAAACAATACTGTATCGCCAGGCTTTGTGTGCTTTTCAATCTGGATTGCGACTGCCTTTCCTGCGGTCTCCATCAATTCCATGATGGTCTTGCCGGAGGCTTTTTCAATCCGACGCATTCCTTTACTATCAATAATCATGATCTTGCTCTTTCTAATGATCATATATTATCATGAGTGGCAATGGTTGAACAGTGGTACTAAAAGACTTTTTTGGAAAAGAAGCATATGTTTTCCCAATGTATGCGACGGAAACATGAAATACATTTTTGAAAATTGTTGCATGACATGGGGTGACCGTAAAATATTTGTGATATAATGTAAATGGCAACATAACCAAAAGGGAGGTTTTATATGCCTAGAAAAAAGAAGGTAGATGCTGAAAACGTTGAGACGACAGCAGCTGAAGCAACAGTGGAAAATGCAGCGGAGACTGTCGAGGCTACTCCAAAAAAGAAGCCGGGGAAGCCTAGGAAGAAAGCCGATGATGAAAAGCCGGCTGAAGCCAAGAAGACCGCGAAGAAAACAACAACTGGCACAAAGAGAAGAGCCAAGTCAGCAGCCAAGGTCGAAGAACCTGCCGTGGCTGAAGAACCTGTGGTTGAGGCAAAAGAGGTTGCACCTGTCGCTGAACCAGTCGTAGAAGCTGCCGAGGCAACGATGGCTGCTCCAGCAGAGGAGACAATCAGTGAGGTTGTCGAATCCAGTGAAAAGACTCCTGTTCAAGAGATAGTCGAGGAGGCACCTGTCCAGGAACCAACCGCCGAGGCGGAGGCAGCTGCACCTGTCGAAGAACCACAACCGGAAAAGACAACGAGAAAGAAAAAGGCTGCCACCAAGGCGACAACAACTAAAAAGACAACGACAAGGAAGACTAAGAAGAAGGAAGCCGAAGCAGTCGTTGAAGAGCCAGAAAAGGTAGCCGCTGCCCCAGAGACCGAAGAAGCGCCTGTCAAGAAGACAAGGAAGAAGGCTGCGCCAAAGAAGAAGGAAGCCGAAGAACCTGTAGTCGAGAAGAAGCCTCGCAAGAGAGCGACAAAGAAAGCAGAGCCAAAGGTTGAGGAACCTGTAATCGAAAAGAAGTCTGTCCAGCATTACAAGGATGTCATCAACTGGAAGAAGGGCGAAGCCCATGCGATGGATTGGCTGTATATCGAAGTCAATGCCGGCGATTTGTTGAATGAGGTGGAAGAGGGCGTAGACAACATTGAGAATGCTGCCCGCGCTATCCTTGAATGCCTGCTTGAAGGAGATGGATTCATCCATGATCCAGGAGAGAACAAGCTCGATCCTTCCTTGACAGTTCGTTATTATTGCGACAACCTCAGTGAATTCCGCAGAAGCTATTGGGAAGTGTAGCAGAAATCTCGACGTAATTCAGTCATGTATTTGATTATAAAAGGGTGTCCCGAATGGGATGCCTTTTTTATGGCATGGCGTTTGCCAATGTGATCGACAACGCCATGCCATAGATTGCTTCCGCCATCCCGCATATTCCACCCATGGCAACGCATATGGCAACGGCAGTTGTCAGGGCTGCCTGTAGGAGGTTGTAGAGCCTAGGCTTGCCTTTGAGGCAGAACGTTCCTGTCATGTGTCCTAAAACCAATGCACCATAGGCAAAGAAAACATGCAATGTATCAAGAAATTGATTGCGGCCATAGGGAACCATCAGGCATGCCAGGGTTGCCAAGCCAGTCGCATAGGCGAAGCGTAACAAACGGCGATCAATGAGAAAGACAAGACGCAAAAAGACCAGGTAAGCAAAAAAACATGCCAGCCGACAAACGAAATAAAACTGAGGCATGTTGAATATCACGCTTAAGTTGCTTGTTGGATCATTTGCAAGAATAACCGGCAAGGCAAGAAGAAAAGGAATCATGATGTTACCGGCAAGCTTGAGAAACGTTTTTTCATGGTGGCTAAGAAACGATATCATGGAAGTAGTATAGCACGAAAAGAAAAGCCAGATTACTCCGGCTTGTTTATTAAAATTCCATGCTACGGCATCTTGCTACTGTTCACGCTCGCGGGACCAGCGCAATATGTTCATCATGTGTTCGTGCCCAACCTCAGGTAGTAGATGTATTTCGTGTTCTCAGTGGTGATCCCGTGTTTCTCGAACAGGTTGGTGATGGTTGTTCTGAACTTGCCAGGCGTGGCCTTGATCTTCGGCATGTAAAAGTCGTCTGTCTCCTTGAGTGTAGAGCCGCGAAATATACATGGACAATCAAGTATCTGTTCCAGTATATCGCCATTGAGTCAACCATGGATCTTTCCCTGGCATGGGAGCTGTCCGATACGTTCAACGGTTTGATGGTGATGTTGACCGCAGTCGCCGCCAATGGCACTATACCACAGAGTCCGTAGATTTTAAGTTACACATCTGCCAACGCTAAGAAATTGATTCATGTAAGCCAAATGGTCAATCACATCGTTTTTTTAGAGATCGTTTTCCCATGGTTTTTTCAATATCGCTTTCCTGTTATATTTTAATGTTGTGTTGGCTTAAATGGTTACGGCATGCCGTTGATCATCTGCCCTTTTCCATCAGATCAATAGCTCTCTTTGTTCAGCTTCTCTCTGTTTGTCACGGTGTCCACTCCGAATGCCGCAAAAAGCTCCTTGGGGCTTGAGTGCCCTGGTCTTCTGTAAGCACCAAATACTTTCCCGACTTATCTTTTTTTCGTTAACTTTTCCCTTACTTTCGTAATTATGCCGTCTCCTCGCTCAAATTCTGTCCAAATCGAGTGCCTGTAACCTAAAATCTACGGACTCTGTGTTATAACTGCAAGCTAAAAAAACGCCTTTGCAAGGCGTTTTATGAAGTCTAGCACGGAGCCTGGATTATTCCTTCTCTTTGCGGTGACACAGACTGCATGCAGGTCGTGATGCATTTCCCATCAATCGCCAAAGGAGATTCCAAGAAGACGTGCTTCCTTGATGATGCGAGCATCGGGATCGATCGTCTTCAGCTTTCCAGCGACTTCTTCCAGCGGAACCTTTACCATTTCCCTATTGCGATAGCCTACCATGAAGCCGAATTCCTTCTTCAAGATCAAGCGTCCCGCCTCAGAGCCAAGCCTCGAAGCAAAGACTCTGTCATATGGGCATGGCGTGCCACCTCTTTGCGTGTGTCCCGGAACCGTGACACGGACTTCTTTTCCTGTCAGTTTTTCGAGTTTCGCTGCCACTTCATAGGAGACGGATGGATATTCGCTTTCAGCGAGCTTCTTCTTGTATTCCTTCTTGGAGAGTTTTGCGTCTTCCTTGGAGATCGCGCCTTCAGCGACAGCAATGATGGAGAAGCGTCTGCCTTCCTTGTCGCGTTCCTCGATGGTTTGCGCCACCTTTTCGATGTCGTATGGGATTTCGGGCAATAGGATGATATCCGCGCCACCGGCGATGCCGGCGTTGAGAGGAAGCCAGCCAACCTTATGACCCATGATTTCCACGATGAATACACGCCCATGCGAAGATGCGGTCGTGTGGATCTCATCAATGCACCTAGTGGCGATGTCAACAGCGGACTGGAAGCCAAATGTCATGTCTGTCCCCCACAAGTCGTTGTCGATGGTCTTGGGCAGCGTGATGACGTTCAATCCCTCTTTGCTCAAGAGGTTTGCTGTCTTGGTGGAGCCATTGCCGCCAAGCATGACAAGGCAATCCAGCTGAAGCTTATGATACGTCTGTTTCATTGCCTCGACTTTGTCCGTGCCTCTTTCATCGGGTTCCCTGATGGTCTTGAATGGAACACGGGAAGTTCCCAGGATTGTCCCTCCAACTGTCAGGATATTGTAGAATTCCTCTGGCTTCAGGATATGGAACTTACTGTAGATCAAGCCTTTGTATCCATCCTCAAAGCCATAGAATTCCACGGGTTCCGTGGTATTCTTAATAATGGTCTTGTAGACACCGCGCATTGCGGCATTCAGCGCCTGGCAATCGCCGCCGCTGGTTAACATACCGATTCTTAACATGATAATCTCCTTTTTTTCCTAAGGACATGATACAATCAAAGCTAGTAAAGAGCAAGATGCGAAACGTGTTTTGCAAGGAGGTTTGTTATGCTGAAAGGCGCGATATTTGACATGGACGGACTGATGTTCGACACCGAGCAGGTCTGGCAGAAAAACTGGCGCAAGATTGCGGATGAAATGAACGTGACGTTGGATGAATCGTTCAAATCATTTATTTGCGGAACGAGCGGGAAGCTCATGAATGAAGTGGTTGAGCGCTTCTACCATGTGGAGGATGGGGCGCCGATCGCCGCCGAATGCATTAGGCGCGTTCACGAGGATTTGGCTTCCTTTACACCGGAAAAGCCTGGGATCCATGAGATACTGGAATTCTTCAAGTCGCAAGGTGTAAAGATGGCGGTTGCTTCATCATCGTCCATCGACCAGATTAGAAAGAATCTGGAGAATACAGGGACAGAAGAGTATTTCGATGCGCTTGTATCAGGTCTGCAGTTAAGCAATGGCAAGCCAGCACCGGATATTTTCCTCAAGGCCGCTGAAATGATGGGGCTTGATCCAACGGATTGCTATGTGTTTGAGGATGCGTTCAATGGGGTGAGGGCAGGCTATGCTGCCGGCTGCAAGACTATTATGATTCCCGACATGAACCAGCCCACCGAAGAGATCAAGGCGCTTGCTTATGGCGTCTATGACTCTTTGCTGGATGCGCTTGAGGCATTGAGGAAAGAAGCATAGCGTTTTATCCATCTACGCAAGCCTTGCGCCAATTATCCACCCAAAAATCGGCATGGTGTACCATGCCGATTCGTGCGTTTCTATACCCGGATGTACAATTGTTCCCGTATGATGTCTTGCGCTGCTAGGCAATCGCTGCCTCCAAGGCGATTTTCATCATATTGGTAAACGAAGTTTGTCTTTCTTCCGGCGTTGTCTCTTGTTTTGTGACAAAGCTATCGGAAATGGTCAGGATGCATGCGGCGTTTTTGCCAAGGACGCGGGCATTGGAGAATAGCGCAAAGCTTTCCATTTCCACCGCAAGGCAATGATGTTTATTCTTTATCTCTTCCAGGTATTCGCTGCTTTCCCGATAGAATACATCGGATGAATGGATGATTCCTTCTTTCCATGGGATGCCAAGGGCATCGGCAGCTTTTTTTAGCTTGTCGTTTAGCGTTGTCGATGGATAGCATATGTCGGACGCATAGCCGCATTGCACCAAGGCAAACGTAGATTCGGAATAGGCTCCCGAGGCAATGACTACATCAAAGATGTTTGTTTCTTCCGTATAGCCTCCGGCAGAGCCAACGCGAATGATGTTTTCTACATCATAGAACTTGAAAAGCTCGTAGGAATAGATGCCAATGGAAGGCATTCCCATTCCCGAGGCCATGACAGTGATCGGCGTGTCTTTGTATGTCCCGGTATATCCTTGTATTCCCCTGACGTTGTTGACAAGGACAGGGTTGGTTAGGAAAGTCTCTGCGATAAACTTGGCGCGCAGAGGGTCGCCTGGCATGAGAACGGTTTTCGCGATTTGTTCCCGTGTAGCTGAATTATGCGCTGTAGGCATTGTATATCCTCCTGATTATTGATTTAATTATACATGAAAAAATCATAAAGGGTGACTTTGCGAGCGAAAAAGTATATCATTATCCCGATGCCGAAGATGATGGCGTTGTTTGTGAGGAAGAGCCATGGAAAGAATTGCTGTGTTTGAAAAAGTCAGTCTTGGCGCATTTTGCCAAGCGTATGCCTTGGCGCATAATGAGGGTGGCCTAGAGGAAGCAGGAAAGGCTTATAAGGAGCTAAGGCTGCCCGAAAGGGCAACGACAGGTTCTGCCGGGTATGATTTTTATTGTCCTTGCGACTTGGTAATCAAGCCAGGGCAGGAAGTCATGGTTCCAACGGGAATTCGCGCCAAGATATCTGTTGGCTATGTGCTAATGCTGTTTCCAAGGAGTTCCCTAGGGTTTAAATACCGGCTGCAGTTGGACAATACCGTGGGGATCATCGACAGCGACTACTATTATGCGGAAAACGAAGGGCATATTTTTTGCAAGATGATCAATGATTCACGCGAGGGCAAGACGGTTGTCATCCACAAGGGTGATCGGTTTGCCCAAGGGGTTTTTTTGCCCTTTGGCATTACAGTGGACGATGCAGCGGACGGGAAACGGATCGGCGGCTTTGGCAGCACAGACAAATAGGAAATGGAAAGGCGATATATGGATAAGAAACTTTGGAAGGAAATAGATGAAAGGGAACCCATTCCCGCGCATATCAAGGCGCGCATGGAAGAATTCGTGGCCATGGGAGTGGAGGTATTGGATGACAAGTGGATCAAGCGCCCAACGATGATCGAGGGCATTAGAAAGGCAGGCGTCATCAATACCGGCGTACTTGATGCGGTCGCGGCGGAGATCAAGCCAGGCATGCGCACCAGCGAGATTGACAAGATTGTGCGAGAGTATACCACGGCGCATGGCGGGATATGCGCGCCGTATCATTACATGGGTTATCCCAAGAGTGTGTGCACATCGATCAACAAAGAGGTATGCCATGGCATTCCGAGTCGGCTGGTCAAGATCCATGACGGGGATATCATAAATGTCGACTGCACCACGATCTTGGATGGCTACTATGCGGACGCAAGCCGCATGTTTATGGTGGGAAATGTTTCCAAAGAACGCAAGAGGCTTGTCGAGGTTGCGAAGAAGTGCTTGGAGATCGGCATAGCCGCCGCCCAGCCATGGACCAGGATTGGCGATATTGGCGCTGCAATCGCGTCATATGCGCATTCCATGGGCTACTCGGTCGTCAAAACCATGGGTGGCCATGGCGTTGGCCTGGAATTCCATGAAGATCCGTTTGTGTGCCATGACGCAACGGCGCATACAGGAACACTCCTGGTGCCAGGAATGGTGATAACCATTGAGCCAATGATCAACGCAGGCAGAGCCGCCGTATTCATCGACCCTTTGAACGAGTGGACGGTCTACACCAAAGACAAAAGCGATTCAGCGCAATGGGAACATACCATTGTGATCACTGAAACGGGAAACGAGATACTGACCTATTGAAAAGCTTGCGCCGCAGGCTTTTTTTTCATACAATTCAAGTGACATAGCCTGAATAATTCAGGTGTTTTGGAGGAAAACAATGAACGATAATATTTATGTAACCGGCCATAAGCATCCAGATAGCGATTCGATATGTGCCGCGATTACATACACCGACTTGCTGAACAGAACTGGTCACAAGGCAGTTGCCTGTCGCCAAGGACCATTGAATGAAGAGACAAAGTTTATCTTGAAGCGCTTCAACCAAGAAAACCCATTGTTAATGACGGATGCCCGCGCCAGGCTGATGGACATCGATTTGGACAAGCCAACGTTGATTAGCGGGGATGAAACAGTGCATCACGCATGGCATGTGATGCTCGCCACACAGAATAGATCATTGTTTGTTGTGGACGATGATGAAAAATTGATTGGCGTATGCACGACAAGCGATCTTTCCCGTGTCAGGACACATCCCGATACCGATCTGAATGAACTGATGTCAACGGCATCCCTAGCGAATATCGCCAAGACGATTGGTGGGCGCATCATTGTCAAGCCCAACGAGTTCAAGTGCAGCGGGGTTGTGCATGTCATTACCTTGGAGGGCAAGGAAGCCGCAATGTATGACTTGAACGGAGGAATCTCGATTCTATCAAGCGGCGAGGAAAAATTGCTTATGTTGATTGAGAAGGGGTGCAAGTGCATTGTCATTACATGTAACCAACAGGCTCCAGATTCGGTCATCAATGCGGCGATTGCGCATGGTTGCGCGATCATCGAGACAGAAAACGACACGATGCATACGGCGCGTATAATTACCGAAAGCTATAGCGTCAAGGAGATCATGTCGAAAAAACTGGTCAGCTTCAAGGCAACGGAGTATGTCGACGACGTTGACAAGAAGATGGCGAATTCAAGGGTCAGGGCATATCCGGTATTGGACGATAATGGAAAGGTCATTGGATCCCTGTCGCGCATGCACATGAGAAATGCCGGCAAGCTGAAGATTGCGCTTGTCGACCATAGCGCAATGAACCAGACAATCAAGAACCTGGACAAGGCATACTTGACGGCGATTATCGACCATCACCACATTGGCAACGTCCAGACCGACCATCCAATCGAAAACCGCAACCATAGGTGTGGTTGCACCTGCACGATCATCTCCACGCTATACCAAGAAAACGGGCTTTTGCCTGACAAGGATATGAGCGGGCTTTTGCTTAGCGCGATACTCTCCGATACGTTGAACTTCAAGTCGGCGACGACAACCGAGGAGGACAAGATTACGGCGCAATGGCTGGCGCAAAGGGCAGGCATCGACGACATCAACGAATATGCCAGGGAAATGCTTGGCGCATCTGTCGCCCTCAAGGACTCCACTCCACACGAGATCCTCAACCGCGACCTCAAGACGTATGACATCGGCAAGTATAGGTTTGCGATTGGACAGACTAATTATTCTTATGTTGGGGAAGTACAGAAGCTTCTTCCTGACTTCAAGCTCAACCTGGAGAAAGAAGCTGCCTCAAACCGCCTCGACCTGATGGTCATGTTGTTTACCGATGTGATGGGACTTGGCTCGTTTTTTGTCTATTATGGACCATTGAGCTATGTGCTTTCCGATATCATCGAGACAAAATTCGACGATCATTCGGGCTATGATTCAAAGATCATCTCCCGCAAGCAACAGCTTATGCCGAAGCTTTCCCAGATCATCGCCCAAATCTAAGGCAAGAAAAAGGCAGCCGAAACGGCTGCCTTTAAACATGTTCATCGAACAAAGACTTCAAGCGGTCGAAGTAGGAAATATCCTTTCCCCGCAGGGTTCTGACAGATGCTGTCTTGCGTATTGCGATCGACATGGAATGCACGTCGTCAAGCGGGTAGACGTTTGAATCACAGCCAAGCAATGCGCCTTCAAAAGAGTCTGCCCTGAATTCTATGACAGTGTCGCTCTTTAGGACCAATGGGGCATCCAAGGAGTGCGCCTTGCAGTGGTGGATGCCGGCGATTTCAGTCAATTCAATGAAATTCAAGCCTTCTTGGATTACGGCGCCACCTAGGGAGCGGTTATAGGCGGTAGAGCCAAGCTGCGTGCATACGCAAAGACCTGACCCACGGAATGTCTCGAAATACCTTCCATTGAGGGAAACCTCGATTTTTTGTGTTCTTGCGGCGTTCTCAATGCGAATCTCATTGATCGCATTGTGTTGGTTCTCACGGTATGATACCTGTAGCAAAGGATAGGAAACTTCCGTGTAGCGTTGGTTGAAGAACGCATTGACGTATTCCCTGTATTCGGTGTCCTTGAAATCGCTGTAGAATCCCAGGGTTCCCGTGTGAATGCCGTAGAAGCAAGTTTTGTTCAAGTCGATCTCGAGCTTTCTTAAGGCATAATGAACCGCATAGATGAATGTTCCATCGCCGCCAATGACGAAGATGATGTCGGGGCTTGCCTTGTCAAGTTCGTATCCGTTGTCGCAAAGCTCTTCCTCAAGGTTTTCATGCATGAGGGTAGAGGCGGGGTCTGGTCTTGATATGATCATGAATTTTTGCATACAATAACCTCACTGCTATAGTATATATGAAAGGAGCGTCAAATGGCAAAGATACCACTGGTTTTTCTGGCAATGATTTTTCTTTTGTTGGGCGGTTGCCGCGCCAATGAAGCACCCAAGGCATCCCAATCCTCGTTTTGCGCCATCATTGTCTCCGATCTACATTTCACGACACATGACCAATCAGCCTCCGCAATCCCACTTATGCAGATCAACGTCGAGGCAACAAAAGCGTTTCTTGACCAAGTCATCGACATGCGTCCGGATGCCCTGTTAATTACCGGGGACAACACAAACTCTGGCTTCAAGGAAGATGAAGAGGCGCTTGCACAGTTGCTGCAGAAGGTCAAGGACGCAGGCATCGCCATTGTCATGACGACAGGCAACCACGACATGGATCATGGCGATGCAAAGCAATACAAGCAGATCTTCTTTTCGTTGCTAGAGGCGGACGAGGTGGATGAAGCTTCGCTTAGCTACGCCACCATCATCGGGGATGTCATGTTGTTGGCAATGGACGACAATAGCGACGACAGGATGGTGGCGCGTTTCAGCCGCGAAACCATGGATTGGTTGGAAAGAATCATGGACAAGTATCCGGAAAAGAGAAAGATATTCCTTTCCCATCGTTCGGTTTTGAAAATCTCGGACAGTGATCGCTACCAAATCGACAACCCGCAATTGTTACGGATGCTGAAGAAGCGTGGCGTACGGTTGTGTTTTTCTGGGCATACCCATTCCCAGGCGCATCTACAGGATGGCTCGCTACATGAGATTGTTTCCGCCATTCCTTGGAGCGGTGCGCATCTTTTTGGCGTACTGGAGATAGCGGATGGGCATGTGTCCTATGCAACGCAATCCATTGATTTCGACAAACATGGATCTGCCGACATGGCGCAAGAGGTTCATCGCTTAGACGAGGAGGCAGATCAAGCAATGCGCGCAATGTTCGCCAATGTGCTTGAAGAAGAGTTGGCGCAAGAAGGCGTTGAGCTTGTCATGCGTTTCTTCACGGCGTATTCCAATGGGAGTATCGCGCTTGCGCAAGATGAAATCTTGAGCGATCCATGCTATGGAGCGGTAATGGAAAAACTACAGGATACCAACTATGGTCCATGGATGAAATCCCTGGTTGAAACAAGGCAGCTGAGGGCGGATGTACTGGAATTTGACGAATAGGAATCTGTGATATGATTATGCCAATGGAGAATGATGAATGATTGAGGTATGTCTTTTGGGAGCAGGCGGCACCATGCCGCTGCCAGGGAGGTGGTTGACCAGTCTTCTTGTACGATGGAATGGAACCCAACTGTTGGTGGATTGCGGCGAAGGGACGCAGATCGCCTTGCGCGAGAAAGGGTTTTCGTGTCACCAGATCGACTCCATTTTCCTAACGCATTATCATGCCGACCATACGGCAGGGCTACCTGGCTTGCTTTTGACAATGGCGAAAAGCGAAAGGCTAGCGCCGGTTTCTCTCTATGGGCCAAAGGGGCTGCAAGAGCTTATGCAAGGAGTCTTGGCGATTGCCCGTTACTTGCCTTTTGAATTGCGCTGCATCGAATATGCACAACGAGAGAATACGTTTGAAATCAAGGGCATGAAGATCACTGCCTTTGGCGTCAAGCACAGCGTGCCATGTTTTGGCTATTGTTTTGATTATCCTCGCGCGCCGCGCTTTGACGCTGCCAAGGCGAAGAAGCTAGGGCTTCCTGTAAACCTGTGGGGCATACTGCAAAAAGGCAATGCGGTGGAATACGAGGAAAGGCAATATCTTCCAGAGGAAGTGATGGGGGAAAAGAGAAGGGGAATCAAGTTTGTCTATGCGACGGATACGCGTCCTGTGCCTTTTATCGGCGAATATGCGTGCAATGGCGATCTGTTGATCGCCGAAGGAATGTATGGCGACAAGGAGAAACAGGCCAACGCGCTGGAAAACCGCCACATGATGATGCAGGAAGCAGCTGCCATTGCGGCAGGGGCGAATGTTCGAAAGCTTTGGCTTACCCATTACTCGCCATCCATGCCAAACCCTGGAGCATATGAACAGGAAGTGAAGGAGATCTTTGAGAACACCTTGATCAGCAACGATGGCGCTTTTTGCGATTTGTCGTTTTCAGAGGAGTAGTTTATGTATGAAGTGATTGTGAATCCGGCTGGCGCCTCGGGTCAGGCCAGAGACAAATGGAAACATGCAAAGAGAATATTCGATTTCCGCAAGATTCCCTATCGAGAGCATTTTTCCACGCAAGAGAAAGGAATCAAGGAGATTGCCAGGGAGTTGACTTTGCCTGGCGGCGAGAGAACGCTTGTCGTTGTTGGTGGCGATGGGAGCCTGAACCAAGTTGTCAACGGGATTGTTGATTTCGAGGGAACCACCATTGGGTTTATTCCATGCGGTTCAGGCAATGACCTGGCAAGGTCATTGAACATTCCTTTGAACGTGCCTGATTCTGTCGACATTATCTGTCGGGGAAACACACGGTTGCTTGACATTGGCGAGGCGACTCTTTTGGATCCTGTGGATGGCGATATGAAACCGCATGATCCTGTGACATGGCGCTTCAATATATCCTGCGGCATTGGCTTTGATGCGGAAATCTGCGAAATGGCCAGGCGCTCGAAATGGAAGGATGCGCTAAATCGAGTGCATCTTGGCAAATTGATCTACATTGGCGTTGCCTTGAAGCAAATCTTTGTCACAAAGAAAAGCAAGGGCGTTGTCGTAGAGGATGGAAGAAAAAAGGACTTTGATGACCTTTTGCTTGTGGTAGCAATGATCCAGCCGTATGAAGGGGGCGGCTTTATGTTTGCGCCGGAAGCCTCTGCGTCCGATGGCAAGTTTGATATTTGCATTGCGGACGGATTGTCGCGCAATGATTTCTTTCGGATATTTCCAAGCGCATATAGCGGTAATCATGTGATGTTCAATGGCGTCTATATAGATAGAGCCAGAAAAGCCGAATTCCACATGGAACGTCAAATGTGGGTGCATGCCGATGGGGAAACAGAATTCATGGCAAAAAACGTTTCCCTGCGGGTGATGGAAGAAAGGCTCAAGTTGATCGTGTAAAGGAGATTGAAGCATGAAAAGAATGATTTTGTTTGCGATGGTTTTGTTGTTGGCGGGTTGTTCCGGGGGAACCAATGAAGCGGCTCAAGCGTATCCAGCCACCGGCATGGCGGAAAGCAATGCCATGTACGATGATGGCGAGACGCCGGAATTTGCTTCGAGTGACGATGGCTTCTCATATCGCGACAATGATGAAGAAGAGATCGACCCAGCCAAGACAAGCGAAAAGCTTGTCTATCGGGCAGACATTGACCTTGAAACGCTGGAATATGTGGCATCCGTCAAGTCCATCCGCGAGCTTGTCGCAAAGCATGGAGGAATGATCGAATCGGAAAGGGAGAGCGACTACGATACCAGTTGGTACACCGGTTCCTCGCAAAAGGGGACAAGGTATCTCTCGATGATCATTCGCGTTCCTAGCGGGAAATTCTACGTTTTCTTGGACGATATGGAGGGAAGCGGAAAGATCACCAGCCGTTCGACCTCGATTGAAAACATCACCAAGCAGTATTCCGACAATTCCATGCGCATCAAGGCGCTGGAGGTGCAGGAGGAAAACCTGTTGAAAATGATGGAACAGGCTGAGACAATCAACGACATGATCGCCGTTGAATCTAGGCTGAGCGAAGTCCAATATGAATTGAACAGGCTGAAGTCATATCAATCCAACATGGATACAGATGTTGCATACTCGACGATCGAACTGTCCGTCAAGGAAGTAAAACGCTATACCGAAGAGCCGGAGGAGACGTTCTTCCATAAGGTCGCGGACAGGTTTACCGAAGGATGGGAACGTTTTGTTGACTTTGTAGAGGGATTGATCTTGTTGGTCATTGACCTTTGGCCATTTGTGCTGGTTATTGCGGCGCTTGCCTGGGTTAAGATGCATTTCTTCAAGGATAAGAAACTGTTCCACTTCCGCAAGAAAGCCAAGAATGGCAATGAAAGCGAGAAAACCTCTGCGTGACGCAGAGGTTTTTTTACAAAAAAAGCGGCACGCTTGCCGCTTTTAGTATGCTCGATGGGACTTGAACCCACAACCTTTTGATTCGGAATCAAATGCGCTATCCAATTGCGCCACGAGCATATCGCTTGCTTATTATAGCACAGCTTGGAATTGAAAGAAACATCGTATTTCAAGTTTTTTTATCGCTTGCATCTAGATGCCGCAGAGCTTTCTTGCCTTTTCCAGGTCGCTTTTTTTCACATAGATGCAGTAGACATACTGCATTTCATCCTTCAAGACAGATCCCATGCCTCCGCCATGGAATTGTATTGACTCACGATAGTGAAGGTTGCGACCAAAAGTGGAGTGGTTTTTGATCGTTTTTACCTCGTAAGGGATATTGTTTTCCTTGAGGGTGGACCATGCCAAGGATATGGCTTCTGCATTATTGTCCTTCATGAGGGTGGCTCGATTGAATATGGTAATCATGTCGTTACCTCCTTGCCTGCATTTTACCATAAAAAAACGGGCTATGCCCGTTTTTATTCACTGTCTGCGAAAGCATATTTCAACAGTCGCTCAAATGCTTCCGTTACCCTGCTCGTGGGCAGGGCAAGATTGATGCGTATGCAGTTTTCTCCATGGAAGGGGCGGCCATCTTGCCAGATGACCCCTGCCTCTTGCCCTTTTCTTAGAAGTGTATCCAAGGTTATGCCATGTGTTGCGCAATATTGGCTACAGTCGATGAACAACATGTATGTCGCTTCAGGGCGCATGCAGGAAACGCCTTGCAAGCGTTCCCTGATACAGTCACAGGCATAAGCGACATTGTCATCGATGACTTGCCTTAATTCATCGACCCATTGGGCGCCTTCGCGGCAATACGCGCCAATTAGCGCATGCATGGACAAGACGTTCATGTTGTTGTAGTGGGACAGGGAGCTTTCCTTGTCGATGCGTTCCTTGAGCCACTTGTTGTAGATGATGTGGTAGGAACCAATGAGACCGGCAAGGTTGAATGTCTTGCTTGGCGCATAAAGCGCAATCGTATTATCCCTGGCGTAGGCGCTGACACTTTGCGAAGGAGTGTGGAAGTTTGTTCCAAGGATGATGTCCGACCAGATCTCGTCGCTGATTACAAATACATGATTGCTCTGGAAGATCTCATATGCCTTGGCAAGTTCCTCCTTGGTCCATGCACGGCCGCATGGGTTGTGCGGGTTGCACATGATTACGGCATGGATCTTGTTGTCCACGATCTTTTTTTCCATATCCTCGTAGTCCATGCGCCAAATGCCATGGGTATCTTTTACTAGCGGCGAATGGACTATTTCGTATCCGTTGTTTTCCAGGACTGCGGTAAAGCCAATGTATGTGGGAGAGTGTACAAGTACTTTGTCGCCCTTTGAACACAAGACATTCAAGGCGCTTACAACGCCACCCAAAACGCCGTTTTCATAGCCGATGTGTTCCTTGGCAAGCCCACGCACATCGTTGCGGATGGATTGCCATGCAATAATTGCGTCATAGTATTCCTCCCTGGTTGAGAAATAGCCGAAATGCCCCAGCGATACACGGCGAACGATTGCCTCCAAGATGCCGGGGAACACGGGGAAATTCATGTCGGCAACCCACATCGGGATGATATCAAGATCATCTTTTGTCGCAAGCCCTTCAAATATTCCTTGTTTCTGCAAAGGGAGATCGATCGCGATCGCATCTTGCGATGCACGGTTCATGATGGTTGTAAAATCATACTTCATATCTCGCAATCCTCTTTGATCTTTCGGGCTTCCATGTAGTATCTTTTCTCGCTCGCATGCCCCATGGAGAAGGTCTTGCGGGGAAGAACGCCCTTGGAAGCGATGCCTGTGAAAAGACCTTCCTTGGCGAAAGGGGGCAATGCCAGGCCAATGGCATTGTCTTGGCGCGCCAGTTTTCGCACGATGTCGCTGCCATGGATATAGTCAATGAAGCCTTGGTTTTCCTCTAGGTATCCATCTAGGAAATCTTGTAGGATTTGTATCGGCAGGGCGCCGCTTGTCGCATCAAGATGCATGACGCCAGATTGATCACCGATGAACCACTTCACAGGATGGCCGTCTTTCTTGTCCAATGTTTGCAACGCTTCAAGCAACCGCCAGGGATCCGTGTCGTTGACAACCCGATGGATTGGCGTAAACTCCAAGGCATCGCACCGTATGTTCTCCAGCTCTACCATTGCGTAGCGGGCAGGGTGATTAGCATAGCTTTGCGAGGGATTGGAACGCTTTAGCCTTTCGTAACATTCCTTGGCTGCCGCAAGGGAGTGGTTTCCATCGCCCACGGCATAGTACAAGGGTTTTCTTCCTTCTTCCCCTGCGCGTTTTTGCACGGAAGCGACATATGCCTCCTGTAGCATTAAAAAGTCCTTGGCAAGGCTTCCGGTAATCAGCCAGCCCGACAAACGACCACCGCCCATCATGAGATCTATGTCGTAGAGAAGTTTCATTTCGTCTTTTCTAGCGGCGAAGGATTCGATCAGTTGTTTTTCGGGGTCATCGCACAACAGAAGTATGTGGCTTGTTTCCAACGGCGCGTTGGTGCGTATGGAGATGCGGGCAGGAAGGCGCTCGACGACCGTCTTTTCGGTGGCAACGATACCTGCGTTTGCTTCATCGTGGAAATCGTATTCCTCTAGGTCGCACATGCCAACGATCCCTTGGCGAATGGCTCCATTCGCCAATTGCCTTTCAACATAGACAAGGGAGTCTGGGTATTGATCAAAGACACCATCCTTGAGATATGTGCGCATGGTAGCGCTTATTTGGTCAATGCGCCCGATATCCTCGCTTTCCAGATATGCTTCGGGGAAAATCATGTGGAAGGTGGAAGGAACCCCTTCGCAAACAGAAGCAACCTTGTCCCAGTATTCGGGCTGTGATGTGAATTGGTCGCAAGCGATTACCGCCCAGCGATCCATGAGTTCTTTTTTTGGCAGAAGTATGTCTGTCGGTAAAAACATAGGCATCTGCTACCTCCTGAATGACGCAAAGTCGGGGTCTTCCCCGTCAAGTATCCGATGTTTTTTGTTTGTGAGAGGATTGCGGAAGACAATCTCGTTTGCCCAAAGCTCCATTTGCCCAAAATCCTTGCTTGGCATGCCATAGAGAGGATCATTGACAATGGGCAGGCCGCAATCGCCTAAGTGAACGCGGATCTGATGCGTCCTGCCAGTCTCCAGTTCGCAAGACAACAGGGAATATCCGTCATGGCTTTCGAGACATTCGATGTGTGTCAAGGCGGACATGCCTACGGATGCCGTGCGATAACAACCAGAACGATGTCTGTCTTTGGCGATTGGCTTGTCGCAATCGAATTTCTTTCCAGGCGTAAGGGAACCCTTGACAATGGCAAGGTATTTGCGGCGGATTTTCTTTTCAGCCAGCTGGAAATCCAGCCATGGCTGGAAGAAGGGGATTTTCGAGAACAAGACTAGCCCGCGGGTATCTTTGTCCAGCCGATGGATTGGACGTACCGGGGCATTGATTCCGTTGTCCCTTTGGTAGCGCGCAGCCTGGGCATTGAGGCAAGTCACATCGTTTTCATCGCCATGAATGATGATTCCTGCTTCTTTGTGGGCAAGATAAATAAAGGGATCGCTATAGACGACAGGGCATGGTTTTGCGGCTGCGACCCAGTCTGGCTCTTCTTCAGGGATGAGCAGGGTCAGGACGCCGCTAGGAATGATATCCTCTTCGCTGCACAGGGGAATGCCATTTGCCAGCAGTTGATGATTCGTTAAAATCAAAGAGCGGTTTTTCCTGGATATGCGGTAGTCGTTGAAAAACGCCGCAAGCGGCTTGTTTTCATACTTCTTGCCATCCATGATATCCAGCTGGCCATTGTGGAATTCGTAGCGCATCTCAGCCTCTTTCCATGACCGTGATCGATTCGATGAGCGGCGTGTTTGGGAACATGTCGAATGGTATGACGGAAACAATTTTGTATTCTTTCTTCAAGACCGCGATGTTCTTGCCAAGCGTTGCCGGATTGCAGGAAACGTAGATAATCTTTTTTGGGAGGATGTGGAGGATTGCCTCAAGCATCTTGTCGTCCATGCCGGAACGCGGCGGATCAACGATCAGGCAATCAACCCCGTCAAGACGGGCTGCCTTGTAGAGACCGTCGGCGGCATCGTCGCACATGAACGTAACGTTCTTGATATTGTTGGATGCGGCGTTGGCGTTCGCATTGTCGACTGCCGACTGGACGGATTCGATGCCATAGACGTGGTTTGCCTTGGGGCTGGCCATCAGGCTCATTGCGCCTGCTCCGCAATACGCTTCAACGACAACGTTGCAAGGGTCGACCTTGGATACAGCCATTTTGTACAATTCACGCGCTTGCTCGATGTTCATTTGGAAGAATGCATCGGGTGACAAGGCAAGGGAGATTTCCCCAAGCTCGACATGGATCACGTCTTCGCCAGCGATTTTTTTTGGCATCGTGCCAAACAACTCGACGCCGCCACGGGTTGTGTTCACAGAGTGGAACAGGCTGCGGATGCCTTTGATGCGCATGATCTGCTTGACTGCCATGGAAGGAATGCGTCCTTTTCCCGTCACAAGCGTGCATTGGATGCCATCGTCGCCTATGCGCATGACGATATAGCGCAAGCCGCGCATGCTTTTGGCGTCATAGGCTTGCATGCGTGCCTTGTTGAGCGCCTCGATGACCTGCTTGCGCGCATCCTCAAGGTCTGGATGATGAACCAGGCATTCGTGGATCGGCTGGAAGTGATTGGTGCCCTTGAAATACATGCCGGTGGCAAGGCGCATGTTGGAATTTTGGCAAGGAAGCTTGAGAGAGCTTCTATACCCCGTGACATATTCGGAAGACCGTGCCTCGCGGACAAGATCGCGCTTGACTCCACCGTATTTGTAAAGTGCCTCTTCAAGGAGGGTCTTTTTGTATTCTAGCTGGGATTTATACCGCATGGTCATGAGCGGGCAGCCACCGCAATCGTTCTGGTACCTGCATTCCGAGCGTATCCTATCGGGGGATGGCTCGATGATGCTGATTGCCTTGGCTCGACAAAATGAATTGGTTTCCTCCAGAATCTCGACTTCGACGAGTTCCTCGGGAAGCGCTCCTTCTATGAACACCGGCTTCTTGTTGATATAGCCAATGCCTTCACCATTGATGCCCATTTTAACTGTCTTGATTTCCATCAATGTAACTCCTTTCGTTCTTTTTGAACGCGCCTTATTGTACCATAACATCATTTGAAATTAACAAACATGATTGCATTGTTGAAGAAATGCCAATAAAATATAAGCGGCGAAAGCCATAGGAGGAAAAATGCAGACAAAGAAATTGTTTTCGATGATTGCGTCAGGCGCTCTGGCATTCAGTCTTGCGGCCTGCGGTTCATCAACATCCACGGCAACATCCACGGCTACATCAGCAAATAGCACGGCATCCAGTGCTTCAAGCGCCATCGATAGCACGAAGGACAACGAGCCTGCGACGAGTACCGATGCTTCGGAGATGAAAGTCGCGATGATCACCGACTACGGCGACATCACAGACCAGTCGTTCAACCAGACAACGTATGAGGCAGCCAAGGCTTGGTGCAGTGCAAACGGTGTCGAATTCACTTACAAGAAGCCTGCTTCCGATGCGGATGCAGACCGCGAGGCTTCCACGGAAGCAGCGATCGAGGAAGGCTATAATGTCATCGTCATGCCTGGCTTTGCGTTTGGCAATGTCATTACGGCTGAATCCGAGATTTATCCAGACGTCAAGTTCATCGCATTGGACGTGGCCGATGTTACCCTTCCCGACAATGCGTATTCCGCAGTCTACCAGGAAGAGCTTGCTGGCTACATGGCTGGATATGCGGCGGTAAAGCTTGGCTTCAAGAAGCTTGGCTACCTTGGCGGCATGGCGGTTCCTTCCGTTGTCCGCTATGGCTCTGGTTTTGTGCAGGGCGCCGATGCGGCGGCAGCAGAGCTTGAGCTTTCCGATGTTGAAATCAACTACGTCTATGGCGGCGCATTCTCTGGCAACGCCGGCGTGACGGCACGCATGGATACATGGTATACGGCTGGCACAGAGGTTGTCTTTGCGGCAGGCGGCTCCATCTATACTTCTGCATGCGAGGCTGCGGCAAAGGTCAATGGCAAGGTCATTGGCGTCGATGTCGATCAGTCCAGCATCATTGATGGCGACTATGGTGCCGGCATGACAGTCACTTCTGCCATGAAGGGTCTTGCGGCAACGGTCGACACAATGCTTTCCGAGATCAAGGCTGGCAATTGGGACAAGTATGCGGGGCAAGTTGAGAACCTTGGCATCGTTTCCGACAATCCTGAGGAAAACTATGTCCAGATCCCTATGACGACACAGTTCGCCGACACATTCACTGTCGATGACTACAAGGATCTCGTCAAGAAGATGAACAGTGGTGAAATCAAGGTCGATGCTACATCCGACACAGACTTCATCCCTGAGACAACAAACGTCAAAGTCAACAACGAAGGATCCATGGGTTAATCCCATTGGAAGGAGCGGCAAGCCGCTCCTTTTTTGCATTATTTCTTTTCTAAACAGTGATTATTGGTTATAATTTAAGCAACAGAGGAATAGGAGGATTATCATGGAAACACCTTATGCGATTGAGATGCTGAACATCACAAAACGTTTCCCTGGAATTATCGCCAATGACAACATTACTCTGCAGCTGAAAAGAGGGGAGATCCATGCTTTGCTTGGAGAAAACGGTGCCGGCAAGTCGACGTTGATGTCGGTGCTGTTTGGCCTTTATCAGGCGGAAGAAGGCGTCATCAAGAAAGACGGAAAAGAGGTTAAGATCAACGACCCCAACGATGCCAATGCGTTGGGCATCGGCATGGTTCACCAGCATTTCAAGCTGGTTCAGTGTTTCTCCGTCCTAGACAACATCATTCTTGGCGTGGAAACCACGAAGCATGGCTTGCTACAAAAGGATGAGGCAAGGAAGAAAGTCTTGGCTTTGTCGGAAAAGTATGGCCTGATGGTCGATCCCGATGCCTTGATCGAGGATATCACCGTTGGCATGCAGCAAAGGACTGAGATCCTGAAGATGCTGTACCGCGACAATGAAATCCTGATTTTCGACGAGCCTACGGCGGTATTGACCCCGCAGGAAATCAATGAGCTAATGCAGATAATGAAGAGCCTGGCCAAGGAAGGAAAGTCGATCCTTTTCATATCCCACAAGCTAAACGAGATCATGGAAGTGGCAGATAGGGTTTCTGTATTGCGCCGAGGCAAGTACATTGGAACAGTCAACGTCAAGGATACGACGCAAGAAGAGCTATCCCGCATGATGGTCGGGCGCGATGTCCAGCTTGTCGTGGATAAGAAGCCTTCCCAGCCAAAGGAAGTTGTCATGCATGTGGAGAACATGACGGTTGCGTCCAAGATGCATAAGAACAACGCTGTAAAGAATGTGTCGTTCGATGTAAGGGCGGGTGAGATCGTCTGTATCGCGGGCATTGACGGGAATGGCCAGACGGAGTTTGTGTACGGGCTTTCAGGGCTAGAGCCATTGGTTTCGGGCAAGGTGTTTATCGATGGCGTCGATATCACCGATATTCCGATCCGCAAGAGGGCGGCGTTGCTCAGCCATATCCCGGAGGATCGCCACAAACATGGGCTTGTCTTGGATTATCCGCTGGACTACAACATGGTCTTGCAAGAGTACTATCAGCCTGAATTTACCTCGCCGATCGGGATTTTGAAAAAGAAAGAGATCCGCGAGTACTCCCAGCGCCTGGAAGGCGAGTATGACGTTCGATCTGGGCAAGGGTCTGAAACAGTTGCCCGCAGCATGTCCGGTGGCAACCAGCAGAAAGCCATTATCGCCCGCGAAATCGACAAACCGCACAAGCTGTTGATCGCCGTGCAGCCTACCAGGGGGCTGGACGTTGGTGCCATCGAGTTCATCCACCGCAGGCTGATCGAGGAAAGAGACAACGGCAAGGCTGTGCTGCTGGTGTCTTTGGAACTGGAAGAGGTCATGAATGTCTCCGACAGGATTCTTGTCATGTATGAAGGCGAGATCGTAGGCGAGCTTGACCCTAAGAAGACAACTGCCGAGGAGCTTGGACTGTACATGGCGGGCGCAAAGCGCGACAAAGCAAAGGAGGCCAAGGCATGAAAAACAAGAAAACGGGATTGGCGCTGCAATCGCTGTATTCGTCCCTGATCAGTATCTTCATCGGCTTGTTGATCGGATTCATCGTCCTTCTGATCATCAGCCCATCCGGCGCAACCGAGGCGATCAAGGGGATTGTCCTGAACTTCATGACGCGCTCAAGCCAGGCCGCAAAGATGAAATCGCTTGGCAATACGCTGGCAAAGACGGCGCCGCTTCTGATGTGCGCCTTGTCGGTATGCTTCTGCTACAAGGTTGGCTTGTTCAACATTGGCTGCCCTGGCCAATACGAGGCTGGCGCTGGCGCCGCATTGTTTTGCGCCTTGGGGCTTCATTTGCCATGGTATGTCTGCCTTTTGGCAGCCGCTGTCGCTGGTGCGGCGCTTGGCGCAATATCCGGCGCGCTCAAGGCATATCGCTCTGTCAACGAGGTTATTTCCGGCATCATGCTCAACTGGATAACCTTGTACATGGTAAATACAATCCTGAACACCAATGGCATCAAGGATCCGCAAAGCCCCTATACCCTGAATCTTTCAAAGGTAAACGAAGGGGGATTGATTCCAAGCCTTGGCTTGTCGTCGCTGTTTGCGAACAACCGTACCGTTACCATTGCGATTCCGCTTTCCATCGTTTTCGCAATCGTTATCTATGTCATTCTCACCAAGACAAAGTTTGGCTATGAGCTGCAGGCGACTGGTTTTAACAAAGAAGCCGCAAGGTATGCCGGCATGCGTGAAAAGAGAAATATTATCGTTACCTTGGCGATCGGTGGCGCCTTGGCTGGAATTGGTGCGGCATTCCTGTTCCTTTGCGGTTACCAGCAATGGTCGGTCACCGAAACATCTGTTCCAGGCATGGGTTTCAACGGCATCGCTGCAACATTCCTGGGAGGATTGCATCCGATTGGGACGATATTCTCTTCGTTCTTTATCCAAAACATTACCGACGGTGGCACATTGATCAACCGTACCGTGTATCCGTCGCAGATTTCTGACTTGATTTCCGCCATCATCATTTACTCCTGTGGCTTCGCGGCGTTCTTCAAGATGATGATCGGGAATGTTTCCAACCGCAAGGCAAAGAAGCCTGAAGGAGGCAAGAGCTGATGTTGCTGCTGTTCCAATACACGATTATCTTTGCATCGGTGCTTTCGCTTGTCGCGCTGGCGGGATGTTTTTCCGAGCATTCTGGCGTCATCAACCTCGGACTAGAGGGGACAATGGTCATGGGAGCGCTGGGCGGCGCCTTGACGCTGAACCTGTTGCCGACAGGGACAAACGCGTTTGTCATTGTCCTGCTCACAATCCTGGCATCCATGCTTTTTGGCATGGTATACTCAACGCTTCTTGCGGTTTCGGCGATTAACTTCAGGGCTAACCAAACCCTGATTGGAACCGCCATGAACATGCTCGCGACAGCTGCCGCAACAGTTCTTGTACGGGCGAAGAATAGCGCCGAGAATCCCAACAATGTTTCGACCGAACTCTCGTACATCGCCAATAAGCAAGCGTTGATCGTCAAGATCGGAAGCTTTGAGTTCAACTGGTTCATGTTGTTGACGATCGTGATCCTAGTGGCTTCCTATGTCATTCTCTACAAGACAAGGTTTGGGTTGCGCTTGATGGCTTGCGGTGAAAACCCACAGGCTGCCGACTCCGTAGGAATCAATGTCTTTAAGATGAGATGGGCGGGTGTCTTGATCTCTGGTCTTCTTGGCGGACTTGGCGGCATTGTGTATATCACTGCCGGAGTATCCAGCTGGAAGTTTGAAAACGGCGTATCAGGATATGGCTTCCTGGCATTGGCCGTCATGATCTTTGGCCAATGGGAGCCAAAGAAGATCGCTCTTGCGGCGCTGTTGTTTGGTTTCTTCCGTGCCTTGAGCTATGTCTACACTGGCATTGGCTTCTTGGCAAGCCTGAACATCTCTTCGACGATCTACGTCATGTTGCCATACATCATCTCGCTTGTCGTTCTTGCGTTTACTTCGAAAAACTCAAGGGCACCAAAAGCCGAGGGAATTCCCTACGACAAGGGACAAAGATAATATCTATTGCCTGGCGAAAGCCGGGCTTTTTTGTGATGCGGTGGAAATCATGTATAATGTGCGCTGGAGGTGAAAGGAATATGAGAGAAAGGAACAACCCATTTGTGATTGTCTCAAAAAAGCAGGAACAACGAAACAGGGATGGACATCCCTGGGTTTATGCCGATGAGGTCACGGAGACAGGACGCAAGCCAGAAAACGGCGGGCTGTGCGATGTCTTCGGGAACAAGGGTGGCTATCTTGGAACTGGTTTCTACAATGACAATTCCAAGATTATTGTCAGGCTTTTGGGAAACAATCCCAATGATAGGCATGACGATGCTTTCTTTGAAAGAAGGGTGAGGTATGCGGTTGAATACCGCAAGGATGTCATGCAGGACGATATTGCGTGCTGCCGCATTGTGCATGGAGAAGCGGATGGCATCCCTGGATTGACCATCGACCGCTATGGAAATGCGTTGGTCAGTGAAATTACCTGCCTGGGAACGGAATTGCGCAAAGAAGTGATCTATGGCGCCCTGGCAAGGGAATTGGAAAACATTGACGGCATCTACGAAAGGAATGAAAACCCACTTAGGCTCAAGGAGGGAATGGAGTTATACGCAGGATGGCACAATGGCGCCAAGACGCAGGATACAATCATTGAAATCGTTGAAAATGGATTACGCTATGAGGTTGACATAGCCAATGGACAGAAAACAGGCTTCTTCCTAGACCAAAAGCTGAATCGTCTTTCTGTCAGACGGCTGGCAAAAGGAAAGACAGTGCTGGATTGTTGCACACATACGGGAAGCTTTGCGATGAATGCTGCGGTTGGCGGTGCATTGAATGTCGTCGCAATGGATATTTCCGAAACCGCCTTAACAACAGCAAGGCGCAATGCACAACTAAACAACCTTGATATTGAGTTTGTCAAGGGAGATGTCTTTGAGATGCTTTCGACATTGAAAAAAGAACATGCCTATTATGATTTCATCATCCTGGATCCCCCGGCTTTTGCTAAAAGCCGCAAGGCATTCGCCAATGCTCGGCAAGGCTATCGCAACATCAATGCCTTGGCGCTGTCCCTGCTTCCAAGAGGCGGCTATCTTGCGACATGTTCGTGTTCGCATTTCATGCCTGCGCCTCAATTCAGGCAAATGTTGCGGGATGCCGCGAAAGATGTCAATTGCTCTATTCGGATTATTGAACAGCGCGGTGCATCTTATGACCATCCAGTCCTTGCGTCAGTAGAGGAGACAGAGTATCTGAAATTTTTCCTTCTACAGAAGATTTAAAGCTTGTGAATGTTCTTTTTGTTTGCACAAATGCGATTCATTCGTTATAATATAGGCAACAGGAGGTGTAATCCAATGTATAGTGTTAATGATATCGTTGTTTACCGCCGAGATGTTTGCAAGGTTATTGGAAAGCACCGCTCTGATTTTTCCGGCGAAATGTGCTATATCTTGGTTCCATATGCACAACAGGATGGATCGATCAAGATGCAGGTGCCGGTTGCGAACAAAGGCGGACACTTACGTGACCTGATCAGCCGCGATCAAATTGACGAATTGATCCGCAGCACGCCTGATATCGATCCCCTGGCTAGCAAGCCAGCAAACATGAAGAGCCAGTATGCGGCTTTGTTGAAAGGCGATGATATTCGGGACTTGATTAGGATTATCAAGACTTCATACGAAAGAAACATGGCAAGGGTCAGGCAAAACAAAAAAACCGCTTCGGTCGACGATGAGTATCTTCGCAGGGCGGAGAAATACTTGTTCGATGAAATTTCGGTTTCCCTTGGCATGTCGTATGATGAATCAAAAGCTTTCTTTGAAGAGGAAGTAGCCAAATTAACGGAGTAGCATCATGCAAAGAAACGATTTGTGCCTTCAGGGCTTTGAATGGTATTTGAAGGCGAATGGGCGTTTCTGGGAAAACATGAGGGCAATTGCGCCCTCTTTTCGTTCGCTGGGGATCGATATATTGTGGCTGCCGCCGGCATACAAGGGAATGGCTGGCGCCAATGACGTAGGATACGGTGTATACGACCTCTACGACCTCGGCGAGTTTAGCCAGAAAGGAACCGTTCGCACGAAATACGGGACGAAGGATGAGTATCTTTCGCTGATCAAGACGTGCCATGACAATGATATTGCCGTGATGGCTGATATTGTCATGAACCATCGGCTTGGCGCGGATGCGCCGGAAAAGTCGCGAGGTAGAAAAAAGAAACAAGAAAACCGCATGATTCCTATCAGCGAAGACAGGGACATCGAGTCATGGACGCGCTTTACATTTCCCGGCAGAAACGGGACGTATTCTACGTTTGTGTGGGATCAGTCGTGCTTCAATGGCGTGGACTATGACAACATGCGACAGCTCAAGGCGATTCATCTGCTGGATGGACGCATGTGGAACATGAACGTCGACAAAGAAAATGGCAATTTCGACTATCTCATGGGGTGCAACGTTGATGTGAAGAATCCTCGTGTTGCAAAGGAATTGATAAGATGGGGCAAGTGGTATTGCGACACAACGGGCATTGACGCATTTAGGATGGATGCTGTCAAGCACATAGGATTTGACTTCATGGAAGAGTGGATCAAGGAGATGCGCCGACACACTGGGCGAGAGATGTTTGCTTGTGGCGAGTATTGGCATGGCGATGTCGCAAGACTGGACGCATATCTTTCGAATGCCCATCGTGTCATGTCATTGTTTGATGTTTCGCTTCACTTCAAGCTATTCGATGTCTCGCAACAAGGACAACGCTTTGACTTACGCCATGTCTTCGATGGAACGCTTGTTGGCAGGGATCCATTTCATTCCGTGACATTTGTCGACAACCATGACACAGAGCCAGGGCAAAGCCTTGAATCGTTTGTCAAGGATTGGTTCAAGCCAATGGCATATGCGTTGATCCTGCTACGGATCGATGGGCTGCCATGTGTTTTTTATGGCGATCTCTTCGGCATACCGGCAAAGGGAATTGCGCCGATTGAAAAGCTGCGCACATTGATGCGCTTGCGCTATTTGTGCGCCTATGGAACACAACACGATTACTTTGAATCAACTTCGGCTGGCTGGACAAGGGAAGGCGTTCAAGAGTATCCGGAAAGCGGGTTGGCGGTATTGTTTTCCACGGGTGGGCATGTTGAAAGGCGCATGTATGTTTCCCAAAGGCATGCCGGAAAGACGTTTGTCGATGCCCTTGGATCTGGCGCAACGGTTGTGATTGATGCGAATGGATGCGGTGTCTTCCACGTTGGCGGTGGAACCATTGCGGCATATGCATTAAGCGATGCATTGGAAGAAATATGGCTTCATGCATGAGAAAAAGGCGTCTATCGCATCGATAGACGCCTTTTTAATGCCTTAGATTTTGATCTGGGGAAGCACGTTTGAGAAAGTGTCCTGGATCAAGAGATCGGCGTTGCTGTCGTAAGGCGTGACCGATTTGTTGATCAAGACAAGGTTCTTTCCGGAAAAATACCTCAACAATCCAGCAGCAGGGTAGACAACCAAGGATGTGCCAAGGACAATCAAAGTATCGGCGGATTGAATCGCTGCCACTGCCCCGCTAATGACACTTGAACTCAAGCCTTCCTCGTACAATACAACATCTGGCTTGACAATGGCGCCACATTTTTTGCATCTAGGAACGCCATCGGCATTTTTGATATATTGCGCATCATAGAAAGTGCCGCAATGGACGCAATAGTTGCGCAAGATAGATCCATGCAGCTCATAGACTTTCTTGGAGCCAGCCTTCTGGTGAAGGCCATCGATATTCTGCGTCACAACGCCTAGCGACTTATGCTTTTCCTCAAGGATAGCCATGAACTTATGAGTGTAGTTTGGCTCAGCGTCAAGAACCAGCATCTTGTCTTTGTAGAAGCGGTAGAATTCTTCTGGGTTCGCCTCAAAAAAGCTGTGGCTGATGATTACCTCAGGAGGATAGCGATATTGCATGTTATAAAGTCCATCCTGCGAGCGGAAATCGGGAATGCCTGAATCTGTCGAAACACCTGCGCCAGTGAAGAATACAATCTGGCTGGATGAATCGATGATTTTCTGAAGTTTCATGATTTTTTCATTCATTGCTAGTCTCCTTTTTATATGTTTTCTTGAGAACATCGGCGATTTGAAGCAGGGAATCAACGAGTTTTCCAGGGCTGATGGCAGTGGCGCGGTCATAGAACTGCAAGAGCCAGCCGATGAAGGTCGGGGTGATTGCCGTCTTGATGGCAGCAGTGAAATCCGTCTCGTTGACCGAGGTGATAATGATATCGTCTTGTCCAAATTGATCCATGACGATCGAAGCCATGTCGATGTTGAAACGGACGGTAACTGTTTGCGGCGAGCCATAGTACATCAAAAAAGACGAACGGATATGATCCTCGATGTCAAAGGGACATATCTCCTTTGCCGTGCCGTTGATCTCAACGCTTTCCATCTTGTCGATACGGTAGTTGGCGAAATTGGCATGGGTTGCGGAATATATGACGCAATACATTCTGCCATTCTGGTTGACAATGGCGCGTGGCGTTCCAATGTAGCGGTTTGCTTGGCGGCGGTATTTCTTGGTGCGGGCAATAGTGATGTCATAGTAGAGAAAAGAAATGTCTGCGCCAAGAGATATCGCCTTAAGCAGCGTGGAGGTGATTTCCATCACCATTGGGTTTGTTGTCTTTCCCGTTGAAAGGGGCTGTATGAACAGGGCATTACGCTCATGGATGGAGAGCAGACGAGATACTTTTTCAACGATTTGGCGTGTCAAGTCGATGCTTAGCGCATTTGAACGGGCACATTCGTTTGCCAAGAAATTGATTTCACCAAGGGTAAAGGAACGATTGAGGTAATAGCCGCTTTTTTCCTTTGTGCGGATATAGCGGATGTCCCAGCCGTTTTCCTTGAGAATGGAGATGGCGTGGTATATGATGCGTCGGTTGCTAGGCAATCCTGCTGCGTTCAGTTCATTCGAAAGGCTGGAGGTAGTCATGGGGTGTTCTGCATCTGTCTCTTCCTCCAGCAGGCGCAGCACTTTGATTGGAACTATTTCTGAATTGGCCTTTCTCATTTTCTCAACCTTTGCATTCATTGTAACTAAATAGGAACAGAAATAAAAGAATGTCGACATTAAATATGCGTATGAAAAAAAGGACGTATGATGGCAGCGGGCTTGTGTACGCAAGATTCTTTTTGCGCGCTCGCAAATACTCTGGCAAACACTGACATGGAGCTGATTGACCTTATGCGTTACAATAGATAGCATGATAGAAAGAATACTAATAGACAGGTTTGTAAAAAATCATAGCAATGCCAGCGACCCGGCTGTGCGCATAAGCTATGCCCGCTTGGCAGGCATCACTGGCATCGCGTGCAATTGCATTTTGTTTTTTGTCAAGCTGCTGTGCGGGCTTTATGCCCATAGCGCATCGGTTATTTCCGATGCGTTTAACAACCTATCGGATTGCGTTTCGTCCATCATGGCGCTAGCAGGGATACGCATGGCTGCTCGCCCAGCCGACAAGAACCATCCCTTTGGCCATGGGAGGGTAGAGTATATCGCCGGGCTTGCTGTTTGCGTTTTGATCTTGCTTGCCGCATTTGAACTGTGCCGCAAAGGCATTGTTGGTTTGTTTACGCCTTCGCAATTGCGATATTCAAGCATGATGCTTTTGATTTTATGCTTGAGTGTAGCTGTGAAGCTTTGGCTGGCACACTTCAACGAAACAATCTCCATGGCAACGGACAATGTTTCCTTGCATGCTGCGGCGATTGACGCCAGGGGAGATGGATTGGCAACATGCATTGCCATGGGTTCGATGTTGCTGGAGAGTAGGCTGCCAGGGATTCCTTTTGATTCCATCGCGTCCATAATCCTTTCCCTATTGATCGCAAAAAGCGGCATGGAAGCGGGCAAGGACATGCTTGACCGATTGATTGGCGGCCCTTGCGAACGGGAATTATACGACCAGACATTGCATCTCTTGGAAAGCGATGAAGAAGTGCTTGGCGTGCATGACCTTATCATTCATTCCTACGGTCCATTGCGCCATATCGCAAGTGCCAATGTGGAGATCAATGGTTCCTTTTCCTTCAACAAGGCGCACGGCATCCTGGATCGGTTGGAAAGGCTGGCGAAGGAACAATTGAATGTCGACATGACTCTCCATGGCGATCCAGTGAACCTGGATGACGCGGAAAGAGAACGCGACAAGAACATCGTCGAGGACATTTTTGCCCATATGGGACAGGGGATACCCATCCATGACTTTCGCCGCGATGCGACGGAATCCATGGTAATGGTGTCGTTTGATGCCGTGCTTCCGTATGGATATGCCATTGACCAAGAAAAGCTTGAGAAAACGATCATTGATGCATTAGGCGAGAAGCAGCCTGTTTCCTTGCACATCGTATTTGACCATGACATAGCAAAATAGTATGATTATCAAAAGGAGCATAAGCTATGAATTTTCCAGATAATTTTTTGTGGGGCGCCTCAACTTCCGCTTTTCAAGTGGAAGGGGCGTGGCACGAGGATGGCAAATGGATGAGTGTCGCGGACTTCAATTCATTGAGAAGATCCGCCGTGCAGGCAGATAGCCGTGTCGCTTCCGATTTCTACCATCATTGGGAGGAAGACATCGACTTGATGGCAGACCTAGGACTTAAGATCTATCGTTTTTCCATTGCATGGACTAGAATCATTCCCGATGGCGAAGGGGAAACGAACCAAGCTGGCATTGATTTCTACAACAAGGTGATCAATCGCCTTGTTGAAAAAGGCATTCAGCCGTTTGTTACGTTGTATCACTTTGACCTTCCGTATGCCCTTGTCGAAAACTACGATGGATGGTTGTCGCGCAAGACGGTATACGCGTTTGAAAAATTTGCCCGCGTTTGTTTTGAATCTTTTGGCGATCGAGTGAAGTATTGGCAAATCATCAATGAACAAAATTTGATGGTACGAGTCAACGAAAGAATGAACATCGAGACCGATGATTCGCACGAGGCTGACCGCATGCGCGCGCAGATGGATTATCATATGTGCCTTGCGCACGCCTTGGCAATGAAAGCATGCCATGAGCTTGTCCCTGGCGGCATGGCAGGACCCGCTGTGTCCTCGACATGTACATATCCACTGACCAATAACCCAAAGGATGTCTACGCTGCCAAAATGAACGATTGTTTCAAGACAAGGTATCTTTTGGACATGCACTTCCATGGAAAATACCCAGGGTACTATATGCGTTATCTCAAGGAACTTGGCATTGCGCTGGAGATGCTTGAGGGCGATGAAGAGATCCTTCGCCATGGAAAGCCAGACTATATTGCGTTCAATTACTATCGCACGCTTTGCGCATCGTATCTTCCCGCAGATGAAGAACATCCAAGGGGAACCAGGCGCTATCGACGCAATGAAGTCGATTTCGACCAGTTTGGTTATTGTCAGGATGAGGTCAATGAAAATCTCAAGGCAAGCGAATATGGCGCGCAGATCGATCCGCTTGGATTGCGCATGGTCTTGCTTGACTATTATGAAAGGTATCGCGTTCCTCTGTTAATCACGGAAAATGGACTGGGCATGGCTGATGTGGAAGCAGATGGAAAGATCCATGACTCTTATCGCATCGATTACCTGCGCGAGCATATCAAGGCTTGCGGGGATGCGATCAACGATGGCGTGGAGCTGATGGGCTATGCCATGTGGTCGTTCATCGACCTGTTGAGCTCGCACCAAGGTTTTCGCAAAAGATATGGCCTTGTCTACGTAGACCGTACGGACATGGATCTCAAGACCCTGCGGCGCATCCCCAAGGACAGCTATTACTGGTATAAAAAGGTGATTGCGTCCAATGGAACAGACCTTGGCTGAAAGGAGATGAAAGGTGATTCATATGCCTGATAATTTTGCAAGCGAGGTGCCAAAGCTTGGCTTTGGCCTGATGCGATTGCCTAGAAAAGGGCTTTTGATAGATGATGAACAAGTCAGCGAAATGGTCGATTTGTTCATGGATGCTGGATTTACCTACTTTGATACAGCCTTTGTCTATCCTGGCTCAGAGGCGGCGATCAAGAAGGCACTGGTCGACCGCTACCCAAGGGACAGCTATACATTGTGTACAAAACTCAATGCTTCCTTGATGGGCGCCACGGAGAAATCCACGCGGCAACAATTGGAAACAAGCCTTCAGCGCACTGGCGCAGGGTATTTTGACTATTATCTTCTGCACGCCCTCATGGAGAACAATTACCACAAATACGACCGTTTCAAATTGTGGGATTTTATCAAGGAACAAAAGGACGCAGGTCTCATCAAGCGCTTTGGCTTCTCTTTCCACGCCAGCCCTGATCTTCTTGAAAAGCTTCTCAACGAGCATCCAGAGGTAGATTTTGTCCAGCTCCAGATCAACTACGCCGATTGGGAGAATCCATCAGTCGCATCAAGAGCAAACTACGAGGTTGCACGTAGGCATGGCAAGCCAATTACCGTCATGGAGCCAGTCAAGGGAGGCACGCTCGCCAATCCACCGCAAGAGGTGAAGAATTTGTTCAAGGCGCATCATCCTGATATGTCTTGTGCGTCATGGGCAATCCGCTTTGTGGCTTCGCTAGAGGGAATTGTCACAGTGCTTTCCGGCATGAGCAACATCGAGCAGATGATGGACAACTTGTCGTACATGAAGGATTTCAAGCCGCTGGATGAAGATGAACAGAAGATCATTCAACAGGCGCAACGCATCCTTGGCCATTCTTCCACCATTGCCTGCACAGGGTGCGGCTATTGCCTCAAGGGCTGCCCAATGCAAATCAATATTCCTGGCATCTTCAAGGCAATGAACAAGCAACTTGGCAATGGATTGGCGCAAGAGGCTTCTGAATCGTATTTCAAGGCAGCTCCTGAATGCCACAGGGCTTCCAATTGCATTGGTTGCAGAAGTTGCGAGCGTTCCTGCCCACAACATCTTGAAATCATCAAGAACCTGGAGAAGGCTTGGAAAATGTTTGAGTAAGATATCGCTCAACGCAAAAGGCTTTTTTGTGGATAGCGAGCAGGTCATCTTTGAACGTCCCAAGGCAAATCGTCTTTAGCCAGGAATAAAAATCAGACATCATTCAAAAGCAGGCCTTGCGGTCTGCTTTTTCTGTAGAAACAAGAAAGGGATGCATTGCCTGGTCATTCCCATCATCGTTGAAAGCATACGTATCTTTCAATTCTGAGCGGTTAATTCCAATGTTGCTACATGCTTGATATCGCCGACATAGACTCCTGATTCTACATACAGCTGATCTTCCCCTTGGTTTCCGATGTCCATTATGATCAGACGATCTCCACTTTCTAAGATCAGATAAAACACAGCATTTTCCTTATGTTTGTATTTTAGGTAAAGAAAATACTCGTTCCCATAGGGAAGCGGTCTTTCCTGGCTTTCATAGTTCAGATCGTTTCCTTTTATCTTAAACGTCACAGGGTCGAAGAAAACCGTATAATCCGCATCCGAATCGTTCCATTCCTGTCCATCGGCGTACTTTGTTTCCGTATACGTGATGCCCGCGACTTTTTCATTCTTTCCAAGAATGCCGTAGAAATTTGTCGAGCTGGATTTTGTTCTCACATCGTTGTTGTTTTCTGCAAAGCGATCCGTATCTATGCACACATCCAAGGCATAGCGATGCGTCATTTCATCTGGATAGATTGTACCCTCAGGCGTTGTATAGCTATAGGAATAGCTTTCCTTCATTCCCTTTGTTACGGGTTTGCCCTCTTTCGACACATACAGTGTTTGTGAATCATCGCTAAGAAACAGTTCATATATGATTGCGTTCGAATATTCCTTTGGATACTGAATGGATAAATACGTATCGGTTCCTGCCGATTGAACATTGCATCTTTGCTTGACCATAAGACAATCTCCCCTTGCATAAGAAGGATTGTTTTCCTTAAACGCATAGCCAAAAAAAACAAATGATTTTTTCCAGAGATCCGCTTTAGATGGATCTCCCGGACCCTTGCTAATATCGCAAGAACCATCTTCAAACAGGGAAGACAATTCCTCTTCGTTCTCCACCAGGATAACACTGGCAAAATGTTCTGTCCAGTTCACCGTTTGTTGAGCTTTTTCTCTCTTGTCCGCAAGTGCCTTCCCGTTTGTTGCCAGCCACGAAACAAGCCCTACGATCAGGAATGTCAAGATGCCAAGGATAATTTTACGTCTCATAGTTTTATCATAACCCTCCAGACAAGAATAAAGTAACTATGTGCAATTGACCGGGTATCTTCCGGTATTGTTCAATAATGCTCGCGAATACATTGAAGAAATGAAAGAATCCTTTCGTCCCATCAAATCCATCTGATTTTATCGGATTGACAGATTTGATATATATACAGTACTCCATTAAACAAAAAAAACCATGCTGATTTTCCACAGGGTACCCTGAAGATTTTCTGTAGGGTGCCATACAGATTTCCCGAATCGTAAAACACTGTATGCATAGGAACCAGCATAAAAAAAGCTGTGGTGTCCACAGCTTTTTTTTGCTATTTTGCGTTGACGATCAGGTCAGCGACTTTCTTTGCGTAGCCAACTGGATCAGAGATCGTAAGTCCCTGGATCAACAGTGCCTGGTCGTAGAGAACCTCGGTGTAGTCCTTCAGCTTTTCAGGATTTGTCTGCTGGATTTGCTGGAGGGTAGCGAAGACTGGATGGTTAGGGTTGATCTCAAGGATCTTGACTGCTTTTACCATTCCGTTCTTGTTCATTGGGTCGTTCGCCATGTACTTCTCCATTTCAAGGGAGACGCCTTCGCCAGCGACAACACACACTGGGTCATCCTTTAGTCTTGAGGAAATGCGGACTTCCTTGACATTGTCGCCAAGCGCTTCCTTCATGGCTTCGAGCAAGCCTTTGTTCTCCTCGGTCTTTTCTTCCTTGGCTTTCTTTTCGTCCTCGGTATCAAGGTCGAGATCGGATTGGCTGACCGACTGGAACTGCTTTCCATCGTAGTCGCGCATCATGCCAGAGACAAACTCATCCCTTTGATCAAGGAAGTAAAGTACTTCGTAGCCCTTTTCCTTGACCTTTTCAAGCACAGGAAGCTTCTCGATGTCTTCAATGGATTCGCCTACTGCATAGTAGATCGCCTTTTGGTCTTCCGGCATACGGTCGACATATTCGCGCAGCGTGACATATTTTCCTTCCTTGGAGGAACGGAACAAGACGAGATCCTGGAGCTTGTCCTTGTTCATGCCATAGTCCTTGTAAAGACCAAACTTCAGGTTCAGTCCAAAGTTGTCAAACAGCTTTTCATATGCCTCTCGGTCATTTGCAAGCATGTCTTCAAGGGTGCTCTTGATCTTCTTGTCGATATTGCGCGCCAATGCCCTGACTTGCCTGTCCTGCTGAAGGATTTCACGGGAAATGTTCAGGCTCAGGTCATCGGAGTCGATGAGTCCCTGGACAAAGCGGAATTCATCGCTGATCAAGTCCTTTGCCTTGTCAAGGATAAACACGCCCTTGGAATACAGCTTCAGTCCTGGCTCGAAGTCCTGGTAGTAGAAGTTGTAAGGCGTCTTGCCTGGGATGAACAACATCGCGGTGTAGGAGATGTTGCCTTCGACGGAATAATGGATGACCTTTTGCGGATTCTCCCAGTCGTTGAAGTTTGCCTTGTAGAATTCGTTGTAGTCGTCCTCGCTGATTTCACTCTTGTTCTTCTTCCAAAGCGGAATCATGGAGTTGATTGTCTTCATCTCCTGGGTGTCGATGGTCTTCTCCTCATCGGTAGGGTCAGGGATGGATTTGGTGACTTCCATTTGGATCGGGTATCTGACATAGTCGGAATACTTGCGCACAAGGCTTTCAATATGGTATTCTTCGAGATATTCGGAATACTTGTCGTCTTCCGTGTCGTCCTTCATCAACAGCGTGATGCGTGTGCCGTATGTCTGCTTGTCGCCCTTGTCGATGGTGTATCCTTCTTCGCCATTGGATTGCCAGACGTAGGATTCTTCGGAAGCGATGCTGCGGGTTTCAACGGTGATGGTCTTGGCGACCATGAAGGCGCTGTAGAAGCCTACGCCGAACTGGCCGATGATGTCGACTGTATCGTTTCCTTTCTCCAGCTGCGCCTGGAATTCGGCGGAGCCGCTGCGGGCGATGGTGCCTAGGTTGTTTTCCAGCTCTTCCTGGGTCATGCCAATGCCACTGTCCTCAATGACAAGCTCGCGCGTATCAGGGTGGCGCTCTATGGTGATCTTGAGTTCATCGCCATTGAGCGGGTGATCTTTGTCAGTCAAGGAAAGGTAATGCCTCTTGTCGAGCGCATCCGATGCGTTGGAAATCAGCTCACGCAGGAATATTTCCTTGTTTGTGTAGATGGAATTGATCATCAATCCCAGCAGGCGTTTGGATTCAGCCTGAAATTCTTTTTTCTCCATAGTTTCAGCCTCCTTTTAGCACTCATTGTGCAAGACTGCTAAATAGTCTAGCACTCATTGCTTGTAAATGCAATCGAAAAAAACAATTATGCGTGAAAGTTGCTTGATTTGCCCGATTGCCGTTGTGACAAAATGAGTTATTGCCATTTTGGATACTTGCGTTTCATCTTTTGGCTTATAATATTATTCGCATGTGTACGCTTGGCGTTGTTTCTAGGCAATGCGCCAAGTGTTTCTAGGGCAGATGCACGATGGAGGGGCGCATGAAGGCGGAACTTGATAAAGCAAAGCTAGGAAAACGTTTGGCTGGGCTTCGATTGGAAAGAAACATGAGCCAGGAGGAAGTGGCGGAATGCATTGACGTTACGGTCAATACCGTATCAAACTATGAGACAGGGACCACTGCCATGACGATCAGCGTACTGTATCGTTTCTGCGAGCTGTATGGTGTTACCCCGAACATGTTGTTAATGGGGGAAGACGTGACGCAGCCATTATCGTTATCTAGCGATGAAGTTCGTTTCATCAGATGGCTTCATACGCTAGGCGCGGCGCGCAGGCAGCTTGTCTTGGGCATTTGCGATCACAGGAAGGGAAAGAAGATTAGAATTGCATGAGAGAGATTGATGTCAAGGAAATTGCCGCATTCCTGGAAGATGCGGCGGGAAGGATTGCGCATGTATATAGCTTGGATATACTGGCTTCCCTGGAAAAGGCAAAAGAATCGGAAACAAAGGAACTTTCCGTGCGCGCACTTGAAATGCTTGTGGAAAATGCCCGTATAGCGCAAGAAAAAACCATTCCCATCTGCCAAGACACGGGCATGGCAATCGTTTTCCTGACGATTGGCCAAGATGTTCATTTCACGGGGGGAAATCTATATGATGCGGTCAACGAGGGAATTGCGCGTGGCTACATGAACAGCTTCTTGCGTGCCTCGATCGTCGACGATCCTCTTTTTGAGAGAAAGAACACAGGGAACAACACTCCCGCTGTGATCTACAGCACGATTGTCCCAGGTGACAAAGTGGAGGTCGAGCTAATGGCAAAGGGCTTTGGCTCGGAGAACAAGTCAAGGATCGCCATGTTAACGGTAGCGGATGGAATCGAGGGTGTGGAAAGATTTGTGTTGGAAACCATTGCCCAGGCAGGACCAAACGCATGTCCGCCGTTTATCGTTGGCGTGGGCATCGGTGGCTCGTTTGACTCGTGCGCTCTTTTGGCAAAGAAAGCGTTGCTTAGGCCATTGGACACCCCGAATCCAAATGAGAGCTATCGATTGCTTGAGGAAAGGCTTTTGGCAAAGGCAAATCAGTTGAAGGTGGGTCCGCTTGGCTTTGGCGGGGTCAATACCGCCCTCAAGGTGCAGGTTGAATATGCGCCAACACACATCGCGGGTCTGCCGATAGCGGTAAACATGTGTTGTCATGCGTGCAGGCACGCCAAGGTGGTGATCTAATGAAAAGAATACAGTTGCCAATGACGATAGAAGACAGATTGTCATTAAAGGCAGGCGATATGGTGTATCTTAACGGAGAAATCTTTACCGCCAGGGATGCGGCGCATAAGAAGCTGAAGGATTTGATTGATAACGGCAAGCCGTTGCCCTTCGACATGCAGGATGCCGTTATCTATTATGTTGGACCAACACCTGCTAGAGAAGGAAGAGTCATTGGCTCGGCAGGACCAACCACATCTTCCCGCATGGATTCGTATGTCCCGCAGCTTTTTGACCTAGGCATGATTGCCATGATCGGCAAGGGCAAAAGAAGCGAGGAAGTCAAGCAATCGCTTATCGCACACAAAGGGATTTACTTTGTGGCGCCAGGAGGTGCGGGTGCCTTGCTATCGGAAAGGATCGTCAAAAGGGAGATGGTTGCATTTGAAGAGCTTTTGTCTGAAGCGATTACCCGCTTGACCGTTGAAGATTTTCCTTGCTTTGTCGGGCTTGACGCGCAAGGAAACGACATATATGACCTTGATTAGTATTACAGGAGGCAGCTATGGTTGAGGTATTTGTTGAAACGTTTAGGGAAACCTTGCTTATTGCAAGCGAGGTCTGTAGCACGATTTTGGAATTTATCGCGTTGTTTGTCATGATGTACCATGGAGTCAGAGGCGCAATCAGCTGGTGGAACGATGACCGGGAAGGGGCGATTTCCCTTGCGGAGGGAATCGCAATGACCTTGGAGTTTTTGTTGGCAGCCGAGGTTCTCCACACGGTCTTGGCAAACGATGTCTCTGACCTCATCATGCTTGGCTCGCTGGTTGTAATGCGTGCGGTGATGACTTTGGAGATTCATCTGGAGATGAAACATAAGCGCGAAAGCCTTGCCAAGCATGAGCATGGCAAGAAAGCGGTCGATGTAAAGGAAGACAAATAGCCTATGGATTAGAAAAGGCGTGCGCTAGCGCACGCCTTTTTGGTAGCTGCGTATAACAAATTGCGCCGTTAGGCGAAGGGAATCCAACGCTTCAAGGCGCTGTCTGGACGCAATGGATGTGCGCCAGGCATACGGGGTCATCTGAAACAAAGACATAAGATTTTCGTGGTCACACAAAAACTGGGATTCGATGCGCTTTTCAAATGTCAGGGACATGCTTGTATCGATGTCTTCGACAAAGTTTTCGTAGGGGTTGTCGTAGAGTACGGATTTCATTTCAAACAAATGCCTAGGACCAGGTGTAACGTAGATAAACGCGCCGCCTGTCTTAAGGATGCGCGTAATTTCGTTGGAAGCAAATGGCGCAAAACATGTCAAGGCGACATCAACGCAAGCATCGGGCAATGGCATGTGGAAGATGGAAGCCAGACAATACATGGTCGATTTGTCGTTTTTGGCAGCGTGGCGCAAAGCGGTCTTGGATAAATCAAAGCCATACTTTTCGCCGCAAGGAAGCTTGCTTGTGTAGTAGCCTTCCCCACATCCTGCATCAACCAAGACACTTGGATGATAATCCAAGACCATGTTGCAAAGCGTATCCCTGAGAAAGCCATAGGCGCCGCTTGCCAAGAAAGATGTACGGCTTTTTACCATGGCTGCGTCATCCCCATGCACCGCCTTGCCCGATACGAGCAGATTGATATACCCGCTTTTGGCGAAATCGAAGCAATGATTGCGCGGGCACGAGGCAATATTGTTATTCTCTTTTAGCGGCTGCAGGCAAACGGGGCATGCCAATAACATAGTGTGATCTCCTTTTTCCATTTCTTTCATTGTTTCCATGAGTATAACACATGTCGATTGACTCGCGGTCAATAGTTTTGTATATTACTGAGGCGGGGGAATGGAAATGCGCATGAACAAGAACAATGACGAACGTCGCAACGAGTTTGTCGAGGCGGCCGAAAAACTGTTTCGCAAGAATGGAATCGTTGCTACAACGGTATCGTCTATCGTCAAGGAAGTAGACGTTGCCAAAGGTCTTTTCTATTATTACTTTGACTCCAAGGACGATGTGATAGATGCGGTCATTGACAAATACAGCGCCATGTTCAAAAGCACGATGTCTCAACAGGACGATAGCGGGACATACGAAGAAAAGCTTTCGCGTTTCATCGCAGATCTATACGACTCCTTCGCTGGGATCCAAGAGATCTTGTGCCCTGGGGAAGACAAGGGTGATCTCGCCTTATTAAAAGCAAGGTCTTTCAAGGAAACGCAGGGAAAAGCTCTCGAACGCTTGCGGTCGCTGCTGGAGGAAGGAAATTCATCGGGAGAATTCTCCATTAAAAACACATGGTGCCTTTCCCATGCGGTTGTCGGCGGGATGGCATCTCTTCTTGAAAGCGGGGAAGGATCCAAGGGCGAAATCAAGCAATTCATGCTGGATTTGATTCACAAGGCAGGAAAGGAATAGGCAAATGGAAGAAAAGGTCATAAGCACAAGGATGCACGCGGCTGCCGACAAGGCGGTAAAAAAACTGCAGGATGGTTCCAAGCAGATGATCAACATTCTCGATGTCGAGAAGCAAAAGGCGGAAGTCCGCTCCGATATCGGGCATTGTTCAAAGGATCTTTCCAAGGCATACGAGAAGCTTGGAAGAATGTATTACGCGTGGAAAATGGAAAGCAAGGAAATGGAAGGGGAGGCAGACATGTTCGACCTGATCCGTTCCAAGGAAAAGATCATCGAGCTTCTGAATGAAAAGCTTGAACGCCTAGATGGCTAATGAAAAGGAGACAATGCTTGTCTCCTTTTTAAGTTCAATGCTGTTCAAAGATGAAGAACGCATCTAAGTGCCGTGTCCCTCTTTTGCGTGAGTTGAAAGATAGGAAAATACACAGCCACAGTAATCCTGGTGATACAGGTTATATTCTTTGACGATTTCATCTCGCCTTTGCTGGCCACCCTTTTTCTTGAAGTCAGAAGGGAACCATTTGACTTCCGGGAAATCGCGGGATAGGGCTAGCCCGATTTCATTGAGCTTCTGGCTATCTTTCTGGCGGGAAATCGTCATGACGGTGGCAAAGTATTCAAAGCCATGTTCCTTGGCGTATTGAAAACCTTCCCTCAAGCGTATCTCATAGCAGAGAAAGCAACGCTTCCAGCCTTCTGGGTCGTCTTTTCTTGGCGCAAGCAACTTGGTATATGCAACGTTGTCGTAGGGGGGAATGACAATCGAGATATTGTCCCCATGGATTTCGTGGATCAGACGAACCATTTCATCTCGGCGCCGCTCATATTCGCTGCTAGGCCAGATGTTGGAGTTGTTGTAAAAGACGGTGATGTCAAAGACATCGTGGAGAAACTCCAATGGCCATGCTGCGCAAGGACCGCAGCATGCATGGATCAACAGGCGCGGCTTTGCCGGGCTTGTTTGCTTGATTGCTTTGATTTCGCGCAAAGAAAGATCGTAGTAATTGACCTTGTGGCTAGATTTGCGGGACGTGAGGTAGGCAATGTATTCTTCTTTGTCATTCATTGGTCACAAACATGCAGTCGCCAAAAGAGAAGAAACGGTAGCGCTCCTTGACTGCGTGGCGGTATGCCGAAAGAACAAGATCTTTGCCCGCAAAAGATGCGATCATCATGATCAATGTGGATTTGGGCAAGTGGAAATTCGTCAATATGCAATCGACGGCATGCCATTCATAGCCCGGGAAGATAAACAGAGAAGTGTCTCCGGTGTATTCCGCGAAACAACCGCAAGCATTCCAAACGGATTCCAACGTTCGGGCGGATGTTGTTCCCACAGCAATGATCCGCCTGTTCTCTTGACGCGCCTTGT
This sequence comes from uncultured Erysipelotrichaceae bacterium, assembly GCA_900315225.1. Classification (GTDB taxonomy): domain Bacteria; phylum Bacillota_I; class Bacilli_A; order Erysipelotrichales; family Erysipelotrichaceae; genus Bulleidia. Next base: position 8,018 of record OMYM01000217.1, on the reverse strand, counting down.
TTAGGATTTCAGCCGTTTCCACAGGCATGTGGATCCATTCGGAGTGCATGACATGCTCTTCGACTTCCTCGGTGTCCATTGGGCGGAATGTGCCAAGTCCTACATGCAAAGTGACATCTGCGATGATGACGCCAACTTCTTGAAGCTTGGCGAAGATTTCATCCGTAAAGTGCAGACCGGCCGTTGGTGCGGCAGCAGAACCCCTGATTTTGGCGTAGACGGTCTGGTAGCGCTCTGGATCGTCCAGCTTCTCCTTGATGTATGGTGGCAAGGGAACGTTCCCCAAGGAATCAAGTATTTCGTTGAAGATGCCATCGTAAATCATCTTCATGCGGCGAATGCCCTTTTCCCCGATGGAGACGCATTTTGCCTTGAGTCGTCCATCATGGAAGCTGACGACAACGCCTGGCTTGACGACTTTGGCGTTGCCCACAAGGCATTCCCACACATCATCTTCCTCTTGCCTAAGCAACAATAGCTCGACATGCGCCCCAGTCTCTTCCTTGGTGCCAAATAATCGCGCCGGTATGACGCGTGTGTTGTTGCGGACAAGGACATCCCCGGCGTGAAAAAGGGAGACAATGTTGGAAAAACGAGAATCCTCGAAATAATTGGCGTTTTTGTGAACCACAAGCATCCGACTGTCCGTTCGGTTTGCCAAAGGAACCTGGGCGATCAGTTCATGGGGGAGGTCATAGTCAAATTCACTTGTCTTCATCAAAACCCCCTTTCATCGAATTTCATTTCATTCAAGACCTGTGTCTTGAAGTCGCCAAAACGGTCTTCCTTGATGGCGGTGCGAGCATCTTCCATCAGCTTGACGAGAAAACGGATATTATGGATCGACATCAATCTTGTGCCAAATCCTTCCTCGCAACGGAAAAGATGGTTTAGGTATGCCTTGGTATAATTTCTACAGCAGTAGCAGTCGCATTGCGGATCAAGGGGCGTGAAGTCTTCCTTGAACATCGCCTTGCGGATGTTGAGTCTTCCTTGGCTTGTCATCAGCGTGCCATGGCGCGCGATCCGGGTGGGAAGCACGCAATCGCACATGTCGATGTTCAGCGATACTGCTTCCAACAGGTCGTTGACGGCGCCGACTCCCATCAAGTAGCGTGGCTTGTCATAGGGCAGGTTCTCAGCCGACCATTTGACCATCTTGTGCATTGTGGGCTTGTCCTCCCCAACGGAAGTTCCCCCAATCGCGTATCCAGGAAAATTCATTTCCACAAGTTTCTCAGCGCTATAATGACGCAAATCCTCGTATTCGCCTCCTTGCACAATGCCAAAGATTGCCTGTTCTTCAGGACGCAGATTGGCTTTTTTGCCACGCTCAGCCCAGCGCAAAGTCCTTAGCATCGACTTTTCGGCGTATTCGCGGGTGGCCGGGTAGGGAATGCATTCATCGAAAGACATAATGATGTCTGCCCCGATCTTGTTTTGGATCTGGATTGATTTCTCCGGGGACAAAAACAACATGTCGCCATTCAATGTGTTCTTGAATGTCACGCCTTCCTCAGCGATCTTGCGCGTGTCGGAAAGGGAAAAAACCTGGAAGCCCCCGCTGTCCGTCAACATCGGTCCCTTGTAGTTCATAAAGCGATGGACACCACCTGCCTTCGCCACGACATCCTCGCCTGGTCGCAGCCAGAGATGGTATGTGTTCGCAAGCACAACCCCGGCGCCAAGGGCATACAATTCTTCGGGGGAGACAAACTTGACTGTCGCCTGGGTGCCGACTGGCATGAACATTGGCGTCTCGACATCGCCATGGGGCGTATGAAGTATGCCTGTGCGGGCACCGGATTGCCTGCAGACATGTGTGATTTCAAACGTTACTGGATTCATATTACCTCGTTTCCGTTTATCAGCATAGCATACTCCCAAGGCAAATGGAAACCGCGCAAAATTCACGCGTGGTATAATAAAACGCATGAAATCCAAGAAGATCAAGACAAGAAACCTGCCTCAGGACAGGATGGTTGTACGCACGGTCAGGCTGAAGCCACTTGGCCTTTGCTGTGGCATATTCATGGCAGGGGTGGCGCTTTTATTGCTAAGGCCAAGGATGATGACGCTTGGAATCGTCATTATGTTGCTGGGATTGTTCGCAACGTTCATCATGCCGGACCGCATCTTGTGCGAGTTCTCGCTCAAATACATGGTCATATACAACCAACGCGATACAACGCAATGCATGATCATCTACTATGACGAGCTGTTTTCGTGGGAATACGAAAAACACGGGACATCCGACTTGCTGGTGCTAACCTTAAAAGATGGGAGCGTTGAAACCCAGGAGATGTATTCACGGGCAAGCATTCTTTCACCCATGAACAGCTACGCGCCAAACAAGGAAATCCGTCACCGCAAAAGAAAGGGGGCTTCAGCATGAACTTGATCGACCCTGATGCCGTCAAGGCTTGCGAGAAAGCGAAGATCAACGAAAACGATGTCGACGACATGAGCCAAATCTTCTCCATGTTTTCCGATTCCACGCGATTGAAGATCATGAATGCGCTCTTTGTCAGCGAATTGTGCGTTTCCGATTTGGCAGCGCTCTTGGAGATGAGCACCAGTGCCATTAGCCACCAGCTAGGTTCGCTTAAGAAGACAAAGCTTGTCATATCGAGGAAAAAAGGCAAGCATGTCTATTACTCCATGGCGGATGAGCATATCAAGAACATCTATCGGATGGCATACGAGCATATCAAGGAATAGTGGATTGGCTTATGTTGAAAGCTTTTTCATGGTTTTCATGAAAATTACACCGATCCCCTGAAATCTCTTTCCGTTTCTCGCTCATTCATGTATAATTGTCGCAGTCACGAAAGGAAACAATGGTATTACAATGGCAGGATATGAGAACAATGCTTATTTCTGGCAGAAGGTTGAATCACTGTTTTTGTCTTCTGGATATAAGCAAACAAGAAAAAAAGGCGATGTTCATCCGGTATTCAAGAACCTGATCTATCCAACGGACTATGGTTATCTGAAGGATACGAAATGCACAAGCGGCAGCGGGGTTTCCGTGTATGCTGGAAGCGGGAACCGTTCCCGCATCAGCGCATTGGTTGTCGCGGTGGACATCCTGGAGAGGGAACTGGATGTCAAGGTGTTGATAGGATGCAGCGAGGAAGAGGTGAGTGAGGTGCTGCATTTCCTGAATCAGACAAATTACCAAAAGACGGTCTTGATTCGCAAGGGTCAGGAAATCCCTCCCTGGAGCATAACTGTCAGTTGATCGATTTGGAACACGCGCAAGCGTGTTTTTTTACTGGAACAGATATTTGCAATCGTATCGCATATGACAACAGGAAGACGATGTGCTTTCGAGTATAGAAAAAACAGCCATTCTTGGCTGTCTAAACAATTGGCTCTCCGTTGAAATTGGTGTCGATTGCGTCCATCGAGCAAGAATCGATCAATCCCAGTGCCTTTTGCAGTGCTTTTCCATACAGCTGCGGGAAAGAGGCGGAAATGGATTGCGTTGCATCGTAGGAAAGGGGATATGCCTTGTGGTCAAGGTTGATGATCTCCATGCCATGCTTGTCGACAAGCATCATTCCCGTGATTCCATGCGGTATTCGCAACGCAAGCTCAAGACCATACAGGAAATTGTATTTTTGCTTGGTTGGCGCTATGAACTTTGTCCACATCGCAGTCTCAAGAAAAGCACCCTTGAGGTCTCTCTTGGACAGCGACAGGCGATAGACTTCTTTCATCAATCCATGGTATAGGTTGGCAAGCTTGCTTGCCTGGGTACTTGTCACCTTGAGGTCTTCATAGACATTGTACGATTCGGTTTTCCTTCCCCTTTGGTGGAGGAACCAAACATCGATGTCGGCTTCCATCGTGACATGGATTTCCCCTTCGTTAACGCCTTCTTCGTTGTGGCGCTTTCGCGATATCGCAAAGACAAGCGGATGCACAGCGGCATCCAGCGCATAGTGGCAAAGGTAGCCATAGAAGTAGCTCCTTAGCTCTTTGTCCTTTTGCGTATGCTCGTCAAGATATCGGATTGCCTCGCGGACGTTTGTCCTGTGCATCATAGTTCCATAGGGCTTTAGGGATCCTGGAAACAACGATGCCCTTGAAAAAAACAAGGCATCCGGTCCCTGGGAGCCAAGGCAGAACATGTGCATGTCACAGATTTCGCTTTTGGCATCCATGGGAAGCCTAGCGTAGACTTCCTTGGCAAATTCAGAGTGTGTCGTTGCGGCTGGCATGTTTCATTACCTTCCTTTCCATCGTTTCTGCTTCTTGGCGTGTCATTCTTCAAACAGGTAGGTGCCAATGCGCACCATGGTACTGCCACAAGACAATGCGATGCGATAATCATCGCTCATGCCCATGCTAAGGATGCTTAGCCCATGTTCTTTGGCGAGGGATTGGTAGAGGGCATGGGTTTCATCAAAGACTTCGCGTATTCTATCCACATCGTTGGTATGGGGTCCCATCGCCATGATTCCCTTGCAACAAAGGTGCGGTTGGCTAGCGCAAAAGGCGACTAGCTCGCGCGCCTCTTCGGGAGACGCACCGCTTTTTTCTTCATCTTCGGCGGCCATGTGGACTTCCACCAGGACATCGATTGTCTTGTCGATGCGAGCCGCTTCCTTTTCGATTTCCTTTGCCAGGCGCAAGGAGTCGACCGATTGAATCATGGAAACATACGGGAGAATCTGGCGGACCTTGTTGCGTTGCAAATGCCCGATGAAATTCCACTGGATGTCGCCTGGAAGCGATTGAGCCTTTGCGCACAACTCCTGGGCATGGTTCTCCCCAAATACACGGCGGCCAAGCGCATAGTATTCCATGATTTCCTGCTCGGAGCGTTTTTTCGATACGATGCACAATGTCGCACCGTTCAGGTCTTTTTCAACCTGTTCATAATGTCTCTTGATCATGAGCTGCATTATATCACCGCCCAATGCTTGCTTCAATTTGGCGCGTTAGAACAAGGGAAGAGGAACCGTGTTTTTTCTTTCGACCAGGCGCCTGTTCTCCATCAATGGGATCAAGAAGTTGAACAACAAGACCATTAGGAACACCTCGATCGGCAACATCAGTGCGTTTTTCACCACGCTCCTTGCCGCATAGAACAGGTATCCCTTGGAAAACATTGCGGCAGACCAAAGAGAGCCAAGCAGCACGTTGACAAAAGCATTGACAACAAGCTTTGCCAGCGAGATCTTCAGGATTGTGATGCGCTGGCGGTAGAAAAACAAGCCATATACCAATCCGCCAAGCATCGCCGAAATTGTGTAGCCGATGAAAAACGGTCCGGTCGGATGAAGCATGAATCCAGTGATATCGGTGATTGCCCCAGACACCATGGCAGCGATGGGACCGATGATGATTGCCTCGGAAGAGGAAAGAAGAAAGGTAATGGATATGCGCAGGTTTTCCGAAACAGGGATGAATATGCCGGAAAGGACGGTCTTAAGGGCGATAAAGATCGCCATGACCGCGATATAGCGCACAGACTTGAGCTTTTCAGCTGACGACAAGAACAATTCTTTCATATAAAAAACCTCCTTTCACCATTCGTGAAAAGAGGTGGATCCAATCTTTTCTCACGTCTGGGAATGCCGCTCAACCGCAAGCAAGTGCTTTTCGTCCATGGGATCCCGCTCCATAGCACTTAACGCCAAGCGACAACAAAAAGGATAATGCATAGGTTGCGTATGTCAAGTTGCACGCCATTCATGTATAATTTTTGAGCTGGGAAGGGGGAAGAATCGATGTTGCTGGCAAGTGATTTTGATGGGACGTTGTGTTTTCATGCGAAGGAATACAGGGATAAAGACCTAGAGGCGATCCGCCGTTTCCAAAGAGCGGGGAATTTGTTTGCGATCTGCACAGGAAGATGCTATGCGCATGTGATGAAGGCTTTTCGCGACGCTGGTCGCTTCGACATACCCTACGACTACCTGATTTGCACAAGCGGCGCGTGCATTCTTGACAACAAGGGCAATGTCCTTATGCATAGGCCAATGTCCTTCTTTGATGCAAAGGAATTGTATGAAAACTATTCTTCCGTGCTGTTGGAAAAAGGGACAGTGCATGGTTTGACGACAATTGAGTTTTTTCACCCAAGGGGAGGAACCGTATGCCTGGATGAACATGCTTCGTTCGATGAATTGGAAGGCATGGTTGTCAATGGGGTATCCCTTTGCTTTCCCTTTGGCGACAATGCCAATGGCTCTCTCTACGCGGACAAAGTCGACCAAAGCGGCCTGGATGTCACTGCATTTCGCAACCGAAACTGCGTTGACATCGTTGCCAAGGGGGTTTCCAAGGCGAGCGGCCTGACGGATTTAAAACGAATATGCAAGGTTGAAAGAACGGCTGGAATCGGAGATTCCACCAATGACCTTCCCCTCTTGCGGCAAGCGGATGTATCGTTTACATTTCCTTCCAGCGAGGATGAAGTGAAAGCTGGTGCCGATTATATCGTTGGTTCCATTGAAGAAGCCATTGGCATTTTGATGAAGGAGGCTTGACATGGCAAAAAAAGCAGTGCTGGCTGTCGAGCTGGCAGATATCGGGGAAATCCATAGGCTTTTGGCAAGTGGCGCAGATGAAATCATTGTTCCTGTGGAAGGTCTTTGCTTTGGCATTGCGCCAACGGGCGCGATCAATGAGGTGGCGCGCATTGTGCGTCTTGCGCATGAGGCAGGCATGAAATGCTCTGCCGCTTGCGGCAAGCTGTTTGCCCAGTATGAGCTTGCTGGATTAAGCCAAAGGCTCCAGGAACTGCAGCAAGCAGGAGTGGATGCCATCATTTTCCAAGATCCCGCGATCATTGGGATGTGTGATGTTCCATTGGTCTTTGACGGCATGACAATGCCGGTCAATGCCCTGGATGCTGCCTGGTGGCTGCGCCATGGGTGCGCCAATGTTGTTCTTGCGCCGTTGTTGGAAAAGGAAGAGATCCTATCGACATTGTCTAAGACAAGTTGTTCCATGCAAGTGTTTGGCAGACCGATTTTGAGCGTGTCCCGAAGGAAGCTTGTCAGTGCGTTTGAAAAAGAAGCATCGCTTGCTACATTGGCCGGCAAGCGTAGCCTGCGCCTGGTAGAAGAAAAACGCGCTGGTCAAATGCCTGTGTTTGAAGGCAGCGATCATTGTGTGGTATACGCTGATTTTGTGTTGGATATGTTTCAGGATGTGGCACGGTTTGTCGAAGCAGGGTTGAATCGGCTTGTCATTGGCAGCGCATTCTTGGAAAGCAGCGAGGTGCTCGATGCGGTAGGTGCCTTTGCCAGGATCCTGGAGGGAAACGATGGGGGCAAGGAGCGGGAAGCATACGCGAAGCGGCATCCCTCGGTATCTTTGGAAAGAGGATGGCTTGATGAAAAGACGGTGAGGTGAACATGAAGAAACCAGAGTTGTTGTCGCCGGCGGGAGACTTGGCGAGGCTAAAGACGGCGATCCGCTATGGGGCGGATGCAGTATATATCGGGGGAACTTCGTTTTCCTTGCGCGCAAGGGCTTCAAACTTTACGCTCGACGATATCAAGGAAGCATGTGAATTTGCGCATATGCATGGGGCGCGCGTGCATGTGACGGTCAATATGATTCCCCACGAAGAGGATTTCGAGGGATTCGCCCAGTATGTGGAAAAACTACAGGATTTTGGCGTGACGGCAGCAATTTGCGCTTCACCGGCATACATGGAGATCATCCGAGAAAAGGCGCCCCGCCTAGAGATCCATTGCTCGACGCAATTGTCGATCCACAACGTGCAAGCCGCGCGCTTCTATGCTAAAAACCTTGGCGTTTCACGGGTTGTCTTGGCAAGGGAATGCTCAATGGATGAAGTGCGCTCGATCACCAGGGAATGTGGCATCGAAACGGAGGCATTCATTCATGGCGGCATGTGCGTTTCGTATTCCGGAAGGTGTGTCCTGAGCAATCGCATGACATTGCGCGATGCCAATCGCGGCGGTTGCGCGCAATCATGCCGTTGGCAATACCATGTATTCGATGGCAACAAGGAACTTTCTTCTGAT
>OMYM01000174.1 GCA_900315225.1 uncultured Erysipelotrichaceae bacterium | reverse complement strand
CTCAATGGCAGTGACCGGTGTAACCGCATGTGCCCTTCTCAGGTATTCCTCGCTTGTCTCCGAGATGCCCCAATAACGGATCTTTCCTTCCTTGATCAGTTCTCCCATTGTTTGCGCCACAGCCTCTGGCTCGGTATTGGGATCGATGCGGTGTTGGTAATACAGATCCACGCAATCAATTCCCAATCTCTCCAACGACTTCTCCAACGACTTGCGGATGGTGGCAGGAGAACTATCCAGCCTCAATGAACGATCAGGGTTATGGGAAACACCCATTTTTGTGGCTATGACAACCTTGTCACGAACATCCTTAAGCGCTTTTCCAACGAGTTCCTCGTTATAGGAAATAGACCCATCGGGATATACGCCTGTATATGCCTCAGCTGTATCAAAGAAATCATAGCCGATCTCATATGCCTCACGTAATGTCGCAATGCTTTCTTTCTCTGGCGTTGGGTCACCCGATGCATGAGAAAATCCCATACATCCAAGGCCAATCGGGTTTACGTACAAATCACTGTTTCCAAGTCTTCTCTTTTCCATCGTTTTTCTCCTTGCTTCATCAATTTAGCACTTGTTCATGTTCTTTGCAATTCCAATATCCGATGTGATCCATTAGATTTACTAATGCTTCATTCAGCTGCCTCAAGAAACCGAGGATAGCTCAAGTCAATCAAGAACGCTCCTAGTGGGGCAGTGATGAGAATAGAGATCACCGCAACCGTCAAAATCATATTCCCATAAGGCAATCCCATTGCCAGGGGAATCGCCCCAATGGCTGCCTGGACAGTTGCCTTTGGCGTATACGCAAACATGCAAAACAACCTTTCTTTCCTATTCAGTTTCGTCTTCATCATGCATGTTGCAACACCAATCATACGAAAGACCAATACCCCAAATACCAGCAACACGGCTTCCCCTCCAGCCTGAAACGCATAGCCAATATCGACAGCCGCACCAACTAGTACAAACAAGAATATCTCCGCCATTGTCCACATCTTGGAAAAACCCTTCGAAAGCTCTATTGCTTTGTTTCCCGATACACGGGCATATGACATTCCCATTGCCATGACTGCAATCAAGCCAGAGAACCCTATGGTTCCCATCATCATGTCTTCCAATGTTACCAGAAGAAACGCTACCGAAAGAAACAGGATCAACGATTTCATTGTGTCCAATTGTATCCTTGATACAAACAAATGCATCATACGCCCAATCACAATTCCTCCCAAAATGCCAAGAAGAATCGATGTCGGTATGCGCAACAATTGAATCGCTTCAAAATCCCCACCGGCAGCTATTTTCGTGAAGCAGGTAAACAAGACAATGACAAACACATCATCCGCCGATGCTCCAGCAAGTATCATCTGGGGTATCCCTTTGTTTGTGCCATAGCCCTCTTCCATGATCTTTAGCATGTGGGGAACAATCACCGCTGGCGAAACCGCCGCAACAACCGTTCCTAGAACCAATGCGTCAATGAGGGGCAATCCCATCAATCGGGGAGCCAACAGCATCATCCCAAGGATTTCACAAGACGCAGGGACAAAGCACATCATTATCGCAGGACGACCAACCTTCTTCAGATCCTCCAGCTTGAGATTCAATCCCGCCCTGATCAAAATGATGATCAAGGCAATTCTTCTAATCTGCGATGATATTTCAATCACAGAAGAATCCAGCAAGCCAAGGCAATGGGGACCAATTAGCACCCCTGTCAACAACATGCCTGTCAAGGAAGGAAGATGTAGCTTTTGAAACACCCATCCAGCAAACATCCCCAACATCAGAATCAACGCAAAACTCAACAACATATCATATCCTCCAATTACTGGCAGGAGAATCAAAAAGCCGAGACCCCTGCACAAAAAACACACAGACGTCATCAGCTTATATAAGCGGTTTAGGTTTCCCTTGGGAGAACATCATTCCCATAACCATAATACCACCAGTACACTCATCTGTCAATCTTCATCTGAAAATCAAATTTCTGGAACAGATATTTGATCGTTCCAGTATAACTGCTGCTATAAGTGGTCCTTTCCGAGAAGTGCAAGCGCCATCAAACTTGTAGACATGTCCATTTTCAAGAATTTATTCTTGTGTTTTTTAATGACTTGCTCCACCTTGTTGTCGTCCCCTTTTGCCTATGCAAAACGAAACACACATTCCTCATCCTCGTTGAAGCGCATGAGCTGGTTTTCGTTCAATTTCATGACATCTACAT
>OMYM01000551.1 GCA_900315225.1 uncultured Erysipelotrichaceae bacterium | reverse complement strand
CATTATTTTACCATGCTTAGAATTGCTACACAACTAGTGAGATGGCATTTTAACAAGTACGTCCGCTTAAAATGCTGACGGGAAGAATGATTCTTTTATTAATGATAGGTTTGTTCTGGATCTGGCGAAGAAGAAGTTCGCAGGCTCCCTTGGCGATTCCTTCGGTATCCTGGCGGATGCAGGTAATATTCAATATCGTTTGAATCGAAGTGGATATGCCGTCGAATCCGATGATACGAACCTGTTCTGGGACTTTGATGCCGAGTTCTTCGAGGGCGAGGTAGGCACCAAGTGCGCGCCAATCGGAGATTGCGAAGATGCCGTCAAAATCATATCCTGTACTGATCAGATAACGGATTGTTTGTTTGCTTTTGTCTAGAACTTTTCAAATCTTAGGTGTTTTAGGGGGATGTATATTGCATTCAACCTTCTATTGTGCTATATTTTGACTGGAGTTTCTTGAAATTTTCAAGTGAATAGAAAGGGATACAAATATGAGTAGAGCGATTTCCGAATACGAAGTAGAAAATAAGTTCATTGATCGTCTTAAGGAAATGGGGTATGAATATGTCTCCATGAAAAACTATGACGATGTAATCACTAATCTTCGTAAGCAGTTATGCAAAGTAAATGCTGCCAAGCTAATCGAAGCAAAGGGAAAGGCAGAACTATCGGATCGAGAATTTGAACGCGTCATGCTCAGGCTTGACGGACATACGGTTTATGAATCGGCAAAGATCCTTCGAGAACAGTGGGTTCTCGAACTGGATAACGGAAAATCTGTGTATCTGGAATTCCTGACGGAAGACAATACTCGTAATACATTCCAAGTTACGAACCAGATCACTATGGACAAGGATCATCTCAAAGAGGTTGAATACAAAAATCGTTACGATGTCACAATTCTCATTAACGGGCTTCCTCTTATACAGGTTGAATTGAAGCGACCTGGTGTAGAACTGAATGAAGCCATAAACCAGATCAACCGTTATCGTCGGTATTCTTTTAAAGGTCTGTTCCGGTTTATCCAGGTGTTTGTCGTATCCAACTCTGTTCTAACAAAATACTTTGCTAACGCCAATGAAAACGATGTACATGGCAATCGGCAATTGATACTGAAATCCCTTGTGTTCTACTGGGCGACAGAGGATAACAAGCGGATCAATACGCTCATGGAGTTTACGAATGCTTTTTTTGTGAAAGTCGATTTGATAGAGATGCTTACCAAGTATTACGTTATAAAGGAATCAGAACCGACCCTAATGGTTATGCGTCCCTATCAGATTCATGCTGTCAAGAAAGCCATGCATCGCGTCATGGTTTCCGACATGAACGGTTTCATTTTCCATACAACTGGATCGGGCAAAACGCTGACATCCTTTAAGCTTGCTTCGCTTCTGCGTGACCAGCGGCAAATTGACAAAGTGATTTTCCTGATCGACCGCAAGGATCTCGATGACCAGACGGTTGATGAGTACAACTCCTTTGAATCCAAATGCGTGGATAACACGGATAACACGGAAACGCTGATCAAATCTCTTCAGGATCCTACGAAGATGCTGATTGTCTCAACAATCCAGAAGATGGCAAATGCTATTCGTTCTCGGAAGTATGCTAGGGTTATGGACTCCTTCCGAAGCAAGAAGGTCATTTTCATCATAGATGAATGCCACCGTTCCCAGTTCGGAAAAATGCACAGCGATATCCAGCGACATTTCACCAAGGCAAATTATATCGGCTTTACCGGAACTCCCATCTTCAAAGAGAACAAAAGCAAAGGCGGACGAACCACGGCGGACGTGTTTAGGGTTCCTGAAGGCATGGAATCCTGTATTCACAGATACATGATCAAAGAAGCCATTGCGGACGGTAATGTTCTCCGATTTTCCGTGGAATACATGCGAAGTGTAAACATAAATCGAATAGATGATTCCTCCATTGACATTTCTAAGCTAGATGATCCTGATTACTGCAAGCGACAGAAAATCGACATGGGAAGGTTCTATCATGATCCAGAAAGAATCGGTAGGATTGCAACAGACATCCTGACACATCTTGAAGCACATACCCACCCTTCTGGAAATGATATATATACCGCCATTTTTGCGACAGATAAAATACAGTATCTCATGGAGTATTACCGCTACATGAAGGTACATAACCCTATGAACTATCGGATAGCGGCAATCTTTACTTTCCAGCAGAACGAAGATCTTGAGGATGAGGGTGTTGATAACAATTCCATCGAATATCTGAAAGAATGCATGGATGACTATAACAAGATGTTCCAGACTGAGTTTGATATATCAACCTTTGATGCATACAGACGTGACATTAGCAAGCGCATGAAACAAAATACACTTCCACAGATTGACCTTCTTCTGGTCGTAAATATGTTCCTGACCGGCTTTGACAGCAAGGCAACCAATACCCTGATACTTGACAAGGATCTTGCATGGCACTCACTTGTCCAGGCATACAGCCGCACTAACCGTGTGAACAAGGTTACCAAGCAGTTTGGTCAGATCATAACCTACAGAAACATCAAGAAGGCACAGGACGATGCCCTTCGCCTCTATTCTGGTGACGGGAACCCTAATGATTATCTGCTTGAGAGTTACGAGTATTACATAACACAGTATCGGACAAATAGCGAGAGCGTCCGTGCTGTTGCCGAGACACCGGATGATGCTGGTTTCCTTCAGTCAGAAGATGATCAGAGTGCTTTTATCATAGCCTTCAGAATACTATCTTCTACTCTTGCTACATTGAAGACTTTTTCCAAGTTTGACTGGGCAGATCTTGACATGTTCATGGATGAAGAGGCATATATGGCCTATAAGTCATGGTATCTTGAGTACTATGACAAGCAAAAACGTAATGGCAATACATCAAGTGTGTTAGCGGACATCGATTTTGACATTGAGCTGATCCGAGTCGACAGTATCAATGTTGTCTATATCCTGAATCTTCTGAAAGAGATCAATCGGAAAGACCGCAGTGAGATGGAAAAATCCATCGACCTGATCATGCGTGAGATTGACCGTTCGGATAACGAAAAACTGCGTTACAAAAGAGAGATTATGAAGGCATTTATCAAGGAGCGCTTCTTTAGCCTTGATCCAGAGGAAGATCTGATCATCGCGTATGAGGAATATGAAAAGGAATCCATGCAAGCCAGGATTGAAGCATTTGCTACAGAAAATAACTTAGAACCTGAACTAATCGCTGGATTTGTTTCTGAGTATTTCATGAATCCAAGAGGACTTACCCGTGAGAATATGAGGCAAAGCCTAAAGAATAAAGGTCTCGATCTTTTTGCTATTACCAGAGTCGTAGAGAACATTTCCAAGTTCGTCAAAGAGATGAGTGACCTATATACAGCAGAAGGAGTATAACTGTCATGACAAACAATCAGTCACAGAAACTTGCAAATCAGATATGGGCAATAGCCAACTCCCTTCGCGGGAACATGGATGCGTCCAAGTTCAAAGACTATATCCTAGGTGTTATCTTCTACAGATACCTGTCCACCCGCACGGAAAGCTATATGAAGGATTTGCTCAAAAACAACAGAATAACCTACCGAGAGGCACTTGCCAATCCTGAGCTGGCTCCTATCGTCAGGGATTGGGCAATCGAACGCCTAGGATACATCATTGAACCAGACGACCTGTTTGATTCCATGGTAAAGAATATCGAGGAGGGAAAGTTCTCAATCGAACAGTTTGAAAAGGCCATTTCAAAGCTAACTGCATCCACCATTGGTCAGGACTCCGAGAATGCTTTCGCTAACCTCTTTGATGCCATGGATTTAAAGGATGCGGATCTCGGACGCGAAGTATCAGCAAGAACCAAGCTAATCGCAACGGTTATCCAGAAGATCAATGCCACCTCATTCGCGAAGAACTCGGAAGCCGGGGACATCCTCGGCACCGCATACATGATTCTGATTGGCCTATTTCAGTCCGGCGCTGGAAAGAAGGGCGGTGAGTTCTTCACACCCACCTGTGTATCAACCCTTCTAGCGCAGCTCACTACGCTAGGACTGGACGAAGTAAGGAATGTATGTGATGGGTGCGCTGGTTCTGGTTCCCTGCTTCTGGAGGTGGCAAGATGCCTTTCCACTCACAAGGTCGGTCATTTCTATGGACAGGAAAAGACTGGAACTACCTTCAACCTTCTCCGCATGAATTTAATCATGCATGATGTCCCTTATAAAAGATTCACTGTGCATAACGACGATACCCTTCGTAATGATAACTTCTATTATGAAAACGGGGAGCCTATCCAGTTTGATATCCAAGTGGAAAATCCCCCCTACTCCGCGCCCAACACTGCGTCGAGTCCCGAATATCTGGAGGATCCCAGATACAAGTCCCCCGGAGTTCTTGCCCCTAAAGGAAAGGCAGACCTAGCCTTTGTGGAAAGCATGGTTTATCACATGGCTGAGGATGGTCGTGTTGCCGTTCTCCTTCCCCATGGTGTTCTCTTCCGTGGCGGCGCAGAACAAGATATCCGTAAATACCTCATCGACCGTTTGAATGTGATAGATGCCGTTATCGGACTTGCCCCAAATATGTTTCATGGCACGAGCATTCCTGTGTGTATTCTTTACCTCAAAAAGAAACGTAACAGAAACTCCGAAAACATCCTTTTCATTGAAGCATCAAAGTATTACGAGAAAGCAGGAAAGAACAATATCCTTCGTCCGTCTGATATCAAACGTATCGTTGACTGTGTAAGGGATCGCACGGAAGTTCCTAAGGTTTCAAAGAAGGTTCCGCTTTCCGTTATTCGTGAGAATGACTACAACATGAACATTCCCCGTTATGTAGACTCTTCTGAGGACACAGAAAACTGGGATGTTTATTCCCTGATGTTCGGAGGTGTTCCAGAAGCTGAACTAGACGCTCTAAATCCCTGTTTTGACGCATTTGATGGGCTTAAAAAGACATTATTTAAGAAAGCAGGGAAATCCTATGCCCTGAATGTAAAGGACATTAAAAAAGCTTTTTACGAAAATCCCGCTGTTCAGAAATATATCTCCGATTATGAGAGCGCCATCGCTGACATGGAAAGTATTCTTCAGACGCACTTGATCGACGGGCTGGAACAGGTTGATGTCCAATCCGAAGAGGATATCCTTACCGAGGATCTCTTTGCCAGATTGAAGAATATCCCTCTGATTGACCGTTACGATGCATACCAGCTCCTGAATCAGGAATGGGCTATTACCGCAACTGATATAGAAATCATTCGTGCTGACGGCTTTAAAGCAGTTAATGCCGTTGATCCGAATATGGTCACCAAGAAGAAAAGCGGCGAGGAATACGAAGTCCAAGAAGGTGAAAAAGGACGCATCTTTCCCTTTAGTCTTGTTCAACGTGTAAAAATGAAAAATGAGCTAAAAGATTTTGAAAAGAAACAGGCTGTTCTTTCTGAAACGACTTCCGCCATTGAACAGCTGGTTGAATCCCTGTCTGATGACGATAAAGATTATGAAGCCGATGGTATCACTCTTTTCGACAAGGACAAGAATGCTATCAGCACCAAAGCGGTTACTGCTGCTATGAAAGCATTTCGAAAAGAATATGGTAAAACGCTTGATTTCGATGAAGATTCCATCGAATATAAGATATGTCAGCTTTCGATCTTGATTGACAGGGAAAAAACCGTCAAGTATGAAGTCAAAAAAGCCACGGAAGAACTCGATACAAAGGCGGCGGAAATCATCCGTTCGCTCTCGAAGAATGAGGCAATGGAACTTCTCCACGAAAAATGGATTGTTCCTTTCATCAGCAATATCTCTGGTCTTGTCTATACAGTTCTTAACGGATATGTACGGTCAATAGAAAACTTGGCAAAGAAATACGAGGTCACCTATGAAGATGAAGCTACTCAGATCCGAGAGACTGAAGAAAGTCTGGCGGAGATGCTCACTCATCTAAAGGGATCTGATGAAGATAATCTCGGAATCGCCGAATGGCTCAATTATCTCGGAGGTAACTTATGAATCAACAAAAAGTCCCAGAAATGAGATTTGAAGGTTTCACTGACGATTGGGAACAGCGTAAGCTGGGGGAGCTATCATCATTTGAATATGGTCTTAATGCAGCTGCAACAGAATTCGATGGTAAAAACAAATACATCAGGATTACTGACATAGATGATGATAGTCGTGAGTTTAATCTGAGTGATGTAACATCGCCAGACACAGATTTATCAAATGCCGAAAACTATAAACTGGCAGTAGGCGATATATTGTTTGCTAGGACTGGTGCAAGTGTTGGAAAAACCTATATTTATAAGACTTCTGACGGATTGGTTTACTATGCTGGCTTCTTAATTCGTGCAAAAATAAAAGAAGAATATAATCCTGAATTTGTATTTCATAATACTCTTACAACGGATTATGAGAAGTTTATCAAGGTGACTTCTATGCGCTCTGGACAGCCCGGCATTAATGCTCAGGAGTATTCACAATTTGAAGTAAAATTGCCAAGCAAACCTGAACAAGATAAAATAGCTACTTGTTTCAGAAGCATTGACACCCTCATCGCTCTTCACCAGCGAAAGTGTGACAGGCTGAATAACCTGAAAAAAGCAATGCTGATCAAGATGTTTCCGCGAGATGGTCGAAAAGTCCCAGAAATGAGATTTGACGGTTTCACTGACGATTGGGAACAGCGTAAGTTCTCGGAGTTTGCTCAGCGAGAGTCAACTTTCCGGATATCATCTTTCGAATGTCCGAGTGTTGAGTATGAAGATGTAGTTGCTGAAGAAGGTCGATTGAATAAAGATGTTCGACTAAAAGAACACCAGAAAACTGGCATATTATTTAGTGGAATGCAAGTTCTCTACGGCAAGCTACGTCCATACCTTCATAATTGGCTTAACCCTGATTTTATGGGTGTTGCAGTCGGTGACTGGTGGGTTTTGAACCCTATTGGAGTGGATAAGAATTTTCTTTATCGTTTGATTCAAACTCAACAATTTGATGAAGTTGCAAACCAGTCTTCTGGTTCCAAAATGCCTCGTGCAGACTGGAATCTTGTATCAAATGCAGAGTTCATTGTCCCATCTTCATTAGGTGAACAAAGAGAAATAGCCGATACTTTTGACAGTTTCGACTTCTTAATTACTCTTCACCAGAGTAAGTTAGAGAGATTGAAAAAACTGAAGAAAGCCCTGCTTCAAAAGATGTTTGTATAACTTTCTGGCAATTCGATTAGCGAGCAGGAAACAATTATCAGAACGCCTGTAGGATTCGATGCATTCAAAAAGCAAGGCAACCCGATGGCGCATTGTCGGCTTAACCGTCTGGACAAGACATCAAAAGCCGAGATACTAACTTTCCATCTTTTGGTAGGCTGTAGTGTTCCGATAATTATTTCCTCCCCGCTTAGTGTTCCACCCCTCTTGTTTAGGGTATAAAGTAACACAAACACATTAAAGTTTCAACTCCAATAAGTCTTATTTGCAAGAAGATAAAGAAACTGACGAATCGGTGATTTTCTGAAAGAACTTGATATCATAGAAGGAAGGGATACCAGAGTTCCAACGATCATCGAACAATGAAAAAGTGGCTGACAAACAACAGCCACTACACAGCAACAAACATTCAAAAATCTACCTCGCGCGACCCGCT
>OMYM01000155.1 GCA_900315225.1 uncultured Erysipelotrichaceae bacterium | reverse complement strand
GTTACGATGTCTGACGCGGTGGATGGAAGACAATTGTATTGCGTGATTACCGACCAATACGGCAACTCCGTTACCTCAAACACAGTGACATTGAACATGCATGTGCCGCTTGCGATCATTTCCCAGCCGGAAGATAGCTATACAGCCATTGGAAAGAAAGCAAGCGTAGCTGTTGGAGCTGTCGGTATTGATATTTCCTACCAATGGTATGTGAAGAACAAGACAGCAACGAAGTTCTCCAAGAGTTCCGTTGTCAAAAACACCTATAGCGTCACAATGTCGGAAACGGTAGAAGGAAGACAACTATATTGCGTTGTTACAGACAAGTTTGGCAACTCCATGACAACGAATACAATTACGCTCCATAAGAGAACACCTTTGTCCATCATCAGCCAGCCAAAGAATATCAACGATGCTACGACAGGAATGGAATACACTGTTGGAATAGTGGCTGAGGGAGATGGTTTGTCATACAGGTGGAAGGAAAGCTCTGATGGAGGTGTCACATGGGTTGACAGCAATGCTAATGATACCGCAAACCTGACAATCACCGCAACCCTTGAAAATGAAGGTCATATGTATTATTGCACAGTGACTGACATGCATGGCGATAGCTTGGATTCAGACATCATCACATTGCATATTGGTTCGTTTGATGATGGCATCTTCACATATAGGATGAATTCAGCCAAGGATGGATTGATCGTTACAGGATATTTGGTTGAGGACGCAACATTGACTGTTCCCGCAGAGGTTCATGGCTTGCCTGTTGTTGAAATCGGTGAAGAAGCATTCATGGGGAATACGAATCTGGTGTCGATTGATTTGCCAGATACGATTACGGTCATACATACAGGCGCATTCAAGAATTGTTCTAATTTGAAATACATGAACTGAGATAGGAACATGTATAATTAAATATTTGCTATAGAAATCTAAAATTATTATTGTGTGATATAGGTGGATGGCTAATGGTGGAAATGATTACAACGAGGATTTTGAATGGTAATTAGATCCAAGGTTTAGCAAACTGCCTAATTAAAAGGAGAATTCTTAATGAAAACAAAGAAAAGAATAATCAGGGTGTTGACAATCTTGTTGGCAATGACATGCCTTTTCTCTATAACTGCAGATGCGTATGCAACAGGGGATGATTATCCGAACAAGAACTCATGCACTGGTTGTCACAGTATTGCGAACGGGGATGATCACAACGACTACAATGAGCGTCTCTTCTATTATCGGCAATGTACGGATTTTTGTGCTTGGTGTTTGGTTAGCCGAAACGGTGTTACAAACTTCAACAATAGATATGGTGGACTTAGATGGGGGAATGCCAAAGACTGGGATGATGCAGCCAGGTCAATTGGTATTGCAGTTGATAATACACCAGCTGTAGGAGCGATTGCATACTGGGAAAGTGGAAGTTACGGGCATGTAGCGTGGGTTAGAGAAGTCAACGATAATACGGTAACGATTGAAGAGTACAATAATTACAACTACAAACCGTATGCATTTTGTGAGAGGACAATTGCAAAAAGTAATCCGAGTGGATATATTCACGTCAAGGATATACCAACAAACAAAGATCCGTATGGTGCCTTGGATGAATGTAGTGGCGGATATGGAACGATCCATGTTCGTGGCTGGGCAAAAGATGACGACGCCCTCAACGAGTCACTTACCGTCAAAGTATGCGTAGGTGGCACATTGGGTTCATCTGCTCCATCGTATACGATCACTGCAAACAAGTCTCGTTCCGATGTTGGCGGCAACTATGGCTTTGATGAAACAATCAAAGTGAATGCGACAGGAACGCAATCAGTGTATGTCTATGCAATCAACAAACCCGATGGCAATAATCCTTGTATCGGATCGGCATCCGCTGCCATCCAGACGTGTTCCCATCCTTCATGGTCGTCTGTCATAACAAGACAGGCAACTTGTACGAAAGAGGGTCTTGAAACCCTTACTTGCACAACGTGTGGTACGACAAAGACACAGGCGATTCCCAAGGTGGATCATACTCCTGAAACGGATCCAGCCGTTCCGCCAACAATAACCTCTACTGGACTGACGGAAGGTAGTCACTGCTCGGTTTGCGGACTTGTTCTGGTTGAACAGGAAATCGTTCCGATGCTACCGCGTGTGTTGCATGATTTTGACTTGGATGGCATTGCCGAGCCGGTCATTTCGTTACCGAAAGGTTTGGATACTATTGAACCTAATGCCTTTGAGGGAAGTGGTGCTGAGGTTGTCATCATACCGGATGGTGTTACGGATATCGGCGGAAGGGCATTTGCGGAAATGCCTAATTTGAAGGCTGTATTCTTCCCAGAGACAGTTAAAAAGATCACCTTTGATATCTTCGAGAATAGTCCGAATGTGACGCTTTATGTTCAAAAGGGCAGTAAATGGGGAACACGTTTGGACCTTCCTTATGTGGAAATTGAAACCGACTGGGTAAGTGAAGGTGAAGTGCCTGCTGGTGCCGTCATTACAGATGAGCGGTGGAAGTATGATTACGTTGTATCTGAAACAAAGAAAACGACTTCCCCAATCACTGAAGAAGGATGGGTGCTTGTCAGCACCGATTGGGAAACAATTTCAACGGATTCTCAAAAATGTGTGGATGGTTATCCTTCTGGATTCCATGGAAGCCAGAACTACACAACCGATAAATGGTCTTCGTTTACAAATGATTTGATGAAACGGGAAGTATCAACAAGCATCTATACTTACACATATTGGCACTGGTGCTTCAATTCCGGATACGTGAGTTCCGGTAACTATAACATCTTTGTTTCCGATATTCCGTATGAAGTGGATAATAAAGGACGATATTATCAGTACTTCACATGGCTTGAATCATCAACAAATGCTGGACATATCGACCCAAATGGAGTGAACGGGGGAGACTGCTTCTACTATTGGCGAAATACTCCTTCTGATGGAAGTTGGTGGTGGTTTAGATTTCCTGTATATCAACAGACTAAAGTGGATAAACAGAAAGTATATACATATTCAAGAATCATTAATGAAACTAGAATATCTCCTACGCCTGTTGATGAAAGTGAAACTATAAAGAATGTGAGGCATGAAGTATTATATAGCTTTGATTAGATAACAGCTGGAGAGAAAGGAGCAATTAATTGATTGCTCCTTTTTTTAGTATTCTTTTTTGATCGGTACAATGAAGTTGAGGAGGTCCTATGATATTTGATACTGGAAAAGCCCGTGGGAGAAGCGCGTCAAGATTACTTTCGGGAATTATTGCTGGTCTGGTTCAGAACACGGTTGGCTTCTACAGGGATTCTTCCAATCATAAAGAAATAAGTTCTATTGTCCATAGTGCATGCGACATTCCAGACATTCTCGAATTGATGGAACCCTGCCATGACAACTGCCGACCAGTGCCAAGGGAAGCTTTCCAGCCGCTTCATAACAGGCAACATGTGCCACGGGGAAACCAGACAACTTTTGGGTATCTATGCATTGGTCGGAAGGATGGATGACTTTTATTCTACATGTCTTGTTTCTAGACCAATGTATATTTATCCCATTAGCCTTAGTGGAGGACTGTTTTGAACTATATGGGTGGGATTCCAGAAAATTCGCAAAAGCATCATTCCATTCGTTATGTTCAATGGCAAAGCGCACGCATAACGAATGAAGATGTGTTGTCAAAATGCGGTCACAGTGAATAAATAATCGGTCAATAATCTCATCAACTAAGACATATCTTGACCGTGAAGCAGGATTGCTGGAATGCGGCACCCTCTGCTATTTCAACGAGGATAGTCTAATAGGGTGTTACATCCATTTATCCAGATTGTTTGCCAAGAGACTTATATGTGTTGACTAAATACACACTTAATGTAAAATATCTTTGGGAAAGAGTTCATTCACGGAAAACACATGCAGCATTACGATGTCTGATATGGTTGACGGCAGGCAAGCGCGTTGTGAAGAATGTCAAAGGAAACACTGTGCAGACGACTACGGTTACATTGCGCAAGAAATAACATGTCTTTCCTCATCCCTCGTTGCGGGGGTTTTATAGTTTTGGTAAAGAATGTTGGAATTCGTTCGTTTTTATTCAAAAGGATATTGTAAAAAACTTGAAATGTATTAAAATAAAGGAAAGAAAAACTGAGAAAGGGGTTGACAAGGATGACGCACAAGGCTACACTTCTAAAGCAAGCAAGCAAGCAAGCAAGCAAGCAAGCAAGCAAGCAAGCAAGCAAGCAAGCAAGTAGGATAACTGCGTCCATTTTTGATCATCCCAGACAAACGCCAGACAGGCGGCTTTTTGCTTTTTTCGGTCACTGCCGCAAGGCACTGACCATGCTGTATTCACAAAGAAGGGGGTTGTTACGAAAAGAATTCTTGCTGGCAGTACGATTCGATTCAATTGATCTAGCAAGTAAAGTATATCACAAAGAAGACATCGGAAGAAAAGCTCAAGACTGGAATGATGAAAGACGTATTATGAAACTGAGGAGGTCCAATAAAGATTGATACTATCCAATAAAGTTTTATACTGGATTCAGGAAACCACATGGATTCCCATGGGTTTCCCCTCGGACATACCCCGCTAAAAAATCCATGCATCCAAATACAAGACCAATGGGATGGGCATGCGTTGGTCCAGAAACAAGACGTGCGGGATAAAGCGCAGGCATCCCGCCGGCCGTTGCAATCGATTTCCCCTACACAATGCGTTGGACACTCGGTGCCGGTTTGCCCGGGGTCGTCCCCGGGCAACAAGGCTTGCTTCATTATCGCCGGAAGAATCCCGGCGGAAGCCGGCCTTGAAATTCGGACCCGGCCTTGAATTGAAACTGGCATCGCATTCCGGCATTCCGGCATTCCACCAGACCAACCCTGTCCTGAACCAGCCAAACAATGGCGTGGCATCTTCCCATGACTGGCAAGGCCCAGGCCGAGGGAACAGTTCGGAAAGCCACGGGGGATGGCGAACCATGCCGGGTTCCGCTTCCCCGCAATCCCCGGGATGGTTCACGAAAGCAGTCTTGGCGTCTTTCCCGCCCATGTGCTTTTCAAGTATCAAACTTTATTGGACCTCCTCAGAAACTCGACAATGATTAGAACGAGAAGAGGGCGGTGGCAACTACAGTATATATGAGGTGTGTTATATTGCCAGAAGCCCTGTGGTTATCCAGGACGGATAACCACAGGAAATTCATCCTAATGGCGCATCTTGGCATGAACAATCATAGTGTTGACCAACATAAGTTGAGGAATGGAGTATGTCTGATGAATTGTCAATGATTTTTATCAACAATCGCATTGATGAGAATGAAATGATAGTAAACTTGTAAAAGCAGATAAAGTCAAGGGGAAGGCATGGTGAGAAAAATGACTGTTTGGTAGAACTACATCTGGGAAACGACCAATGCAAGAATTTGAATTGTTCGTTACGTTTCATCGCATTGCCGGCATTGCGTAAAGCCGAATGTCGGCTACAGGTTAAATGGAAGTGTTAACAAGGAGTTTAAGGAGATGAAAAGCAAAATTGAGAGAATGCTCTCCATTGTCGTTTCGATTTTGCTGATGGTCAGCCAGGCAAATGTCACGGTGTTTGCCAACGAGGATGGAGTCAGTGAAGCCGAGGCGATTGAAGAGAAAGAGAATGAAATTGTTGAGACGGTAGAGTCTGTCGGAGAAGAAGAACTTGTCGAGGGTATGGACGAAACCAAGGAAGACTGGTCTGGGCTTATTCAGATTGATGGATACCCTGAAGATAATGAACAGGCAACAATTGAAGGGACTGAAACTGTCGAATCTGTGGAAGATGCCTCAACCAAAATGGATGGCTCGGAATCTACAGGACAAATGATTGAAGAAGGCAATGCTACTGAAGGAGAAACAGTTGCCGAGTGGGAACAGGGGGAAGTCGATTACTATTTCGTTATTACAGAAGGAAGCTATACAAAATATGTCAGAGCTAACGGGAAATTTGAGTGCAGTTTCACCCCGAGTGAAAGCGGCTGGTACGTGTTGCACAGCAATGCCGACAGGAACAGCCGTGCTGAGCTGTACAGCTCTAGTCATGGTTATCTGCAATCCGAATATGGCGATCCCAATTTCTGGCTGGTGGCAAGACTGGAGGCGGGTGAAACATATTATTACGAGGTTGGCTGGTATCATTCCAATGCCTCGGGCGAAATGGAGGTCACGCTTGAGAAATACGCCCCGACCGTAATCTCCGAGGGTACGCTCATCGTCCGCATTGATGCAGGCGTGAGGGGGGCGTACAGCTTTACCCCCGCTGAAAGCGGCTTGTACATGTTTCGCAGCAATGCTGGCCAGGATGGTCGTGCCTACCTGTATGACTCTGACTATGGTTATCTGAAATCTGCTGATGGCTGGTCCAATTTATGGCTGGTGGCAAGACTAGAGGCGGACGAAACATACTTTTACGAGGCTTTCTGGGATGACCCATACATTTCAGGTGAAATGGAGGTCACGCTTGAGAAATACGGTCAGGAGATCTCCGAGGGCATGTATAACGTCCACATTGATGCAGACGAGATTAGTGCGTTTAGCTTCACCCCAGACGAAAGCGGTTTGTACATGTTTCGTAGCAATGTTGACCAGGCTAGCCGTGTTTATCTGTATGACTCTGGCAATCGCCGTATGGATTACGTTTATGGCTATCCAAATTTCCGGCTGGCGACAATCCTAGAGGCGGGAGCAACATACTATTACGAGGCTTGTTGGTATGATTCCTCCGCCTCGGGCGAAATGGAGGTCACGCTTGAGAAATACGCTCCTTCTGTGATTTCTGAGGGTGTGTACACCAGCCTCATTGAAGCAGGTGGGAGGGCGGCATACAGCTTCACCCCGGACGAAAGCGGACTGTACGTGTTCCGTAGTAATGTTGACCAGGCTAGCCGTGTTTATCTGTACGACTCTGTCCATGATTTTAATCCGCAAGACGCTTATGGCTATCCAAATTTCTGGTTGGTGGCAAGTTTGGAGGCAGGCGTTACATACTATTACGAAGCTGTCTGGAGCGATTCCTCCGCCTCGGGCGAAATGGAGGTCACACTTCAGAAATACGCTCAGGTGATCTCCGAGGGTACTCTCACCGTCCACATTGATGCAGGCGAGAGAACCGCATACAGCTTCACCCCAGACGAAAGCGGACTGTACGTGTTCCGCAGTAACGCCAGCCAGTATAACCATGCTGAGCTATATGACGCAGACCATTATTATCTGCAACACTCAGATGGTAATCCCAATTTCCGGCTGGTTGCAAGCCTGAAGGCAGGAGCAACATACTATTACGAGGCTTTCTGGAATGATTCCTCAGCCTCGGGCGAAATGGATGTCACGCTTGAGAAATACACCTTGGCAGTGATCACCGAGGGTACGTACACCGTTCTCATTGAAGCAGGAGAGAGGGCGGCGTTTAGCTTTACCCCAGATGAAAGCGGCATTTACGTGTTCCACAGCAATGCTGGCGAGGACAGCCATGCTGAGTTGTACGACTCTAGCAATGATTATCTGCAAGACGCTGATGGGTGGTCCAATTTCTGGCTGGCGGCAATCCTTGAGGCAGGCGAAACATACTATTATGAGACTTTCTGGTATGGTACCGATGTTTCGGGCGAAATGGAAGTCACGCTTGAGAAATATGCTCCTGCGGAGATCACCGAGGGCACGTACACTGTCCACCTTGATGCGGGAGAGAGGCACGCGTACAGCTTTACCCCTAGCGACAGCGGTCGGTATTTGTTCCGAAGCGGTTCTGGTCAGGATAGCCGTGCAGAGCTGTATGATTCTGGCCATGATTATCTACAAGATGATTATGGCTATCCCAATTTCTGGCTGGTGACAAGCCTGGAGGCAGGGGTAACATACTACTACGAGATATGTTGGTATGAT
>OMYM01000157.1 GCA_900315225.1 uncultured Erysipelotrichaceae bacterium | reverse complement strand
TAGACTACATCAAAACAATGGACTCTGATCCTGACATTGATGACAAGGAAGTACGGGATATTGACCGTGAAAAGGCCTTTATGGTCCCTAAGCGCATTGAACTTGTCACAAAGTATATCCTGGACCACTTTGATCAGAAGACCTACAGAGGGGATAAAACCTGCTACTTCAACGCCTTGACAAATATCCAGGAGATTGCCGCTGCTGAAAGAGGTGCAGTGGATGAAATCAAGCATCAGCAAAGGCTCAGCGGTTTCAATTTCATCCTGTGTGTATCCTCTGTCCCGATGGCAAGACTCTATTACCAGGAGTTCAAAAAGCAGATCCCACAAAGAAACTGAGGATTGCAACCATATTCAGCTATGCTGCCAATGAAGCAGAACCAGATGCAGATCTCCTTGATGAAGAGAACAGTGAAGATACCTCTGCCCTTGATCAGACGGCAAGAGACTTCCTGGATGCTGCAATCCAAGATTATAACAAAATGTTCCATACCAACTATTCAATGGATGGAGACAGATTCCAGAACTACTACAAGAATGTCTCCCTGAGAATGATGAACAAGGAACTGGATCTGTTGATTGTTGTAAACATGTTCTTAACAGGCTTTGATGCGACAACACTGAATACGCTATGGGTGGATAAGAATCTGAAGATTCATGGTCTAATCCAGACCTTCAGCCGTACCAACCGTATTCTCAACAGCATCAAGACCTTCGGCAACATTGTCTGCTTCCGCAATCTGCAGAAGCGTGTAGATGCTGCGATATCCCTGTTTGGTGATAAAAATGCCGGCGGCATTGTCCTTCTGCAGAAGTTTGAAGCTTACTATGATGGATATGTGGATGACGAAGGCAAGAAGCATCCAGGCTATGTGGATATGATTGCCGAACTCATGGAGAAGTTCCCGTTAACAGATCCTCAGATCATCGGTGAGCAGAATCAGAAAGACTTCATTGCCCTCTTCGGTGCTATCCTCAGAATGCGTAATCTGCTGCAGTCCTTTGATGAATTCAAAGGGAAGGAACTGATTACAGAAAGAGACCTTCAGAACTACCTTGGCAGATACCAGGATCTCAGAGATGAATGGCGAGAGAGGCGTAAGAACAAGACTCTGGAAGATATCACGGATGATATTGTATTTGAGGTTGAACTGATCAAACAGGTAGAGATCAACATCGATTATATCCTTCTGCTGGTGAAGAAGTATCACGATACCCACTGTACTGACAAGGAAGTACTGATCACCATCCACAATGCCATCGATGCCAGCCCTGAATTAAGAAGTAAGAAAGCTTTGATAGAAACCTTCATTGCCGGCATCAATGATGTGGATGACGTCATGAATGAATGGCATAAATACGTTGCAGAAGAACGCGAACGGCAGCTGAAAGAGATCATCCATGAAGAATGGCTGAAGTAACCAGAAACAAGGAAATTCCTGGAGAATGCCTTCCGTGATGGTGAGATCCATACTACTGGCACAGACATTGACAAGCTGATGCCGCCTGTATCCCGTTTTGGCGGCGGCAGAGCACAGAAGAAACAAGGCGCAATTGACAAGCTGAAAGGATTCTTTGAGAGGTTCTTTGGGCTCGGATATTTTAACATAGCCTAAGGGAATGAGTAATAATTCTGTGGTAGCTTAAAAAATGCTTCATGCACTTCATCGCGTGCAACGTCTGAACGATGATTTGAAGATTATTATTGGTCATAAAGGAATTAATTGATTTCAAAAAAACATTGGTGCACATTTTCAAACTTAACAAGCACCGTCCATGGCATTGGAGGATAACTTATGATTACATATGAAGAATGGTTAAATGATTAGAGATACTTTTGCTCTTTATATACGAAATTTCAAAATTCCGTTCAATTTGTTGACGACAAAATTGATCCTAATACATCCAAATTGATAAATGGCACTACCTTTTCAAATAAATTCGAGGAAATCTTGCTTTTGACCTGTGCCGAATTTGAAAACTTATCAAAGCAAATATACTTTTATATTAACAACGACGAAAAAAAACAAAAAAAATTAGATATCAAAGTGCTTTCGAATACTATAACAACCAAATATCCCAAATTGAAAGATACGGAAATCAGTTCTCCTGTTCAAATTCGATTTCGTCCATTAGAAAATTGGTCATGTCCAAATCTTGATGCGAACACTAAATGTAGCGGAATAGATTGGTGGTCTGACTATACAGGTTTAAAACATCATAGATACGCTAATTTTTCTAAAGCCACATTTCAAAACTGCTATGATGCTCTTGCTTCTTTATTTGTTTTGGAGTTATATGTTGCTGCTCTCATTATGCCTCAAGATCATAACAGTTTCGATTTTGATCCAAGGTACGTATTATCTTCGAATCCATGTCCATACTTTTCTTCTGAATACTATCGCGACCTGATTTGGCCAGTTCCAAAAAAGCTTCCCGATTTTTCATGACATTTTGAAACATTGAAGAAATGATCACTTTACCTAGGCTTTTAAGGATCAATCACTAAGCAATATACAGTTTTGCTGATGGCAAATTAACTGTCAGTCGATTACTAACTCAAAATAGATAGAAGGAACATAAGAATGTTGAATTATCAAAATCTCAACGATATAGAGTTTGAATATTTATGCCAAGATATAATGCAGGCAAAGCTTAATGTCATCCTGAAGCGTTTTGCTCAAGGGAAGGATGATGGCATAGACTTAAGGTTAGCGTCTGGTAGCACTGACATTATCGTACAAGTAAAGCATTACTGGAACTCTTCTGTATCGACTCTAATAAAGTCATTAAAAGCGGAACTGAAAAAAGTCAAACTGTTGCAACCAAAGCAGTATTATTTATGCTGTTCCTGTACACTTTCGCCAAATAAAACTACAGAGATTTTCAATCTATTTTCTTCTTATATGAATTCTGAAGCAAATATTATAACGCTGAACGAAATAGAAGACTTTTTGCAGGAACCACAGAACAGAACTATTCTTGAGAAACACTTTAAACTATGGTTAGATTCAACTGGAGTATTAGAAAGTGTGATGAATAGAGCAATTTTTTTGGACTGCGAAACGCTTCTTGCTGACATCAAAGAAAGAGTCAATGTATTTGTAACGACTGCTGCATTCGAAAAAGCATTAAAATGCTTGGAACAACGTAGAACGTTATTTATCATTGGTGAGCCAGGTTCTGGAAAAACAATAACATCTCAAATGATCCTTCTTCATTTTGCCTCTCAAGGTTATCGAATACGGTATACAACAGATAGTTCTAATCTCTATTCCTTGAAACAGTCTCTAAGTTTAGAGCCAACTATCAAAGAAATCATTTTGTTAGATGACTGTTTGGGACAAGCATACTTTCAAATGAGAGAAAGTCAAAGTACAGAGCTTTTGACATTGATTAAGTACGTCCATATGTCAGAAAATAAGTATTTGATCTTGAACTCTAGAGTAACAATTTACAGAGAAGCAAAGGAAAGAAAGCCGGAATTAGTTACGAGTCTTGAACGAAAGGAATACAATACTTATTTATTGGACATGTCAGAAATTTCTCCTCTTGAGAAAGCAAAGATGTTGTATAATCATTTGTATTTTAGTGGAATCTCACACGAATATTATTCAGCAATTAAAAAGGAGAAAAATACAGAAAAATTATTGAACACAAAAATTACAATCCACGAATAATTGAATTTATTTCATATCCAACCCTCATTTCTAACGTTCTCCCGGAAATGTATTTTGAATACATTATGGAGAAATTGGATAATCCTCAAGACATTTGGAAGGATGAATATGAGCGAAAACTGCAACCAGTGGACAGGATTTTTCTGTTAACTTTAAACTCACTGACAAATACCGCCATAGAATTGTCGTTATTAAAAGTATGTTTTAATCATTGGCTGCAAAATAAAAAAAGCATTGATCTTACTATCGACCAATTCAACTCCACTTTGAAACGTTTACAGGATAGTTTTGTTAAAATAATAGATATGAATGGGAGCAAACATATTTCTGTTGTCAATCCTTCTGTAAACGACTTCCTGTCTGCATTAATAAACAGTAATTCATCCATCCATAAAACAATTCTTGATAATGCATGTTCTTTATGCCAATTTGCAAAAATGCTCACTTCTAATGAGTTTGAAGAATTTACAAGAGAAAAAATTACGACTGGAGACGCAATCAACCTTGTTTATGAAGACGACTTTCAACGTAACGCATTCTTTGCCACTTACATACCTAAATACCATGTGCAAGATATAAGATATATGCGCTTCCTGCACTCCTATCTTTGCACCCCAACTGCTTTGCTGATTAGGCATCAAGAATTTCACAAGAAAGATAAAATCATAAAAGAGCTTTTGACTTCTGATAATATCTCGTTTTACCAGCTGAATGACGCAATAGCAATAAATCAACTCGAAAAAATACTAGAGAATTTGACATTCATGGATCTTGTTGATTTTGTCAAACTACTAAATCCATTATTCTCAGATAGCAAACGAGAAGCATACTTGCAAATCTCATCTTCTTTAATTACAGAGGCAATTGAACGGCTTTGTGAAGATGTGGATGCAGGCGATTACGACTATGATATTAGTAATGCTTTAAATTATGTAGAGTCACAATACAACGGTACCGAGGAGATGGATGATTTCGATTTTTTGAATGAAGTCGAAGCATATATTGAGGATGATATTAGAACAGATATCATTATTGATATAAAAAACAGTATATGTTGTCTATCTGAAGACTTACAGAAAAGAATAAAATTTGACGATCAACATTCTGTTAATGTATACGGTGCCCGGAGAATTGCAGAAGCATACCTAGCAGACGAAAACTATGATGATGATTATATAGAGCGTGGCGATCAATGGGATGAAATCGATACACTTTTTCACAAAAGTTAGAAAGACTATATGAATTATCGATATTAGACGCAATATGCAGAATACTAAGGGACATATTCAGATTCAATATTATCCAAAAGTGTGATAAAAACTCAAGTTCTTACACTTTCACAGCAAAAACATACATAAAAAAAGGGGGGGACGATTCATCGTCCCCCTTCTCTTATGCTAAGTCATTGTTCATGAGTGTGACACGAAGCTTGCCGTTTGTTAAAGAGAGCGTGCAATCCATGATCATGAGATCATCGCCTGCCTTGATGTATTCCACGGAATGCCCTTCTTTCTGGAAGAAGAATGTTTCTCTTTCTTCTTGCCATCCTTCGTCTCTTCCACCTGCGATATATACGCTTGATGCATCAATCTCGACATTATGAGCGCATTGTTTTGGCGTTATGCCATCAACCACGACAGTAGTTGCAGTGGTTGTATCGACCTTGAACTTGAAGCCTGTCACAGATGTCTTGCCAGTGACGTGGTATGATGGATTAGAACTATAGTATCTTGTTGGATAAGTGATATCTTCAATTTCTACTTCAATCCACTCTTGGGAAATCGTAATTCTAGCAATGTTTTTGATGGGGAATGTATCACGGGTTGTTCCCATGTATTTGGTATCCATGTTCTTGTTTCCAGAGATCTCAAGCATGATATCGCCTAATGACATAAATTGATTGATAAGCGTCAACAACTTGCCACATTGGGGACAGAATTCCGCTTCTTCCGTCACTTCTGCATCGCAATATGGGCATTTATAGCTTTCTGCTTCGGACATGGAGGCGATGATCTCTGGTTCATTGCCAAGCATGTCACCTGTGGTGATGATCTTTAATTCTGGCATCTCGCCACCATCAGGACCACACAACATGTCACCGACAATGCCAAGGACATACTCGTAGATTGTTACATTGTAAGGTTGTCCAATCGCCAGGTTCACCTCGCACAATGGATAACTGATACTTTGTCCAAAGGAACTGTCGAATTTCTCCACTTTTCCTTCCGTGGTTGTGATGATTGCCTTGTATCCTTTGACGAAACCTCTTTTCGCTGCTTCACTCATCCCTGGATAGTCAATCACAAGGGAAGATGACTCTATGCGATAAGAACATTGCCTTGGGGTCAACACTGCCGCATGGTAGCTCCAGTCTTCGCCAAAACCTTCATATTCTTCCTCTCCACCACAGATCTCCAGAACCATTCTTTCGCCATAGGCAGGGGAAAGGAAATATCCATTTGTCATTTTAGAGAGTGTTTCATCACCAACAAAGACCATGTCAATGATCGCATCAGGATCGGTTTCACTGAAATCAAGAACAATCGCTGTCTGGGCATGGTCTTGATCGCTAAAGCTTCTAACTGCCACGGAATAGTATGCTTCTCTTCCCTGAACAAACCGATACTGTTCATTGTCATTGAAGATAATCTTCTCTGGCTGGTATTGTTGGTTGAATGCATCATCCTTGACATATGACATATATGCCTTGATGACTTCAAATGAGTTCTCTGTCCAGCACCTAGACCAGAATTCGTTAAAGTCTTCGATGTTCAGTTCATATCCATTCACAAGCGCCTGGGAAAGAGAACACACATCGCAACAACCAGCGATATTCTCCAATACGTCTGGCATATAGGATTTTTGGTATTCTTCGTCTATATACGCTAGAAACGTTGATAGACCAATACCATAGTCTCTTTTTTGCATATCAGTGAGATCACTGTCTTTCTCATCCATAGGCATTGCTAAGAGTTCATAATGCTCTGGTCTAAACATAAGAGTACAAGAATCATCCGCAATACCTTTTGCTACAAGATCATCAGCGGATTCCACCACAAAGCGATGGGTTATAGCTTCCAAAAGCCTAGCGAAGTCTTGGCTATACACATGGGTGTATTGGTAGGCAAAGACAGAGTGAATGCCATGAACAATCTCATAGTCCAAGTCTTCGCTGGCTATATGCAAGGTGATCCAGCGATCTGTAAACGGATTGTGGTATTCCCCTTCCTCTCCTTCGTTAACATATACCTTGATCAAGTCCAAGGGAATTCTATACCCCGCTTCCGAAATGTACTCCCACATGTCCATTAGCTTGTCGTCAAGCCTCGACCAATCAGGAATGCCACTATCCTCAGCCTTCTCCTTGATTGTCTCATAGTCACGGGATTTCTGGCATTCAGCGACTAGTTCTTGCTTAACCTTGATAGCAGCCAAGGCGTTCATCTGGCAAGCCTTCAGTTCAGGGAACTCATTCTGAATATCATTCAGGTTCGCTTCCAGCAATTTCTGGAGCGCCTTGGCCTCCAGTTTCTCATACGCAGCCTTGTCCTTAAACACCTGTTTCTCAGGTGTATAGTACACCTTGAACACTCTCTTATCTGTCCTTTGATCCTTGATATAGTAGAAATAACACTTGTCATCGCCCAGCATCCCACTGTTATTCCTGTTCTCTACGACATACGGGACATCATTGCGCGTCATCCGATGTTCTTGTTCACAAAGCCAAAGAGACATATTCGCGACCAACACCAAGGAAAGCGTACTTCTACTTTGCGTCTTAAGCACATTGTCTTCAATGACATACGGGTATTCGTCCATGACACCCGAACCACGATCACCGTACAATTCCAGATCTTCATACAATTCAGGATCCACACCCAGAGCCTCTAGATCGATGTCAATGTCATATGGCTCACTCATGTATACGCCATCGGCAGTATCATTGGAAATCTGCCATGCGCCAATGACGATGGCGTTATAACCAAAGCGTTCCTGAACACTTGTGATTTCAAAGATCCCATATTCCACAACATATGTTTCATCCGCAGAATCTACCGTCAAGATATCCATCTCTGGATCCAAGCGTCTGGCTTCCCTTGGCGCTTGAACAACTTCCTCGCTTGCCAAGGGAGTGCCACACATCATGCAAAAGCGGGCACGATCCGGCATCTCTTCACCACAAATCTTACAATACTTCATAGATCACATCCTCCTCCACTATTGTATCACGTTTGGCGAAAGAATTCCGCCATTGTCACCGAATAGTCACTTTTGTATCCTATACTGGTATTGTAATGAGAGGTAAAGCAAATGGAAATATTAAGAGCAGAACACATATGCAAGATATACGAATCAGGAAACAACGAAGTCAAGGCATTGAACGATGTATCGTTCAGCGTGCAAAGCGGGGAGTTTATCGCCATCATTGGTCCCTCTGGATCAGGCAAGAGCACGCTCTTGCATATCCTGGGAGGCGTAGACCGCCCCACATCTGGCACGGTGTTCATGAACAACCAAGATGTCTATCGACAAAACGAAGAACAGCTTGCGATATTTAGACGCAGGGAAGTAGGATTGATCTATCAGTTCTATAATCTGATCCCTGTTCTCAATGTGGTAGAGAATATCACACTGCCTGTGTTGATGGATGGAAGAAAAGTAAACAAAGAACACCTACAGGAACTATTGGACATCCTCGACCTAAACGACAGGAAAAACAACCTTCCCAACCAATTGTCTGGCGGACAACAGCAGCGCGTATCCATTGGCAGGGCATTGATGAATGCGCCTGCCATCGTGTTGGCAGACGAACCAACCGGCAACCTAGACTCCCGTAATTCACAAGAGATCGTAGAGCTTTTAAAGCTCTCCAACCGCAAATACGGACAAACCTTGATCATCATCACCCACGATGAAAACATCGCCCTACAGGCAGACAGAATCATCGCTATCGCCGACGGAAAGATTGTCAAAGACGAAAGAATCAGGTAACAACATGAACATATTCTTGAAATACACCGTCCGTTCACTACGCAAAAACAAGACAAGGACACTCGTCACCATCATTGGCATCATGTTGTCCATGTCGTTGTTTACCGCTGTATTAACCAGCGCATACTCTGGCCTACAGTTCTTGATCAACCAAGAGACCTCCCTCAATGGCGCATGGCTTGGCGCATTGAACAACGTTACCATTGATAAATTCGAAGAACTGGAAAACGACAAAGATATCAAAGACTACACATATCTCCAGGAAATCGGCTGGGCACGGATTGAAACCAACTATTCCCCTTATCTTTTTATTCAATCCATGCCTGAAGACTTCACTGATCTCTATCCCCTCATCATCAACGGAAGACTTCCCGAAAACGAAAACGAAATCATCCTCCCTTCCCATCTATTTATCACCAACTTTACCTATGGCATAGACGATGAAATCACTTTACAGGTTGGCAATCGAGAGCTACAAGGGATCCCCATGGGAATATATGACCCATACAAAGAGAACGAAGAGATTGTTGATGCGACAGAAAAGACATACAAGATTGTTGGCATATACAACCAGTTAATCATAGAAAGCTACATGACACCTGGCTATTATGCCCTGACGCGCGGTTCCTCCAACAAAAACTACACCGTGTTCTTCACCCTGAAGAAACCAAGCAAATACTATGATTTCCTCTCACACCAGCATTATTCCCGAGATTACATGAACCATAGCCAACTATTGCGTTATAACGGTGTATCCAAAGACAAAACAATCACTGGCACAATGTATGGCTTTGCGGGAATATTATGTTTCTTGATTGCTTTTGGCTCCATATCACTTGTGTATAATTCTTTCTCTATCTCGGTATCGGAAAGAATCCGTCAATTCGGCATTCTCCAATCCATTGGCGCAACCAAGAAACAAATCAAACAAACTGTATGCTTTGAGGCAATGATACTGAGTATCATTGCTGTTCCCCTTGGCATAGGCATTGGTCTTCTTGGCATTAGCACGGTATTTCTCATGTTAAACGACAACTTCCAGGCATTCCTCCACACCAACTCTAGCTTGAAGCTTGTTGTGAGTCCAGGCATTCTGTTAATCGCAACCATCATCAGCCTTGTGACAACACTCATAAGCGCTATGATTCCAGCAAGGAAAGCATTGCGTATTGCGCCTATTGTTGCAATACGCCAAAACGAAGAAATCAAAATCTCCCCCAGAGCAGTAAAGACACCTGCATTTGTGATGAAGCTGTTTGGCTTTGAAGGCATGATGGCTCTCAAGAACTTCAAACGCAACCGCAAAAGATACCGTGCCACCGTTCTATCCCTTGCCCTATCCATCATATTGTTTGTCTCTACCTCTTCTTTTGTGTCGTATCTCCAAACCGAAGCAAAGACGTTTGTTCGTATCAACGAAGGAAAAGATTTACTTCTTCGCTGTACCCGTGGCTCGGAACAAGATCCCGACATAGATCTCATGTCACAAGTCATCGAATCAACTGAAGGAGTCGATAGCTATGCCTACAACATGAGTGTATACGAGACATTCTACATTCCCCGCACAATGATGGACACATCCTACCAACAATATTTTCTATCTG
>OMYM01000160.1 GCA_900315225.1 uncultured Erysipelotrichaceae bacterium | reverse complement strand
TCTATCAACCATTGTTCCAGCGATTGCTTTTACCTTCATGTCTGGGGTAAATCGCTTGGCTTCTTCCACCCAGTTGTAGACCAGGGAAGCAGGACAAATAACAAGTGAAACAGGTAAGTTGTCGTTATCTCTTTTCATTGCGTCAAGCACCGCCAACAACTGCAAGGTCTTGCCAAGTCCCATTTCATCCGCGAGAATACCGCCAAAGCCTGATTGCGTCAAAACATTCAACCATTTACAGCCAGTTTCTTGATATGGACGCAACACATTCTCCAACTGCGTTGGTACGGCAAAGTCGGAATCTTTGATCGTCTTGAAGGTCCTGACAAGTTGGGTCAATGTCTTATCCCTCTTCGCAACAAGTTCTTCCCTTTCCTCCAACAGGCTGTTAACATACAACGCCCTATACAATGGCAAGTGTCCCTTGCCATTGAGGACATCCTCAATGGTCAAGTTCAACTGTTCCAGGGTGGAATCAATCTTGTTCAGGGAGTTGTCCATTTCCTCCAGGCTAATGAAATCACCTGATTGAAGCCTATGGTACTTTTTCTTTTCGCGATAACTTCCAAGCAATGCTAATAGCTCTTCATGGCTAAGATCCTTGGTCAGAATCTCCAAATCCAACAAGCCGCTGTCCACCGATACCGTAACATCCATGGTGAACACTGGTACATTGCGAATCTTCAGTGAATTAAACGCATTCGTCCCCTTCACTTCACCAAAGGAAGATAAGACATCTATCCATTTTGTCAAAAACGTAAACAAGCTTTCTTCGTCTGTCTTGAGGGAATACGAGCCATTTTTTTCAGAGTTGAATATTATCTTCAGCTGATTATACACCCTTTTCTCTTGAACAGGATCTCGTGAGTATTCCGTTTCCGGCATATTCTTTCGCAAGAAGAGTTCCTTGTCGCCATATTTCACCTTCGCTTCCAGGGAAATTACAGAATCCTTATAATCCAAGTAGAAGACAAACTCTGCCTCAGGCGCAAGTGACCCTTCCAACAATTCCCTTGCGTTGTCCTTGACAATAATCGTTTCTCTCTCTTTCAAAGCAGGTAGGACACGATAATAGAATTCCTGTAGGTTGTCTTTGCCAACCTTGAATGTGAAAGTTCCATTCTTGTCCCCAGCATCACTGAAAATCGAAAGATTATCTTCTTCTTCACTTGAAACACGGGAAAGATAATTCGTACTCAGGAAATATTTGTTCTCGCATCCCTGGAAGAATATCGGCACTACGCCCGAAACGACAATGCCTTCCAATGCCTTCTTTGGATTGATTGGCGAAACACTGACCTCGACAGTGCATGGTGTCTCCATCACCGTGATCCAATGGTTTCCTGCATCAGATTCGACATAGATCTTCTTGCCCAAGGCACTTTCAAACAGATCCTCCAACAGCCTTCCCTTTAGAGCAATACTGCCGTCTCTTGAGCTATAATACCCATTGACATAGTTAAGTGTTTCCTGCTTTCGCAAAAGATCCAACCATAACACAGACTCATCGTTGAAGTCATATTTACTAAAGTCGAATGACCGACTGCCAATATACCATTCCTTAGAATTATTGTAGTTTCTCAAGAAATCCTCGGGATACTTGATAATGATTTCTCGTTCATTTCCTCTGGCAATTTTGAATCTGATCCCAACTTCCCCATTACGCGCCTCCGTTAACATTGGTCGTAACGAAAGGTTCCTAATCTTTTCAACCGTTCCCAAGAGTTTCCCTTGTTTTTTGTTCATTGCTTCGGTGAGGAAGCGACTTCCCTTGTAGTCCGTCTCATCGCCCGGGTTTTTCCTAAGGATATAGTCCCTTGTCCACTCTATTAACAACAGTTTATGGGCACAAAACTCACCGCTGTAGTCCACGGGTGAATAATTCCTGCCATACCAAAAACCGTAAGAGTAATAGTAGCCACTTTGATTGTACTCGCCACAAGAGCATTTTGTATCTATCTTTTCTCCCTTCCTAAACGTCAGCTCCACTTTTTTGCCATCGATCTTCGCGTCGACAATCAATTTCTGTTGATTGTTATCCGCATCAAAACCCAGTCGAACGTTTGGATTGATCTCAAGTCCTCTCATTTCATTCAATTGTTCTAGCTCATAGAAGTTTGTCTTGGCACCCTTCAACGCCTGCATCATGTTGAAGAAATAGCCTTTTGCGGGCAAATCCTTTATTTCTTCAACAACAGAAAGCTCAATATTGCGCTGTTCTTCCTTCGACATCATTTTGTATTTTGCGCGTTGTTCTTCCTTTTTCTTCCGATAACGAGCTTCTCTTTCTTCCTTGGTTTCCGAAAAAGACAGTGGTCCTTTGATTTTTTCCCGATACAAGGCCAATAGCGTCGTATGATTGCATGGAAGCCTGTTTAGTCCCATCGTACATGTGCAGCTCCATCTAGAGTACAATTCTTCTTTCTCCCTTGTATTCCTTCTTGGACCCGCTTCGTTATCCCTCGTGCATGCTTCTATATCGGCAGGAATATTTTGAATCATAGGATGAAACTCAGAGGAATAATATTTGACCACTCCTGTCAGTGTATGATTTTCTTCATTGAATTGTTGAAGTGTATTGTCGTTAATATGTCCCTTAGCATATGCTTCCATGGATGAGTTCGTAAGAAAACTACGCCAATCCCAATCAACCGTTATGACATTCGATCCTTTTTTCGCCATGCTCACCTCCTCTTTATGCCATCAGCTTGGTAGATACATTCTTGTCGAAGAACGACACAAACGGGCCTAGGCACAACGTGCATGTAAGAGTGCCAATTCCGATGAGACCACCCAACAAGAACGTTAACAAAGCGCATGCCCCATCGGTAAATATGCGGCAACCAAAGTATGGCAACTTCAAATGATCTCTTAGCCCCAATGCCAGATAATCGTATGGTCCTACGCCAAGATCAGCCGTTTGATACATGGAAATTCCCAAGGATATAATAATCACCGCTGGAACCAGGCAGACCAGCTGGAGAACCAGGTTTCCTGGAAGCCCGAACACACTCGCTTCCAACTTGTAGAAGAAGTCCACCAGATACCCCAGCAGGACACCATTGAGGATGGTTCCAATGTTAATATACTTTCTGCCAAACAACAGTGGTGCAATCAAGTACAGGCAGTTCATCATGATTGTCACCAATCCCAACGATATCCCAGATAATTCCGAGATACGTATATTCAATGCATTGAATGCGTCATTTCCAAGATTGCTGAGCTTGAAGGTGGCACAACCAATGCCAATAATGACAACGCCAAGAAAACAATATGCGATGCGTTTCATCTTTTCCTTGTCCATCTGTTCTATCCTCCCTTTTGTGAACCATGATATTTTAGCATAGTTTCTTAGAAAAAGAAGACTTTTGCATTCTTTTTTTCGAGCTGTAGGGGCGGAATCAATTTCTGAGAAATAGCACTACATTATCCCTAAACCAGAGTCTTGTGAAGCAATAGCGA
>OMYM01000346.1 GCA_900315225.1 uncultured Erysipelotrichaceae bacterium | reverse complement strand
GAATGGAGGATGATGAACAGCAGACAAGCTTTGTTCCATCAGCGTTTAGCGTAATGCACTGGATATCAACGGTAGGATTTTGAACCGTTTGAATACAATCAAAGTGTCTGTCAAATATCTTTATGGTATGTTTATCTGCCAAGACTGCGATTCTGTTTCTATTCATACTTGTAGAGAATGCCAATCCTTTACTTATTGGTGAAGTTTCACCGTTTTCTACGTTCCAAACAAAGACTGCTTCATCGTCTAGAAGACCAATGGCTGTCTTGGAATTCTCAAAGGTTGAAACGGCTGATAGTGGATCACCAAATCCAGGGAATTTACCGATTTGGATACCTTTAGATACATCCCAAACAAGGATTGTAGAATCATCGGATGCGCTAATTGCCTGTGTTCCTTCAGCATTTATGCCAACGGAACTCACAGATTCAGCATGTCCATCCAGAACATGTATACATGTTTTGGATGGAATGTCCCAAATTCGTACGGTGCAGTCATCAGAGCCACTGACTGCGATTGTCCCTTCCGCATTGATCGCAACACTGTTGACACAGCCATCGTGTTTTCCTAATAGAGTTGTTTCTCCAGTAGCTAAGTTGGTGAGTTGAACGGTTTCATCAAAAGAGCCACTGACAATGAGAGTTCCTTCGGCATTCACAGCTACAGATCTTATCCAGTCGGAATGGATGGCTTTTTTGAAAGAGAATGAGTTGTCTTTCCCGTTCCAAACACCTATGGAATGCCCATAACCGATCACAATGACATCTCCTGTTCTGTTCATTGCACAACAATAAATTGTACCTAGCTCATTTAAATCAATCGTATAAACTCGATTGTTTCGATTGATCTGATCATCGCAATAAGCACGCAAGGAATCAAAGAAGGCTATTTCATGAATGGTAGATAATTTGATACATTCAAAGAATGATGATATGCTATCGTCATCTAGTTCTTCGATTGGTGTAAAACCATCTGTTTTCCAGAATATAGGTTGATAGTTGTTGGAAATAGTCAAGAAATATTCTCCAGTGGGTGTAAACGTGAAGGAGTGAATTGAAGTAGCGTATGCTCTGATTGGTGAGGAGACTCTCATGCCGGATATATAGTCTATAGGCAAGAATTGTCCAGCGCCATCAGATAGAATAAGTGTATGATTTACGTCATCGAAGGCTATTGGCTGGTTGAAAGTTGCATCCGTAAAGCTGAATTCATGGAGGATATTTAGATTTTTGTCAATGACAGAATATGTTCCACTGCAATCTGCTAAGATTGTTTGTTGATTACTAGAGGTAAACAGGTTACGAATAGGTTTGTTTGCGATCTGGGATCTTACAATGCATTCCAAGGTGTTTTTATCCCATATGCCCACTGTACCATCACTAAAGCCAACAACACAATGACGTTCATTGTGGAGATAGACGGCACATGTGATGGTAGGGGTCGGGATAGTGATAGGGATTGATTTGTGTTGTCCCAAGTCATGCTTGAAGACTGTACCGTCTTGATTAAGTGCTATTAAGAGATTCTCGTTATCGGTAAATAGAATTTTCTTGCATACATGGTCATTGGTTGATATCGGATCAGTAACTGGATTACCTGTTTTCAGGTTCCAAAGCATGATCCTATGGTCTTTTCCTGCGCTAGCAAGCACTGTGTTTTCTTTGTTTACAGCAAGGCATGTGATGTCGTCACTGTGTTCTTGGGGAAGAAAACACTTTGCATATAGCTTTGTGTTCGCAAAGAACATGGGATCTGTTGAAAGCAATAGTTTGTTGTTGCTATCACGGAAGCGATAAAAGTTAATATCCGAGAGATCGAGATTGCTGAAATCGAGATGCTTTAGATCATGATTATATTTGTTATAGTTTAGCTGGATCAATGTCTTGGTGGACAGAGGATGGAAGTTCCTCTTGCTTTCTGTCCATAATGATGATAGTGTCTCATCATCAAGAAGATCTGCTAGATAACCTAATACTTCATCGGATATGACTGATTTAAACTCTTCTAAAGCTGAGTTAGGTGAAACTGTTGCTAGATGCATCAAGTGTATAGCCGCAAGACCGTCACGGAAGTTCTGATGGACAGGACGATAGATGTTCTTTGTTTTCACAAAGAGCGCTTCGTGATGCGTCAGGATTCTTCTTTGCCTGCTACACAACCAGCGCATGTCACCATCGTAGAATGCTTGTTCATAATATTCTTCGATGGTTATCATTTGTTGAGGAAGACGGTCTTTCCAGAAGGATACTCCTTCTTCAACCCATGACTTAAACTGTGTTTCTGTGATGGAGAATAGACTTTCAGATGCCATTTTATAGGCAATATAGGGAGACATGCATAGTACAGAAAAGGCGATGTCAATGGATCTTTCGTGTTTTTCTGATGAATGGATCGTATTTGACAGGGTTTCTTCGCTTGTGTGAGTTAATGAATAGAGTCCTCGTTGAATGTAATTGAATATCAAGCTTCCAGCAGAAGTATCATCTTTAAATTCAATGATTTCAATTTTGTTGAGTTCTCTGAAAAGCTTTACATCAGTATATATTTTCAGCATTAACGGAGTATTGATGACCTTGAGGACAGAGGGACTAGGAGTTTTAAGTTTGTTTTGTAATAGATGCTGCTTGATTTCTTTTTCATCAAGTTCTTTGAGTTCGAAAGAAGTGAATTGTTTTTCGTTTAATTCGAATTGTATGCGAGAGGTCGAGATTGCCAGAACCCCAGAACGTATCAGCCAATCATGGATCATTGCTTCAACTTTTGGGCGACTCATGAGGCCAACTTCATTATATCCATCTAGCAAAAGGGCAATTTGAGGACCATTCCAGCCTTCATTAGATAGTTGGACAAGATGGCCTCCTAAATGACCAGGAAATGTGCTTTTAATGTAGTCGTCAATGGTTTTGAAAGAGCTAGAAGCAAGAACATACAACGGAATGTAAATTACTGGGGTATCGGAAAGAGTTTGAAGGAATGCTTTATCGCTAAAAAGACTTAACAGAGCTACTGTCTTGCCTATTCCTCCACAGCCTATGACAGAAAGATGGGTTTGGTTTGGTTGCTTCCATGTATTACGTATTTTTGCTTTTAAACTGATGATCGTGGAATACTGTTCTTGAGAGTCACTTACTATTCTTCCCTTGGGGTATAGACTTTCATCCTGTTTTTTTAACATGCGAAAACTTGGATGGTCCATTCGTATTCTTTCTATTGCTTTTCTTGTTAGTTCGGAAATGCGTGTGAATTTGAATTCTTTTTCTGTGTGCCCAGGATTGAAACATCGACTGATTCCTGGATAGTTCTGAACTTCCGAAAAAGATCGAGATGGATTACTGTAATCCCATGTCATGAATTCCTCGTCTTTATGTTTGTCAAGTTCTTCGAATAGATCGGTTGGAATTTTATCGCTGTTTTTTATGAATAGTGTAATCAACTCAGGACGTTCGTTTGCCCATTTTAATTCCTGGATACAATAGGGAGAAACGGAATAGTCGTTGGAAATCAAGGCAATGAATACCTTGCATTGTTGTATTTGCTGATACAATCTTTCTTCCCATAATTCTCCAGGCTGAAGGAAATTATCGTACCAGACTTGATATTCATTGCTTATAAGGTCATTGATAAAAGGCTCTGCCCAGAATTCATCAAAATGTGAATAACTTACAAAGATATAGTTTTCGTTCGTCTCTGTGCCCATAAATAAATCTCCATTCAATGTCTATTATAGCAAAGATTTGCATGTAAGGAAGAAAAAGATTGCTGTACCAGCAATCTTTTTTCTTCTTTCTATGCTAATGATGATCTATGTCTCGAAGGTCATTGTTATTTTGTGAATCTATTCCTCGCTTTGAGCGACCTTAAAAAACGGGATGAATGGGGAGTCATTGAATCACCAATGAAGAATCGTCAAATCATCGAAGATAAGAGCCAAGTAACGAAGAATTCAGGCAGGTGAGATTGGCGTGGACTGATGTTCTTGTGTTGAGTTGATGCCATTAGGTACCAAACTCTTGTAGAAGTTGGTGAGATAGGCTTCTGCTTCAAAGCGGGTAAGGTCATGCCTCTCCATAAGCTTATTGATAACCAACTTTCTGTCGGTAGTGAATTGAAGACATCCTTCGATGAAATGAAAGATGATTACATCATTCACTGAATTCAAGATTCTTGTGTTTTCCTTCTGAGATTCTTCAAGCTTTTGCTTGGCAGCGGCGGCTCGCTGTGCCTCGATCTTGATTCTCTGATTTGTCTTT
>OMYM01000162.1 GCA_900315225.1 uncultured Erysipelotrichaceae bacterium | reverse complement strand
GTGGATGCCGATGCACTCCTTTTTGTGAGTTGACGCTATCCCGTCCCCATCCGCGCGACAGACCCATTTGGAGCGTGTGTTGAGGTATACATACCTTTCGCCATCACGGATACCCTGGTTGGTATTGCAACGGTGTTTTCCAGCGATTTTTGTATAGACATTTGCTTTCTCCTTTGCGTGTACAATTATACCCCAGAAAATGGGGTTGGCAAGGGGGTTGGCAGGCCGAAACAAGGGGATGAATGGGCTATTGCTACGAATCGTTGGATTTTCACAAGTTCGCCTTTAATAGAATATTCATTGTAATTATCGCAATAATAAAATATTATCCAGGGTATAATTCTTTAAATAAGTTATGCATTGGATGAATACGGCTTGTCGAAAGAAAAGCAGAATGTCAAGGACTGGTACGATGGCTTTGTGTTCGGCGGGCTAAGGAGGATCTACAACCCTTATTCGAATGCGTCATTTCTTGATGAACCAGAATACAAAACATATTGGGCAGATACTTCATCAAACGAGCTGGTCAGTCAGCTGATCCGGCATGGTAGCGAAGACAC
Organism: uncultured Erysipelotrichaceae bacterium; assembly: GCA_900315225.1. Lineage (GTDB taxonomy): Bacteria > Bacillota_I > Bacilli_A > Erysipelotrichales > Erysipelotrichaceae > Bulleidia. The sequence continues at coordinate 2,627 of OMYM01000162.1, read as the reverse complement.
AAGGAAAGATTTCCAGATCCTGATGAAGAACGAGGCCATCCGTTGCATGGTTGATGAGAATGTGGTGTTTGAAGAGCTTTCTTATGTTGAGGAAGCCGTGTGGTCGCTCTTGCTTTGCAGTGGATACTTGAAGGTGGAAGAGATTACCAAATTCGATGAAAGCGATGAACCGATTGAGCAGCCTATATACACGTTGTCGATCACAAACAAGGAAACAAGGATCATGTTCAAGAAGATGGTCAGGCGCTGGTTCTCCACGGCAAGCGGGAGTTCCTCCTACAGGGAATTTATCAATGCACTGTACGCCTATGACCTAGAGAAAATGAACCTGTCCCTGAACAAGATCGTCAAGTATTCCATCTCCTACTTCGACAATTCCGAAGCCTTCTGGCAAGGCTTCATCATCGGCCTGACGGTTAGCCTGGACAGCTATTACTATGTGACATCCAACCGGATTGCTGGCACTGGAAGATACGACATGCAATTGAAGCCCAAAGACAAATCATTGCAAGCGTTCATTGTCGAGTTAAAAAACATCGATGCCGACAAAAAGAGCAAGAGGACGGACGAGCAATTGCTGAAGGCATCCGTCAGGGAGACCTTGAGGCAAATCGAAAAGAACCAGTACTATACCGAGCTAGTCACAAAAGGATATCCAATCATACGCAAGCTAGGTCTGGCATTCAAGGGGCAGCTCTGCTTGATCGGCGATGAAAAAACCATGAAGACAAGACGACGTAAAGCCACTAGCCCAAAAACCTGAGAGAACTCTCAGGCTTTTTTCTCCTATTCTACTGAAAGAACGTTCCCTGTTCTCTGGACAAAATCGTGTTGTTGAACATGAATTGTGCTTGAGAAGATATTTATCATCCCAGTCAAAATCCCATAAACAGGTAGATATTTCCTCTCAAACAGTATCGTCTTTTAGTATTCTTTGATGCCTCTGTTTACGATTTTATGCTTGGACGAACAAATAGGTAGAATTCTGCGTTGTCTGCCTGCAGTTATATGTGGAACGATTGTAAATATCTGTTCCAGATAATTGATCGTTCCAGTATATAATCACACATATTTAAGAAACAAGATACTAGTTGTATTGCCTATTCATCGTCTAACCCTGGTTCCGATTTTTTATCTCGGGCATGTCGTATAGATTCTGTTTAGCATGGAAAGCTTGGGAGTTCGATTCCTGTATTGTTCATTTTTGTTGCGGCTTTACTTTTGCCGCATGTTGTAATCCTTGTCTTCATCAATCATTTCCAACATGATGGACGCAAATACCGGGTCGAATTGATTGCCACTGCCTTGGGCGATTTCATCCCGGACGACTTTCTGCGGCAGTATGTCACGGTAGCTTCTCCTTGATGTCATGGCATCATAAGTGTCTGCCACTGCGATAATGCGTGCTTCTATCGGGATGTCGTTTCCCTTGATGCCATCTGGATAACCGTTGCCATCATATCGTTCATGGTGCCAATGGGCGCCAATCGCCAATTCTGGAAACTCTGGGATGTTTTGCAGGATATGCCAGCCCATTTCAGGATGTTGTTTCGTGATTTCGTATTCTTCATCGGTAAGACGATCTGGCTTGTTAATGATGTAATCAGGGATGCCGATCTTTCCGATATCGTGAAGAAGTCCGATGAGCCAGATTTTTTCTGCTTGATCTTCATTCCAGCCATATCTTCGGGCGATTTCACGGGAATAATCCGCCACACGCATGGCGTGGCCACTGGTGTATCTGTCTTTGGCATCCACCGCCCCGGAAAGGGTCATGACGATCTGTACGTTAAGGCGTTTGAGTGTTTCCTTTTGCCGAAAGATTTCCGCTGTTTTTTCTTTGACCTGGCTTTCCAGGTCATTCTGTAGACGTGTCAGTTCGATGATATGCCTTACTCTTGTCAAAAGAACTTCGGGCACAAATGGCTTTTTGATAAAATCCATTGCTCCGGCTTCAAGACCTCGTGTTTCGGCTTCGCTGTCTTCATCCGCTGTCAGAAAAACAATCGGAATACCAGAGGTTTGATCATTTTCTCGTATATGCTTAAGTGTCTCAAAACCATCCATCCCCGGCATGTGGATGTCGAGCAGAATCAAATCGGGAATCCTGCTTTCCAAAAACCTCAGGGCTTCCAGACCCGATTTCACGCAGCTTGCCCGCATCCCGCTTTTCAACAGGATATGACTGGCTGTTTTCAGATTTCCAGCATCATCGTCAACCACTAGAACCCATTCATTCATTTTATTCCTCCTTTTTACCGTGGATCAAAGAATCCAACAGTTTTTCAGCGCTATAAGAATCAAAATCATCAAGTGCCTTCACAATCTCACGCAAAGACTGGGAAACCTTCTCATCCGCAAAACCGAGCGAGGCAAGCGGTCGCAGTATTTCGGCAGCGCTTTCCGCTTCAAAGTTTTCAATCGCCGTATATGCCAATTGCAGCTTTTCATTCAGTTCTTCATAGGATGTCTCTGCTTTGCCTTGTGTCTGCCTAGGATCTTGGACACCCAGTATCCGCTTCAACTCACAGACCGTGTCTCGATATTCTTTTACAAAGGTGTCGATGCCCTGGGTCATGGCAGAAAGGTTTTCTTCTTTGGCGGCTATTTCCTGTGCCATGGCAATG
>OMYM01000166.1 GCA_900315225.1 uncultured Erysipelotrichaceae bacterium | reverse complement strand
CATCTTCATCATGTTCTTCATATCCTTCTCCTCTCTCATTGACTTATTCTTAGCCAATATTACCTCTAACATTCTCTTTTGCGCTTCTTCATCCAATTCTATTTTATTCATTCCCGTAACAATCTTATCATTCTTCATCGAAGTCATCCCCTAGCCTTTCTCTTAATATGCTACGTGCTTCACGTAAATGATTGCGTATGGTTGACGGTGGCTTTTTCAGGATATCCGCTATCTCAACGTTGTTGTATCCTTCATAGTAATACAGGTAAACCACGATCTTGTATTTCTCCGGTAACTTCAGTACCTCCTGCAACACGGTTTCATCTTCGATATTTGTCGCAAGATCATGCACATCGTCAATGTCTTGTCTCTTCCTCCACCAATGTCGCAAGGCATTTTTGCATATGTTTGCGGCAGTCCTCATCAACCATGCCTTTTCATGTTCCTCGCTTGTTAAGACAGGACGTTTTTCAATTAACTTGAAAAACGTCTGCTGGAGAGCATCCTCCGCATCCGCGTGATTCTTCATATAAGCAAAGCATATGCGATAGACAACTTGTCCATGACGCTTGAATATTCCCGTAATCTCTTCATCATCCCGCAACTTTGTTCTTGACATCACACCCACCCCCTTTCATTATATATACAATCCAAGATCTCAAAACGTTGGAAATCTTTTCTCGTTTCAAATTTTATTTTTTCCCATATACAATGGTCACACACGAAAGGAGTAACATTATGTCTACACAAGAAATCAGAAAACCAAACAAAAAAATCACCAACCAGGGAGAACCACATTGCGCTTGCGTGCTTTTGATCGATACCTCAGGTTCCATGTCGCATTCAGAGGAGAAGCTAAACAAAGCAATCGCCGATTTCATTGACGCAATCAAGTCCTCCCCATATGCCAGGGGACGTGTGGAGCCAATGATCATGACCTTCAACAGCAAGGTTGAAGTACAAAGCTCGTTTGGTCCCGCCTATGACTACGTTGCGCCTACGGTCACATGCAAAGGCATGACCAGTTTCTATACAGCCATTGGCCAAGCATTGGACGAAATCGAACTGCGAAAGAAAGAATACAAGGACACGCACACTCCATACTACCGTCCATGGCTGATGGTGTTCACCGATGGTTTCCCGACAGATGAAGACCAAGACGTTTCGGATCGACTCATATATGCGCAAACCCACAAGAAAGTAACATTCTATTCTTGTGCCATTGGAGACGATTGTGATGTAGAACTCTTGAAAAACCTTCACAAAGACCACATCACCTTCAAGACAGACTACGAATCATTCCAAGAATCTTTCAAATGGCTGTCCAACTCCATGTCCGAAATCGCCGCTTCATCCCCAGGAACCAAAACCAATATACCCGATTCATCCAATTACCAGTTCACCGTAGTATCATAGAAAGGAACTTACATATGATCAATACATTTAATCACACCGAGACAGGCGAATACCATGTCTTCAAAGGAACCGATGGACAAGACGCTTCCAAGACCTTGAAATTCACCCACCCGCCTACAGGCAAGGAACTCACTGTATCCGCCATCTCCGATGGCGTTGGCTCCACCTTCCATGGAGGGGAAGGTGCCAAACTGGCAGTGAATACAGCGGTAGACTATCTCCACCAACATCTAAATGAACTCGATATACTTGATGATACTACAATCATCCCTTTGTTAAAAAATACATACAACCTTGCATATGACAAAATCGATGCATTGTCCCTTGAACAAGAACTATCCTTGGTTGAGTACGATTGTACATTGACCGTTGCTGTGTATGATGGTGAGACCGTCTACTTTGGGCATATTGGCGATGATGGCATTGTCGTTGTATACGAAGATGGTGAGTTTGAAATGATCACCACCCGTCATAAGGGAGAAGAAGCTCATAGCCTCTACCCTCTTCGCTTTACTGATCTGTGGCAATTTTCCAAGACATCTAAGCCTGTCGCATCCTTTGTCATGTGTACCGATGGGATTCTTGATTACTTTGTCCATCCCACCCTTGGTCTTATCTTCACGCCATTCATGGAACGATTACTATATACGCCATACGATAGCGAAGAATCTTTCGAAGCTGAAAAGCAGTTTTGGAAACACAGCATGTCACTTCCTTCAACCGATGAGAACTCGCTTCGCCATGACATCAAGGACGACATGACCCTTCTCATCGTAACTAACAGCGAACGTGTAGAACATCTGCCACCATTCACCTTCAACGAAGATGAGTATTACGCGACCATCCAAAAGTATATCGAAGATCGGAACAGGAAGCTATACGGTAAATACTACGCCGAGAAAAAACAAAAAGAGAAATCATCCAAGCCAGCCAATATCCTTGCGGATGACCCAGCAACTGCTACAGATGATCAACTATCCATCGGCATAGGAACTTCCAACGCTTCATCCTGTCCATGTAATCCAAAGACAGGTCTTCCCAATGTGAATGAAATGCATGACAATCTTCAAAACGATACCGATGATCTCTCCGAAGCAAGTAACGCTCTTCAACAAAAAACCACGAAAGGAGTTCATCCCTTATGATTACATACAACGGAAGAAACGGAAGAACATACTCTTTGGGTTCAAAGATTGGTTCAGGTGGTGAAGGAACGGTATATGAAGTCATTGGCTCCAATGACCTTGTCGCAAAGGTGTATCCTTCACCCGCCACTTCTACCCAGAGGGAAAAGATCACGACAATGTTAAACATGAACTTTGATCCCTATCTTTTGGACGAGGAAGGAAACAAGGTTCTTACTGTTGCTTGGCCACATGATCTTCTCTTGGACTATTCTGGGACAATGTGTGGCTATGTCATGCCGAAGGTACATACATCCCACCACATCTTTGAAGCTGCCCGAGAACGTGAAAGACTGCAGCTATATCCTCGCTATAACAAGCTGACTCCGTATACCATTGCCCGTAATCTTGCGACTGCCGTCAAAATCATGCATGCTCATGATGTTGTGATTGGTGATTTCAACCAGAACAACATCATGGTCAATGAACACGGTTATGTCACTCTGATTGATTGCGATTCATTCACCATCACCAATAGGAATACAGGCAAGGTGTACAAGACAACGGTTGGCGTAGCGGAAATGTTGCCTCCAGAGCTACAGGGAAGGGATCTTTCTCGCCCTAGTTCCAAATTCACCGAGCAGTCGGATAATTTCCAATTAGCGATCCACATCTTCATTCTGTTGATGAACAACACCCATCCTTTCACGGGAGAGGTCATGAATCACTCTCAGAATTCATCCTGTGCCAATCCCATCACCACAAATATTGCCCAGGGAATGTGTCCTGCTGTGAAAGGTGGCATTTGTCCCTCATGTTGCCCACCTTTCAACACCCTGTACAGCCCTTTGCAAAGAAAGTTCATCGATGTGTTCCGCTACGATGCAAACGATGCGGTAAAGAGTGCCACCATACACAAACGCCCTACCGCCAACCAGTGGCAAACTGTCCTTGACATGGCAATGAGGAACATGAAGAATGGTTCATGAATACGGCAAGACAACCCTTGCCCAAGAAGAAATAATCATATACGACCAATTGGTCACGGGATGGAAGAACAAAGAAACAAGAATCAAGATCGATAACAAGAACATTCCCAATGATAAGATTGACCAAATCATCTTCTCAGCCACCAGGGATCATCCTGAAATCTTCTGGATCAATGATCATCACTTCATCTTTGAATCGGGAAGAATGGGGTCATATGTCGAAACTGAGTTGCTTTTCCAAGACCATGAAATCAAGTTGCTTGAACAAGAAGCCGAGCGTTGGAAACAGACCATTGTCTCCAAGGTTCCTTCCAGCTTTGCGATAGACGATAAGTTTTGGTTGATCTACGACTATCTGGCTCGTCAGGTAGAGTACAAAAGCGAACAAATCCGCTATAGCCACACCATCATCGGTGTCCTGCAAAAGCATCGCCACAAGGCGGTATGCGAAGGCATAGCCAAGGCATTCAAGTATCTATGCGATGCCTTGGCTATGCCTAGCATTATCATTGTGGGAGATGTTAACTTTGGTCCTGGACACACTGGTCCCCACGCTTGGAACATCGCCTACACATCCCATGGGCCACGCCATGTGGATGTCACATCCCAACTCATCCATGCCAAGGTCCATGGGATTGCGTCCAAGGATAGCTTCCTGCACACAGCCAACGAGATGAAAGAATACACCTGGAACAAGAAGGAATACCCACTTGCTCTATGAATTCTTGGGTCAAGAAGAAAATATTCATTTCTTACAGCATATACTAATATTGAAAAAAGGAGAAATAGTATGTCAACGAACGAAATCAGAAAACCAAACAAAGAAATCGCCAACAAAGGAGAACTGCATTGCCCATGTGTCATTGCGATCGACACATCAGGCTCCATGTGCGATGATGAACAAAAGCTCAACGAAGCAATCAAAACATTTATCGATGCTATTAAATCCGATCCCATGGCAAAAGGTCGCGTAGAACCAATGATCATCACTTTCAACAGCACAGTCGATGTAGTATCCACCTTTGGTCCCGTCTACGACTACGATGTTCCAACTGTCACATGCTCTGGCACAACCAGCTTCTATCGGGCAATCGACCAAGCATTGGATGAAATCGAATTGAGAAAGAAAGAATACCGTGATGTGCAATCACCATTTTACCGTCCATGGCTGATGGTGTTCACCGATGGATACCCAACGGACAAGGACAACGGCGTATCCACAAGACTTCTTCAGGCACAGAAAAACAAGAAAGTCGTCTTCTTCTCCTGTGCCATTGGCGATGGCTGTGATGAAGAGTTGTTAAAGAGCCTGCACACCGACCACATCACCCTCAAGGCAGACAAAGAAACGTTCCAGAATGCCTTCGCATGGCTTTCTGACTCAATGTCCGCCGTCTCCTCCAGCAAGCCTGGTGAAACCGTAAAAATGCCCAATCCCAGCAACTACCAAATTAGCGTTGAAGTATAAGATCCCCCTGCGTTGGTTCCTTGGAATCAACGCTTTTCTTTTTGCTTGATCGTAAAAATATACTTTAGCCGCATTCATTCTGTCATGATATAATATCAAGATATGGGAGGTAATCAAACATGGATGCCAACGAAATCAAGCAACTAGCAGGTGAAAAGACCTATAAAGAAGCATTGTTAATAGAAGAACAAGGTCTCATCGACCTACCTGACGAACCAATCCACATCCCCGCTACAGACGAAAAACTATACTCTGGTGAAGCACAAGACACAGAAGATAATCAAACGTATGACTTTGAGATCGTTCTTTCCGCATCCAACGATAAACTCATACGCTATGACTGCAATTGCTTTAACTCATATATCTTCCCCGATGCTCCATGCAAACATGTAGCAGCAGGGCTTTTGCATATCGCACGCCCCACATACGCCATCGTTGCGGAAACCCCCACCGACACAGAAATGGTCCAATTGTTAACGAACCTGTCGACCAGCCAGCTTTCTTTCAACGATAGCGAAGAACCCGTATCCTTGCAGGCAATGTTTTCTCGTGCATCCGAAAACAAACTCAAAGTCGGATTCAAGATCGGTCACCCCGACAAGAAAATGTATGTCATACAGAACATCACCGAATTCATCGATGCTATCAAACACCTGAAAAAGCTCAAATACGGTAAAGAACTAGAATTCACCCATTCCCTGCAGAACTTCACCCCCGATTCCCACAACATGATCCACTTCCTCTTTGACATCACCAATGACGAAGACTCCTTCAAGGAATCCTCTGGTTCCTACTATGCATACTACGCCAATAACTATTACGGTGACAACACCCTGCGCCGACACATGTTCCTCAAAGGAAGATACCTCGATGCATTCATGAATGCCCTTGGCGATCTTCCCGTATACTACGCCTTTGACACGATCAACTACGAACCCGTCGCAATCTCCGATCTTCCCATCGCGTTAAACGTCAGTCTCAACCATGCTAATAACAACGGGTATTTCCTTTCCAGTTCAATCCCCGACTACTTCAAAGGCAATACGCATCTCTATTTCCTTGACCGCAAGACAAAGACACTCCACAAAACACCCATCTACTCCCCTCAATTCTTAATGGTTATCGAGTTCCTCGCCAACAACACCGACAGAGAAACCTTTATCTCCAACAAGGACCTCCCAGCTTTCTCCCAATACCTTTTCCCTGTTCTCTCCACCCGCATGCTTGTCACATCCGATGGCTTTGACCCATTGGACTACGCCCCTGAAGATCCTCTCTTCGAGATCTACCTGGATATGCCACAGGACGATCTCATCACAGGTGAACTATACGCCCTGTATTCCTCCGGCAAGTACAATGTCCTTGAAGGTATCAAGCCCATTGGCAGAAGAAATGTCTTGAAAGAAAAGGAAATGGATGCCTTCTTCTCCAAACACTTTAATTCTTTCGACAATATTCGTCATATGATGGCGCTCTCGGAAGATGATGAGAAAATCTATAATCTGCTCAAGACCGGCATCCCCGAAATGCAAGAGAAAGCCACCGTCTATATCTCCGATACCTTGAAGAAACTCACTATATCTCCTTCACCCAAGGTTTCCATCGGCGTTTCCATCGCCAGCAACCTTCTCAACCTCGACTTCGCTACCGATGACATCGACATGCGAAAGCTCGCAGAAGTGTTAGGTCGATACGACCGCAAGAAGAAGTTCTATCGCTTCAAGAATGGCAGCTTTATCGACATTGACGAATCTCTAGAAGAACTTCAGGATCTTGCCCAGGATCTTTCCCTGACCATGACACAAATCGTCAAGGGAAACATCCAGATCCCTTCTTTCCGTGCCATGTATGTCAATGAGATGGCAGACAATGCCAGTTTCCCTTTCAATCCTGATGACAGTTTCCGCACTCTCATTGACAACATGGGAGAGAAAAGAAGGGATCATTCTATCCCACCCACCCTCAAGGATACCCTAATGGGTTATCAGAAAGAAGGCTTTGAGTGGCTATGCACACTCAAAGACAATGGCTTCGCAGCCCTTCTAGCGGATGAGATGGGACTAGGAAAGACCATCCAGGTAATTGCCTTCCTTGCTTCAGATACAGAAAGAGAAAGAACATTGATTGTCTGTCCCGCATCCCTTGTATTCAACTGGTTCTATGAGTTTAAACGCTTTATGCCAGATCTTCCCGTGAAGATGATCGCAGGAAATGCTGCAGATCGACAAATCATGATCCAAAGCAGTGAACCCAAGGACATCCTTGTGACATCCTATGACTTGATCAAGAGAGATATCAAACACTATGAATCCATTCACTTCTCTTGCGAAGTCATTGATGAAGCACAGTATATCAAAAACTTTGCGACACAGGCTGCCCGTGCTGTCAAACAGATCAACAGCACATTCCGCATTGCTTTGACTGGTACACCTATTGAGAACAGACTCTCAGAACTCTGGTCAATCTTCGATTATCTTATGCCAGGATTCTTCTACAGCTACACCAGATTCCGTTCTGAGTTCGAAGTTCCAATTGTCCGCGACCAAAACAAACTCGTTGAAGAACATCTCCAGAAGATGATCTCCCCATTTGTCTTACGTAGACTCAAGAAAGATGTCATGAAACAACTCCCAGAGAAACTGGAAGAAGTATACTATGCCCAACTGGAAGGTGAACAGAAGGAACTCTATGAAGCCCGTGTTCAACGTCTCAAGCTTTTGCTTGAACAACAGTCTGACAAAGACTTCAAGGAAAACAAGCTTCTTGTCCTGGCAGAACTTACCCGCTTGCGCCAGACATGTTGCGATCCTTCCCTGATCTATCAAGACTACAAAGGAAATTCCGCTAAAAAAGACCTGTGTATCAATCTCATTCACCAAGCAATCGAAGGTGGT
>OMYM01000574.1 GCA_900315225.1 uncultured Erysipelotrichaceae bacterium | reverse complement strand
TGATTTCAATCCACACCCCTCATACGAGGGGTGACGCAGGAAACTATTATCCAGGAAGATACTACAACAATTTCAATCCACACCCCTCATACGAGGGGTGACATACTGGATTGGACATGGAAAACGGCTCGATTATTTCAATCCACACCCCTCATACGAGGGGTGACTGTCTTGCCAGACCAACTGGTTGTCAATGTCCTATTTCAATCCACACCCCTCATACGAGGGGTGACGCTGATGATCAAGGATCCCGACGGGAACATCAAATTTCAATCCACACCCCTCATACGAGGGGTGACTAAACCAGCTTCTTTCCGCAGGATGCATCGATGTATTTCAATCCACACCCCTCATACGAGGGGTGACCGCGGAAAGTGCGTAATTACTGCACCTCCCATTTGTTATTTTAGCATAATGTTAAATGAGCGTTAAGAAAAAAATCCATAATTGTTCAATGTCCTCTATTTTTTGGTGCGAACCTCCTAGGGATTTTATGAGAGCTTCAGGTTCGCACTAGACAATTAGGATATCAGTTTGATGAATTACTGTATCTTTTCCGTATGATTCGATCTTTGTTTCAAACCTGTTCCCCAAATTGTAGAACCGTAAGCTATCCTCCTTTGGATCTGCTATCATGCATAGATCTGCCTTTAAAAGTTTGTATTGAGCATAGTCTACGTTACATTCAAAAACGGAATTCTGTACTCTTTGACCGTATTCCTGGCATTTCTTTGCTACTCTGCGGAGTCTTGCCCTTCCTTTTGGGGTTTCAGTTGAAACATCATACGTCACTATTACAAACATTGCAACCTCTCATTTCCAGAAAAACGCTGGATAATCATCCAAATCGCCTCGAATAAATCTCGCTAGCAACAAAGCTTGTGAATATGGGATAAGACCCCATTGAATCTTTTCTTTCAAGTATGGGTGTTTGATTTCTTCTCTTTTGCGGGATTGCCATTCTTGAATGAATAGCTTTCTCCCGTCATCGTTGAGATATACCGTTCCATTTTCGAAAAAGTCAAAATCTTTACTGCTGATCTTCTTTAGATTGATCATGGACAAAACTAGGCGATCCACCATTATTGCACGGAATTCCTCCATCAAATCCAAAGCAAGTGATTCTCTTCCTGAACGATCTGTATGCATAAATCCGACATACGAATCTAATCCAACTCCTTCAAGAGCTGCAGCACAATCACTTTCCAACAATCGATAGCCAAAGGATAGCATCGCGTTTACTGGATCAAGTGGCGGTCTCCTGTTTCTACCGCTAAATGTAAATGTATCTTTTTGTTGAAGGATCATTTGGTCAAATATGCCAAAGTATATGCTTGCCGCATTTCCTTCAATTCCTCTTAATTCATCTATGTCTTCGATTTGCGGACATTGTCTTACATATTCTCCAAGCTTTTCGCTTGCTTCCTTCAAGGCCTCCACGTCTACACGCAATCCATGATCTCTGATTGTTCGTTCTATTTGCCATTTGGAATTATAGATTTTCGCCGCAATCATGAGTCTGGCAACTTTGCAACGTGAAGCCTCATCATCTGACCATCTGTATTGTTCTTTTCTCAGCAAGACATTTCCATAGCTTCTTCCCGTAGCCCTTGCCAGGAATTTTCCTGTTGGAGAGAACATATTGAATCCTATGCATCGCTCTGCGCATTCACCAATCAACGCAGGGCTAGCACCAGCATATGTAAAACAGAAAATCTCCTCAATGCCAAGAAGAGGGATATACTTCTTCTTTTTATCTTCTAGGTTAAGGACGATGTTTGAGTTTTCTAGACTGAGATAAGTGCTTTCAGTCAAAACAAATAATGTATTTAACAGTTTTCTCATTTTTCATTTATGTATCTATCAAGATATTCAGCCACTGGAGAACCCTGTGCTTTGGGTAGACAGATATTGATCAGTGAACATGCGTTGCAGCTTTTCTTATAAGTGGGTTTTGGCGTATAGCCTCTATCCATTAGTTTGTGCATCTCTGCTACATTTCGTTTGACTTGATTCTTTAGGTCATCTGTGATCTTTACCACATGTCTTCTCTTTGCTTCACCATAGAACAATGCACCTTCTTGGACTGGACACAACAGCATTTCCTCAAGGCACATTGCCTGTGCGACCAATTGAAGTTCGTCCGCAAGTGTATCTTTCACATTTCCTCTTTTGTATTCTACGGGATAAGGAATCCATTTTCCCTTGCGGCCATGCAATGCGATGCCGTTGTCATCCCGATGGAATTCAACGACATCGCATTTGCCGACTATGCCAAGTTGATCAGATTTAACATTGAGCGCTCTAAGAGTCAAGACATCCCCTCGCAATTCGCTTTTTTCAGGGTCATCAGCACGCCTGTGCATCAACTGCCCATCGACAGTCCTCCAGTTTTCTTCCCACTGTTGTTCGATATGAATCAAGGCGTATTGACGTGGACAAAATATATAATGCTGAAGCCCCGATAGCATCAAATACTGATCTTCCTGCATCTTATTCTCTTACTTCAATGGTAACTCCAGACGGGAGATTGAATTCGTCAATGGATACATTGTAGTCATCAAAGGATCGTGCTACCACGCCTTTATCCTTTCTTGTCACCTTGACAAGATCGAAAAGCTTATGCGCAGGCGCATTGCCGAGAATTGAATCATGCTTAAAGATAATCAGCTTTCTCGTTGCCATTGCTCCTCTGGCCGCTGAACGGTCATAATCAAACATGTTCAACAATGCATCGAAAAACAGCTCAAGATCATCTTCGGTGAAGCCTGTGACTTTTTGGGCAAGATTTGCGCTGACAAAGCCCTCGCAGCGATACAATCCGTATGGAATGATATACTTGTTTCCCATTTCGTTTGTCTTCTTTTCGGCATCCGCTTCCGTTGTAATCGCAACACGGGTGATTGTCACTTCTGTAGGAACAACAGGTTCAACGCTTTCCGCAAATGTCAATTGAACCGGTCCCCTGACTTGTCCACACGACATGCTTGCCTTTTGCATTGTGGTCAAGACAGCGCCAAACGTCCTGATATCGTAGAAATGGCTGCACATATAATCAAGAACTTCTCTGTCATTGATTCCCTTGACACGCTTTGGCAAATCATTAAACTTCGCAGCATTTTCAATCCCTGCCACATACTTGAAGGCTTCGTTATCGCTTGTGTTCAGAGGAACACCCTTCTTGATATAAATCCTATAGTTCGGATCGCCATCCTTGGCAATTTCAACATAATCGCGAATCTTTCTCTTGAGACATACATCTGTAACAATGCCATTTCCCGTCTCGGCATCTGTCCTAGGCATGTTGCCTGCATCTGGGTCACCGTTTGGATTTCCATTCCTCACATCAAACAATAAGACAAACTCATAGCGATTCTTAATAACTTCAGCTGACATTATTTTTCCTCCTTGTCCTTTACAGTGTCATTCTTCTTATATAAATCTTGAATCTGGTGGTAATAGCCTACATACCACACACCTTGATCATGTAAATCAAAATGTTGTGGGAACGTTCTGTTTATGCTTCCAAAAAGATCTGTAAGTATCCTTGAATAATATACATTCGCCCCTTCGCTCAATTTGCGCAAATGATGATTGCTCAATTGCAACAATTTTGGGTATACAGTCGCAGGTCTTTCCGATGCTGCTCCAATATATCGATCCTTGATTGTCGCGTTGATTCCAGGGTTAGCAACTTTCTGAATCTTTTCTAATACAGCAAACATTCTTCCAAGCACATATGGAACATACGTGCAGTCTTTGTTCAATTCCACTCTAAGCACCTCCTCTTTAGGAATATTTACATTTCTGTTTTTTAACAAATACGCTTTGATAATCGCGGCTTTTCTCCAGTTGATCCCCTTGTCCGCATTAATCCTCAACAAAACGTTTTGATAAAGCGATACCGGATAATCAGTGTTTTGCATGACAGCCCTGAACACAGCCGCAGATATTGATCCCACAGGATCCTTTGCGTTCTTTCCGGTCGATGTCTTTCTCACGGTCTCCCCGATCAATTTCCATAGCGGAAGAGACTCATGCGCATTCATCGGCTGAATGATTTCAAGCCTTTCATTATGCTCTTTCACATTATTCAGCATGTTGCCAAATGAATCCCGCAGGTAAAACCTAACCGCTAGACGTGCACTGTTAGGAGCAAGACCTAGAATGTGAAAGGGAGTGCGACCATCAATGGCTCTTTCATTCACCTTGGCGATATTGCCTTTGCTTAATTCATCAAGAATGTCGCCTAAGTCTTTGTCGCTCAATTGGTCACCGTCAAACGTCCAATCAAATATATCTTGGTATTCTTCTTCGCCCGTTTCAGCCCAGAAAACAACCGTTGTATCAGCGAACTTCTTTACGTGATTCCCTGAAAGAAGGTAATTGAGAGCCATTCCATATTTTTGGGCGGACGTTTCTCCCACAGGCGAATTCAAGCCTTGGTCCCCTTCTCTGCCATAAGATTCAAAAGCATTTGCATTGAAAGAAACAAGCATATTACCAGTCGATGAGCCACCACGAATTCCCTTGATCACAGGATGTATCCTTGCAGGAATTTCCTTTCTCCCAGTAACCAAGCAAGTCATCGTTTTTTTCTTGGCGTTGTCTTTGTCAAGATAAGACAGCCAAGCATCCGCGATTTCCTTGATATCTTGCGCAAATGTCCCATTGATTGCAAACACTAAATTCGATGTCTGAAGCTTTTCAAATCTTTCCTTGATAACTTCATTGTCCTGGTTGCCTTTTGGATCCCATTTTTCAAAGAATTTCAAGATGGCTCTTGCTTCTGGAGCATCTACAGATTCTAGAATTTCATTATGCAGCTTTGCCGAAGCGGAGAATTTTTTCGCCGCATCTGAAATTCCTTTTTCTGTATCCTCCCCGCCTTTTTTAGGCAAGCCAAGGAAATATTGCGCATTATCGCAAAGGAAATAAGGAACTATGCCTGATGAGCGTGTCTGTTGCAATGGGACAGGCATTATCTGGGGAACTTCATTTTTGCCATTGTCGCTCAATTGCGACATGTTGGTGAGCATGATTAGCTCTCCTTCGTTGTTGATATCAATAGCATAGGACACTTTCCCACTGCCAAATCCAATAGCTGGCAGCTTTCCTTGATTGCTCAGGGCATCATAATATCTAACCAAAGACTGTAGAATCACTTATAGATCTCCTTTCCCGATACTTCCATGACTCCATCTTTCAGTTCGGCGTGAAAGAACATCGGCACAATATCCTTCAAATTGCTGTAGTCCATGTCATACAGCATCAAGCCTAGATCTCTTGTGACATGCACCGTGGGAATTTCCAATTCTTTCCATGCCTGAAAATGTGCTGGAAACTCACGGGTTCCAAGGTATGGTTGTGAATACATCTGTCCCTTTTCAAGCCTTCTGCGGAATATATCAGCAAACTTTCCCTCATTGTCTGATGGATTGGCTTTGTCCGTCAATTCAAAATGCGCTGCAATCACATAATGGACATCTCTTAAGACAAGCGCTGCCCTTTGCACACGTTGCTGTGAAGCGGCGATATACTCCTCGGGACCACCCTCCATCATTTTTTTCATAGCTTTGATCGAACCTTTTTTGTTAATCTCGTTTCGCCTGATTGAATCAAAACGAATGGGGTCTTTGTCTCGGTCATCCGATCCCATGGGTGGCAGCAAATATATCCTGTCGATCTTGATCTGCAAGCCTGGATGCCAATAAATCGATTCAATCAAGCCACGCGCTGCACTGGGAGTCATCATTTCGTATGTCATACGTTCAACCTTTAACTCTGGTCGAGTAAACAACGCATATGAGCCCCATACTTCAACTTTCAAACCATAGCTCATTCATACTGCTCCTTTCTAAATAATCAAGCAATGTCAAAACATGATTCCATAGCCGCCTTGATCTGATAAATCAAGACCGGTTTCATCATTGTATTTTCCCTCTGTTGTCAAAATTCCAAAATCCTCGTCTACCCACGCCACATCGCCTTCAAGCAAATCTCTGTATTGCATGTAGACATTTACCATGTACTTTCCTGCCTTTCTATACATTGAACGTGTTGGAGAAAAATCCTTCATCATGAACAAATCAGCCAATGACCTGCTTTCCTCATTCTGCTGGATGAGTATTGAGATCGTATTTTGCTCAATCAGTTTCATTTGTTCAGCGCATTTTGCGAAAGAGAAATCCATTGGAGTCCCCGCAAAGCAATCAAGTATCTTGTGCCTATCTAATGACTGGCTTTCATACTTATAGAGCCTTGTGAAATATGCCTTGATCATTTCCTTTGAATCCAGATCGCTTTCAGGCAGTGCAGCGGCAACCGCTGCGGCTATTTCCATAGGTCTTTGCATGACCGCAGGTGCCTTGTATTTCGGGTCGGCCTTAAACAAGTATGCCATTGAATCTTTGCGGTCTCTTTTCCCCTCGCGATTGCATCTGCCAGCAGCCTGGATCATTGAATCCAGCCCAGCTTCAGCACGATATACAATAGGGAAATCCAAGTCCACGCCAGCCTCGATCAAGGATGTCGAAACAACAATGCATCGTTCTCCGTTTGCCAGTCTTTCCTTGATCTCCTCGATCTTTCTCTTTCGATCAAAGGGAGTTAGATTTGTCGACAAATGTATAGCATCCGCATCATCCAGCAATCTGTATAATGCCGCAGCTTGCTTTCGAGTAGACACCACACACAACACTTGATCTTCTTCCCTCAACCGTTCAACCAACTCATCATCACTTAGCAATCCTAGTTTTACATACGTTACACGTTTGAACAGATCAGTGTAGCCAGATGCCGATGGAGCAATCTCCTTTGCCTTAAGAGTCGGATACCAGTCGTTGAACTGTTCTTCCAGCGCAGGCTGTGTAGCCGTGCATAATACCGAACTGCATCGATAATTTCCGATCAATTCCGCAATGGCATAAATGCAAGGTTTCAAGAAATCCCTCGGCAGCAATTGTGCTTCATCGAAAACAATTACACTATTTGCGATATTATGAAGCTTTCGGCACTTTGAAGTTTTGTTCGCGTACAACGATTCAAAAAATTGAACCGAAGTAGTCACGATCAATGGCGCATCCCAATTTTCCGTTGCAAGTCTCTTTGGATCCATCACATCTTCATCGCTGGAATAAGTGGCTTCTGAATAATGCGCAAGAACACAATCACTCCCAAAGATCTTTTCAAACAAGGTCACCGTCTGGTCGATAATGGAACAATACGGAATGACATAGATCACTCTTCTTTGCCCATTTCGCACCGCATGGCGCAAAGCAAACGAAATAGAGTCAAGAGTCTTGCCACCACCTGTTGGGATCGTCAAGGTGAATAAACCGCGAGAAGATTGGTTGCCGCAATCAATCGATTCTCTCAGCATGTGACTTCGCGCATCATTCAATGGGGTACCGCCAGAAAGATACCCATGCTCATCAAGATATCCATCGAGACGATGCTGCATCTCCTCGATCGTTGTGTTGCCAAGCGTTTCTCTGCTCGTTTGACGCATGAATTTTTCTGTATCGAGAAAATCAGCATCGACAAGTGAAGAGAAAAGCATTCTGATTAAAAATGACAAAGCGAATTTGGCGTTTTTTTGATTACAGTTCATTTTTTCAGGACGAACCTTTTGGAACCGAAGAGAATCCATGCAGCCCGAGTAATCTTCAACTTTTTTCTGAAGTCTTGCTTGAAGAGTTCCACCACTGCCGACATTGCCTCCTCCATCAAGCAGCCCTGCATGATGTCCTGAAATACAGAATGCCTCAATTACCCCCGCCGCGTTCATTCCGTTGACCTTCACGGCCAATTGCGCGCCAGCGCTAGAGTGATCAACCTTCACCTTTGCGTGAGATGTTATATAGTCCTGAAAAGCGTTTGAGTATTTCCCCACATCGTGAGCAAGCCCAATTTCCTTGGCGATATTGCCCTGACCAAATGTCTCCGCAAACGATTCAGCAAGCGCTGCAACATTGTTCGCATGTTCGTCCACGGTTTGTATATTTCCAGCTTCGTCAATATGTGCAATGTATGTTCTATCGTCCATATGTCTTTCATTCACCTCCCGAATTCATCGTATTCCGCCCTCTATTTGTTCAAGCTGTTTACACACACGGCGCCTTTCTTGCGATGGCGCTAGAGATGCCGCAACATCTCTACGTATTCTATTATACTACTAATGAATTATTTCGCAAGACTTTTTTTTCCTTTTTTTCTCGTTGAATGCAAAATGTCTTCAGTAAACGGCACATAAGAGTGGCATTTTCACATAACTATTGGCTACTATTCCTATTTAGACGCTGTTATGAAACATGTCGTTTTTGTTGCATCTATAGAAAAAAAAGAACCTTATATGAGTGGTTCTCCTTCTATAATACTTCTAATATTTCAATCCACGCCTACTTGTCAGCGACTTTTATATTATAACAGGCGCATATCTGTGATTCATGTTTTTCACAAAATATAACATACAAAACCATTTTACGTGCAATAAAAAAATGATATGCACAAGCATACCATTTCTCCTCATTCTTCCACAAATTCCAGGTAGTCCCCATTCTTGATCAGTTCCAGCATTTCCATCTCTTGCGGGGAAATCCTGCCAACCAGATT
>OMYM01000173.1 GCA_900315225.1 uncultured Erysipelotrichaceae bacterium | reverse complement strand
TGCGTTATAACCAATGAATGCATATAATGATGGGCGAGGTAAAGTTAGATATGAATAGAAACATATGGCAGGTATATGGAACAGATGCGCATCAGATGACAATGAAGCTTCTGGAAGAATCACATGCAATCGACCTTGTTCCCCAAGGGGGAACAGTTGCTCTAAAGCCAAACTTTGTTGTTTCGGATGTGCCAGAGAATGGAGCTGTGACACATCCTGGAGTAGTCAGCGCATGCATAGAGTATTTTCAAACGCATGGCATCACTGATATCAGTGTCATTGAAAGTTGCTGGGTGGGAGATGAGACAATGCGTGCCATGCGTAAGAATGGTTGTGACAAAGTGCTGAAGAAATACAATATACCCTTCTATGATCTAAAGAAAGATACGTATAGAAGAGTATCTTCACCGATTGGGCATATCGAGGTATGTGAGAGAGCATTAAACGCCACTTTATTGGTGGATTTGCCTGTGTTGAAGGGACATTGCCAGACAAGAATGACCTGTGCCCTAAAGAACCTAAAAGGATGCATTCCCGACAGAGAAAAAAGACGTTTTCATTCCCTTGGGCTAATGGAACCAATCGCCGCCTTAGGTTCCATCCTTAAGCCAGGATTGATTATCGTTGACAGTATTTGTGGTGATCTGAATTTTGAGGAAGGTGGCACACCAGTGCATACCAACAGAATGTACTTGGGAACGGATGCTGTACAAGTGGATGCCTATGGCTGCTCACTCATGGGATTGGATGTGGAAGATGTTCCATACATCCATCTAGCAGAAGAATATGGCGCAGGAGACTCTTCCTGGAGCCACGATGACTTGGTAATGTTAAATGAACCAACCGATGCTATGGAATATCCAAAACCGAGTGGAACAGTCGCAAGACTTACCAAACATGTGCATCAAGACAAAGCATGCTCCGCATGCTTTGCTTCACTGGTACGTGCGCTATACACCAATTCTGGTAGTACCAAAGAAATCTACATAGGCCAAGGATGGCAAGGAAAGGCCATGACAGGCCTAGGCATTGGTCGTTGCGCCAAAGGCGCAACAGAATGTGTCATGGGTTGTCCTCCAACCCCTGAAGCAATCCTAAAACACCTACAATAAGAAAAGCGTGACATATGTCACGCTTTTCTTTTCACTTTCATCTATGTTCCAGTATAATATACGAGAAAGCGAGGGTTTGATATGAGTAACGTATTTCCAAAGAATTTTCTGTGGGGTGGTGCAGTTGCGGCTAATCAATGCGAAGGTGCATGGTTGGAAGATGGCAAGCAACCAAACATCACCGATGTCATGGTTGGCATCAACGCCAAGGAAGCAGGTCTTAAGTGGAACGAAGAAACAGGCAAGTGGGAAATGTCCCTAGATCCAAACAAGATCTATCTAAGCCATGAGGGCATTGACTTCTACCACAGGTACAAAGAAGACCTTGCCCTCATGGCAGGCATGGGATTCAACTGCTTCAGAACTTCTATTGCATGGGGGAGAATATACCCCAATGGAGACGAGAAAGAACCAAATGAAACAGGTCTACAGTTCTATGACAACCTGTTCGATGAGATGATTAGACTTGGCATGGAACCAGTTGTCACATTGTCTCATTATGAGACACCATTGCACTTGATGACAGAGTATGGTGGATGGGCAAGCAAGAAGATGATCGAGTTCTGGAAGAACTACGTCAAGACGGTATTTGAAAGATACAAGGAAAAGGTAAAATACTGGCTTACCTTCAATGAAGTCAACAACCTCTACAGAAGACCCGTTGTGTCCGCTGGTGTCATGTCTGTCAATCCTCCGTTCGACAAGAGCAATCCATTGAAGGTATCACCAGAAGACACATGGCAAGCATATGCAAACATTCTCGTTGGAAATGCATGGACAGTAAAGATTGGTCATGAGGTTGATCCCTCCAATCATGTTGGATGCATGTTAACGTCATCATCCATTGCGACATACCCATTCACATGTGACCCTGCGGATGTATGGGGCGCATACAACATCCAAAGAATCTCCAACTACTACTTCGGTGATCCATTCTGCCTTGGCATCATCCCTGGATACGTAAAACGTCTATGGCGAGAAGAAGGAGTAAATCCAATTCTAGACAATGAAGAACTAAAGCTGATCAAAAACTATACCGTTGACTTCTTCTCCTTCAGCTACTACAGATCTGGTACATTCTCCAAAGAAGTGGAAAACGCATATGACACGGGAGGAATCAAAGGCAAAGACAACCCATACCTCAAGGCAGTATCACCCGAACCATGGAAATGGCCTGTAGATCCAGAAGGAATCAGATATGTGCTAAACGTATTGTATGATAGATACCACTTGCCAATGTTTATCGTAGAGAACGGTATTGGGCTAGATGAACACCCAGACGCTAATGGAAGAATAGAAGACTCATTCAGAAAACAATATGTCCATGACCATCTTGTGCAAGTAAGAGAAGCACTACTTGATGGTGTAGATATCATGGGATACCTGTATTGGGGTCCTATTGATATTGTGTCCGCAGGAACTGGAGAGATGAAGAAGAGATACGGCTTTGTCTATGTGGATAGATACAACGATGGTACAGGAACACTAGAAAGATCAAAGAAAGATTCCTATGACTGGTACAAGAAAGTCATAGAGTCTAACGGAGAAGACCTGAGCATTGACTAATGAAAGAGGAATACAGAATGTATTCCTCTTTTGATAATTGAAGTATTGATCTCTTTGTGATACTATACATGCAGAAGCACGGAGGATTTGAAAATGAGTGATGCGTCTGAAACAAATGAATACGTCTATATTTCCTATCCTCATGATAATTCGACTCTTCTATCCCAAATGGAAGACCTGTTAAAAGAAAAAGGGTATGGCGTGAAGTATGACATAGGAACAGGGGTGGGCAAGAAACGCAGTGAGCATCTTAAGTCTATGATTGATGGAAGCAAGGCTTGTGTATGCCTGTTAACGGAGAGCTATGCAAAAGCACCGTCATGCATGAGGGAACTCAACGCAATATTAGACCATCTCTTGGATAAGAGGATTGTATTTGTGTATGCAGGGGATAAAGAGAGCATCCTATCGACTTTTTCACTGGGAATGAGAGCCTTGCTTGAAGGAATGAAGGGGATTGAGGTGAGAGACGAGCAGGGTTTAAGGGACAATGTGGCTGCATTAGGGGAAATGATCGAGGATGGCAATATTGAAAGGCTTATTGTTCGATTTGGTAGCTATAATCAATGGAAAAAAGAACGGAAAAAGAGTTTCTTTGAAAGATGGGCAAGTGCTACAGATGAGGAAGAATGGGAGAAATCACCGATAGAGTGGATCGTCTTGGACAAGGAGAACGATGGAACACTGTTGTTAATCAGTAGATACGCCCTTGACAGACAACAGTACAACGTAGAAGGCAAGCCAATCACATGGGAGGGATGCTCTCTGAGGAAATGGCTGAACAACGAGTTCCTTACGAATGCCTTTAGCAGAGAAGAGCAAGATGCGATAGTCGTATCGCATCTTGCGGCGGAAAGAAACCCGAGATTTCTGGAAGTGGATCCAGGGGAAGATACGGATGACAAGGTATTCTTGTTGAGTCTACGGGAAGCCGCAATGTATTTTCCAAGCGATGAGGCAAGGCAATGCATACCTACGCCATACGCACTAGCCAACGGAGCATATGTCGATGACGACCAAAAGACCTGCTGGTGGTGGCTTCGCTCGCCTGGCCGCAAGTCTAACTGTGTGGCCGACGTCTACGTTGATGGCGTGCTCCACTTCTTCGGCCATTGGGTTCTCGGCAGTGACGGTGCCGTTCGGCCCAGCTTGAGGATCCATCCTTAATCCTCTAATCCTCCAATCCTCAATCATCCGTCAGGGGTCGGAGGACAGGGTAGCAAGACAAGACCCAGCATTCGCAGGAATACAGTAGCAAACCAAGAAAGAGTAACCTGAACCCCGCTGAAAGCGGGTCGCGCGAGGTGGATTTTTTGAGGATTGAAAGTGACGGTTTGGGTGTGAATCAGAAACGGAATACACCAAAACGATTGGAGTTTTTCATATTTACATTGCTGTCTTCGAAAAACTGTAGTTCAGCATCATTGATGTTTGCTAAAGAGAAATTCAAGGATGATAGATCGAGAGAGGCATTATGTGATGTATCTGTTTCGATTGGATTTGAACCAGATAATTGCT
>OMYM01000498.1 GCA_900315225.1 uncultured Erysipelotrichaceae bacterium | reverse complement strand
GCTGATTGCCAGGTCTCGCAGCGACTCCACCGTCCCCGTATCCTCCGACAGCCTTGACAATATTTCATGGGACTTCTTGTAGTATTCATTTGCCTTACCAGGAGCGCCTAGTGATTCATACGCATCTCCAATATCCATAAGAGTCCAGCTAAGATTTCTCTTGTCTTGATCATTTGGGAACTCAATATTCTTTTCTCTGATCAACAATGCTTGAAGGCTTGCATTCAATGCATGTTCATAATCATACGTTTTAGAGAATGCTTTGGCTCTTGCATCATAAAATGCAGCCTGTTCTCGGGGATCGCTTGTTTTAGGAACAGAAGCAGTTTGTGCGTCACGGAGTATTTTTTTAGCTTTTGTTTCTTCATTGAGTTCCCTGTAATACTGAGCGATATCTGTAAGTAGATTGATACGGTCTGTTTCCAGTCTTACATCATTCTTCAACTCTTCCGCAAAAGAAAGAGCGTATTCAATGTTTTCTTTATCTTGCTCACTGTTTTGGTAATATGAGATACATATTTCAACGAACTTTTTCGCTCTTTGTAAGCGGGTGGACTTTCTTCCCGACTCATCCTTCATGGATTTAAGATATGTATCTTTCATAGAGAGGTCATGATAGGAAAGTCTCTGTTTTTCCAACGGTACAACTAATGCCTCATGTGTCTCCAGGTCGGTAAAGTCCGTATGAAATCCCATACAACTAATGAAATCAGGAGCCTGGTTATACAAACGTATCATCAGCCATTTGGGTATAACCATCAGGATGATAGATGGATATAACCGATAATTTTCTCTATTAAAATTGATGTCTTGAACAAGGAGGTTGATGGATTCTTCGGTAGTATCTACCGTTAAGTCTAGATTTGTGAATACAAGAATGTTGTTAGGACCATATTTTTCGGTATGATTTTGAATAGTTACCCCTTGATTGGTGTAAGATACCAATGGATTGTCGGAATATGGAGAAAAGTCCACTTCCCTTACGGGAAGCGGACAATGATTCTGGAGTTGTTGAATGAAGCGTTTAACTTCATCCTTATGATTGATCTCTATGCATCCATATCCCGATCCATCATTCATATCAAGCCAAGCCAACAAGCGTTTATATGGCTGGATATTTTGATAATCGATCATATCAGATTACTCCTGCTTTGATTTTTCTCTCCAAGACTTCTTTTGCCATGGGGTGGAGGTCAAACCATCCCGTTCCATTATACTCAACAATCATCTCACTATCACACAATCTGAGAAGAATATTATTCTCATTTTCTTGTTGAATCACATATTCTTTTGTTTCGTCTTCTAAGATCTTCTTCATGAC
Source organism: uncultured Erysipelotrichaceae bacterium (assembly GCA_900315225.1). GTDB lineage: Bacteria > Bacillota_I > Bacilli_A > Erysipelotrichales > Erysipelotrichaceae > Bulleidia. Next base: position 1,440 of record OMYM01000498.1, on the reverse strand, counting down.
CAATGCATATTCTTGTGTTAACATGACATTGAATACGCCTTGCTTGTCTTGATATGCAAGTTCAAGATCTATAGTTCTAATCTTGTCCAAACCTAACGATGCCGCATTTGTGGCCGCAAATACCAGATACGAGAATAAATCACGAATATTTCCACCAGAGTTTATGATTGCAGTGGTTAGATCATCGGGATTTTCAAACAGTGCTTTGACATCAAGGCGTTTCTTCAGGATATTCCACATTGCCTTGATGCCTTCGTTGTGATTGGATTGATCTCTCTCATGTGTCTTGATCTGGCTTAACTTGAACGGTTGACCATCAAATCTTCTTGTCGCAAGAGTGTTTTTGTCTGAGAACCTAAGATACAGAGGATATGTGACAATCATACTTGAGTGAAGACTTGTCAATGTCTCATTGTCACCAAGAAAGATCTTTTCTGTCTTTGAGAAGTCTGTAATCTTATCCAATCCGTCAATGATTAACAGGAGTGTCTTGTTTCTCTTGATCAATGCATAGTTGATCGCATCGATCATCTCGTTGACGTAGGAAAGGAATTGGTCAAAGTATGTTACTTTGTTTCTCTCAATAATCGTCTTCTGTTCATCGTTATATGTCTTGTTGGCAGCCAAGCTTGCAAGCAGCATGGCTGAAAGCTTGCATAATAGAGATGTTTCTCCGCCAGCAGATGCCTCAGCACCAAAGCCAGCAGATACATTAAACGTCTTTGCTTTTTCTGATACTTCTTTCAGATTTGAAAACATCTCTGTCTCCAGGAAATTGTAAATTCCTTCCACCTTTTCCTGTGTCTCAATGCTCAAGTATGGATTTGAACTACAGTAATCCATGATTCTTTCGCCAATGAAGTAGATGAACTCTTTTTCGTCCCTGAAGCGATCTTGGAAAGCATTGACATTTTCAATGAAGATGACCTCGTAATAGTCGGTGATTTCATCTTTCAGAACCATCAATTCAGTAGACTTGCCACTTGCTCTATGACCTACAAACAAAAGTTTCTTATACTGAAGATTAGATAAAGATAGATCCTCTTCCATCAGCTCCCGATTATCTTCTGCACACTGGACAAGTGTGTTCTTTATCCTCTTTCTGACGGGAGCCACCTCCTTTGAATTTCTTGCCGCATCTACATCGACATAAAATGGATGATTTGCATTGATGGTCATCTGTGGATTGCAGTTTCTTGTTAGTTGTCTTAATGTTGTTGCAGGTTCTGTATTTCTCATGTTACACCTCTATATGATTCATTTCATTACCTATCTGTATACGTCACGTTCAGGTTCTTGAACATTCCGTCTGTTCCAATGTCTACGTATAGACCAATGTTTCCTCTTGCTTGCGGTCCATGCTTAAAGCCATTGACCTCAAGCACCTTGATGCCATCAACATAGAACTCTCCATGGTCATCCTCAATGATTGCCTTGATG
>OMYM01000325.1 GCA_900315225.1 uncultured Erysipelotrichaceae bacterium | reverse complement strand
TATCAATGCAGGGTGCTTCGTTGCTTTTGTTTCGGTTCATTATTGCAACTCTGACTATTGCGTTCGTGAATTGGCGTGTGCTGTTTCCCATGGACGTGTGATTGTTCCTGTCGGGATGGATGCGGAAGGGGACTTGAAGAAAGGGAAGCATGGCTGCGGAGGGAGTGATTGATGTTGTTAATGAGGATTGCGTGGGTGATCATCCAGAACTATTCTTTCCTTCCTACATACCGCCTTTTGCCGTGTCTATACTTGGACGCACAAATAGGTAGAATTCTGCATTGTCTGCCTGCAGTTATATGCGGAACGATTGTAAATATCTGTTCCAGATGAATTTGAATGGTTGGAAGATCTTTGCGGTAGGTGCATTGTTTGGCTTGGAAGGAATCAAGCTGCTGTCCTCTTCGGACGCTAAAAAAGTATACACCAGCTGTACAGCTGGTGTATTGCGCATGAAGGATGCATTGCTTGATCAAGTTGCGACATTGCAGGAAAACTGCATCGATATCTACGAAGAAGCAAAGGCGATCAACGAGGAAAGAGCCGCCAAGGAAAGAAAAAAGGAAATCCAGGCATAGATGAAATTTACGATAAAGCATGAAATAAAGAATAGGATGAGGGTTCGTTTGCCCATGAAGCACTTGAGTTTCATGGAAGCAGATGCCCTGGAATACTATCTGAATGGCTTCCCCGAGATTTGCGATGTTAGGATCTGTGAGAGAACGGCAGATGTCGCAGTGAAGTATCATTGCGACAGGGAAAGAACACTGGCTATCATTCGTTCATTCTCTTTTGATGAAGTCCAGATTCCAGAACATGTGCTAGAGAGTTCATCAAGGGAAATATCGGCGAAATACCGTGATCGCTTGTTAACAAGTGTGATGATGCATTATGGAAAGCGGCTGTTTCTGCCCACGGTAGTGCAAGATGCATGGGCGACAATAAAAACCGTGAAATACATCTATAGAGGCTTGAAAAGCCTCAAGGGATGGAAGTTAAAGGTTGAACTATTGGATGCGATTGCTATTGTGGCAGCGGTCTTGACGAAAGACCAGACGACAGCATCGAGTGTCATGTTCCTGTTGAATATCGGTGATACATTGGAGGAATGGACACACAAGAGATCCGTGGATGACCTTGCCAGACGCATGTCGTTAAATATCGACAAAGTGTGGGTCAAGGGGAATGATGGAGAAGCTTTGGTAGATTCTTCCCTTGTCTCCATAGGCGACAAGGTCATCGTACGCATGGGAAACATGATTCCCTTTGATGGCGAAGTTGCGACAGGGGAAGCCATGGTGAACCAAGCATCCTTGACAGGCGAATCACAGGCTGTGCGCAAGGCGCAGGGGTCGTCTGTCTTTGCTGGGACAGTCGTCGAAGAGGGTGAGATTGTGGTCAATGTGCGACAAGTAGAAGGATGTGGACGTTTTGATCGAGTCGTCAAGATGATCGAAGAGTCGGAGAAACTGAAGTCATCGGTGGAAAGCAAGGCGGAAAGACTGGCTGACCGTCTTGTGCCATACACCTTGCTGGCATCGATTGCTACTTATGCCATCAGCCGCAATATCACAAAAGCAGTATCGGTGCTGATGGTCGACTATTCGTGCGCATTGAAGATGGCAATGCCGATATCGGTTCTTTCAGCGATCAATGAAGCATCTGAATACGATATTACCGTCAAGGGCGGAAAGTATCTTGAAGCAGTCGCGGATGCGGATACCATTGTGTTTGACAAGACAGGAACATTGACGATGGCACAGCCATCGGTAGTGAAGGTTGTCTCGTTTAATGATGAATCACCAGACGAACTGTTGCGGCAAGCCGCATGCCTGGAAGAGCATTTCCCTCATTCAGTTGCCAGGGCAGTCGTCGATGCAGCGGCAAAAAAGGGGCTTGTCCATGACGAAATGCACTCCAAGGTAGAATATATCGTGGCACATGGAATAGCAACGCAAATCAACGGAAAAAGGGCAATCATCGGCAGCCATCACTTTGTCTTCGAAGACGAAAAGACAATTGTGCCAGAAGAAATGCATGATGTATTCGAATCTATTCCCGAGGAATACTCCCATCTGTATTTTGCGAAAGAAGGCAAACTATGCGCTTGCATACTGATCGAAGATCCCATGCGGATAGGCGTGGAAAAAGTCATTGCGAAACTGAGGGAACAAGGGTTTGAACATATTGTGATGATGACAGGAGACAGTCGCAAAACAGCCGCAAAGATCGCAGCCTCGGCAGGTATTGCGGAATACCATGCGGAAGCATTGCCCGAGGACAAAGCCGCATATATTGAAAAAGCAAAGGCAGAAGGAAGACATGTTGTCATGGTGGGGGATGGGATTAACGATTCACCAGCCCTGTCCGCATCTAATGCTGGAATAGCAATCAGCGAAGGAGCGGAAATAGCCCGCCAGATCGCCGATATCACCATCAGTTCCAGTGACTTGGAATGCATCGTGAAACTACGGGAAATCAGTACTCTTCTCATGAAGAGAATCCGCTACAACTACCATACGATTGTTGGCTTTAACACAGGATTGATTATCTTGGGCATGGCAGGCATCCTGCCACCGGCAACGTCTGCCCTGTTGCACAATGGATCCACACTGGCGCTAGGTCTCAAGAGCATGGGACGCTTGTTACCGGAAGAAGCAGCTCTTTAAAGCAACAATTCTTGATACATGCCTATAAAAAGCCTCGGGATTCTCAAAGAACCCGTGGCTTTTTGTTTTTGGAGAGTCTGAATTCTATAGTATTGGGCATTTGCTTTTTGGCATGAAAGTGCATTTTTATGGGACACTTTCATACTTTCTATGTTATCATTTTTCAGGATGTCAGAGGCGATATTTCTGTTAATCGTAGCGGTGATGGTTCCGCCCAAGAGCAAGACGGAAACCTCTTCCTTGATATCCATTTCCAGGTTGCGAAGCATTTGCTGAGGGATCTCGTTTTCACTTGTTCCATGCCAACGAGGTTCCATCGGTGCCTAAGGGTTCTCCTGTAGATGCTTGACTTGCTCAAGCACATCCTCTTTTCTATCTATTTGTGCGTCCGAGTATAGAGGTTTTTACGCTTGCACTGGGCTTGTCAAAGAAAATGACAACCTGTAGTCACATATGGCTGCCATTCTTTTGTTCCCTTATGAAAAACCGATGCTTTGCATCGGTCTACATCTTCTCAATGACACATGTATGCTTCTTGTATTGCGGATTTTTCGAGTCCGTCTTCTTGTAGCTGATCCCCACGCAAAGGATGTTCCCCGCGTAGTTCTCCAGCCTTGCGGGGTAGCGCTTGTCACGGATCTGGTCGATCGCCGACTTCACGCCCTTG
>OMYM01000222.1 GCA_900315225.1 uncultured Erysipelotrichaceae bacterium | reverse complement strand
TGGAACAAAACAGAAAGCTCAGGACTCAAATTAAGAAACTTGAGTCAGATGACTAAGGTGAATGATAAGAGATGATTATTCTACTCTTGGGATTGGCTTCTCGTAAGATGTCAACACAGTCTTTTCCTTGTGCTTGGCTGTGTTGAGCTATCGAGCGATTGACACATCCCCTTTCAGATTATTGCTAGATGCCTGGAAGGGGTGTATTCATGGGATAGACGGGCAATGTGGGTTGGAAGGTAATTGCATTGGGTGATTGCTGAAAAGGCATAGATGTCTTCAGTGAGATATATTTGGGAAGGGGAGAATACATGAACTTTGAAAATGACGAACGATTCAAGGGAATCAAGCCTTTTGATCAAAAGATATGGCTCTCCTCGCCCACCATGCATGGCGATGAGCAAAGGTATGTAGACGAAGCCATCCAGACCAACTGGGTGAGCACGGTTGGCGCCAATATTGATGCAGTCGAGAAAGAGATGTGCGAGTATCTTGGGTGCAAGTATGCAGTCGGTCTTTCCTGCGGGACAGCAGCCCTTCACCTTGCTACTAAGCTTGCTGGCGAGAGACTATACGGGCAGGCAAAGCCAAACCGTGGGACACTTGAAGGAAAGAAGGCATTCTGCTCAGACATGACCTTTGATGCAAGCATCAATCCTGTGGCATACGAGGACGGCGAAGCAGTGTTTATTGACACCGAGCCTGACACATGGAACATGGATCCCGTGGCACTGGAGAAGGCTTTTGAATTTTATCCAGATGTAAAGCTGATTATAGTAGCCCACCTCTATGGCACTCCAGGAAAGATAGAGGAGATCAGGAAGATAGCAGATGCCCATGGGGCATTGATTGTGGAAGACGCTGCCGAAAGCCTTGGAGCAACCTATAAAGGCAAAGAGACCGGAACATTTGGCGACTACAATGCTATCTCCTTCAATGGAAACAAGATCATCACTGGAAGTGCTGGAGGTCTTTTTATTGCCAACTCGAAGGAAGATGCGGATAAGGTCAGGAAATGGAGCACACAAAGCAGAGAAGATGCTCCATGGTACCAGCATGAAGAGATTGGCTATAACTACCGCATGAGCAATATCATTGCAGGAGTGATCAGAGGACAGATCCCGTATCTTGATGAGCATATAGCCCAGAAGAAAGCTATTTATGAGAGATATAAAGAAGGGTTGAAGGATCTTCCAGTAAGCATGAATCCCTTCAACCCTTCCCTATCACAACCAAACTATTGGCTAAGCTGCCTACTGATTGATGAGGATGCCATGGCTCCTTTCGTCAGGGGAGAGAATGACCAATTGTGGATGAGCGAAAAAGGTAAGAGTTCTCCTGGAGAGATACTGGCGGCTCTTGCTTGTTTCGGGGCTGAGGGCCGCCCAATATGGAAGCCCATGCATATGCAGCCGATATACAGGACGAATCCCTTTGTCACGGTCGAGGGAAACGGTAGAGCGCGGAGCAATGCATATATCGAGGGAAGCGGAATCGATGTCGGAGCGGATATCTTTAGAAGAGGGTTGTGCTTACCGAGCGATAACAAGATGACGGCGGGGCAGCAGGACAGGATTATTGAGATTATTCATCGGTGTTTCCTCTAAATCGGTTGGGCATGACCGAGGGGCGTTGATTGGCTTCTGCTCCGTATGCATTCGGAAGTCAAACAAGGGAAATGTACATCGTTTGCATATGCATTAGGCATATCGACTTCTGCGTATTGAGTAAGGAATACTCGGGAGCGAAGAATGATCTTTGAGGAGCTGTTAGATCTAGCATGTAAAACTGCTGGATTACCAAATATGGCGAGAATATTGCTTCCGAGCGCACTGAGTGAAGAAACAACCCCAACTTCTTTGTTTTTATAACTCATACTTCCCACATCAAAATCAACCAAACAACGGCATGTGAAAAGGGATTTCGTACAGAAATTGTCAAGCGGGCATAATTTGTATTTTGTTCGCACGCGCCAATGCACGCGACATGTACCCTGGAAGATTGCCCATCACGTATGCCTCCAGTTTCGCGATTGATTCCTCCGGTATCCCGAGGATCGTCTTCATTCCTTCCCTGAAGAGCTCCATCACACGTATCATCGCCTTCGCGAGCGAGAGGTCCTCCATCTCCTGGCAGAACATCAGGAACATCCCCCCGAACGACCTTTCGTCCTCGGATTCCCTCTTCTCAAGCGCAATCATTATGCTTCTCGCGAACGCGATGGCAATCTGGGCGTTCTGCGCCTCGAACGATGTGCAGTGGAAGTCCTTCCCAAACTTGAGGTATGTCTTGCAGCATTTGAAAAGCACTTCTATTTCCCAGCGTTTCCCGTATTGCCTGATGATCTCCGCTTCGCCCATGCCGGTGTCCGTGGAGAGGATGCAGATCCATTCGTTGCGCCTCGCCCTGTTTGGGATGAACACCAGCTTCACCGGGATCCTTTCGAGTATCCTGCCGTTCTTCTTGACCAGCAGGTTCACCACCACGCTCAGCTTCCACTGCGACTTTCCGCGCCTTTTGTTGCACGACTTGCAGAGCACCTTTATGTTCATCATCCTCCCATCGTACTCGTAGTACTGCTTGCTGTTTGTCTTGAGCCTTGCGATGACCGTCGCGCCCGCCTTTTTCAGCCCGGAGATTACCTGCGGCGCGGCGAACCGGCTGTCGAAAAGGACGGTCCTTGCCTTGATTCCCGCCGCGAACGCCTGCTTGACGAACATGACGGTCAGCTCGGTCGCCTTTGTCCTCGCCATCTTGCGGATGCGCCCGGCAAGGGTGCGCCCATCGGTCTCCCTTGGCTTGCCCACGACAAGGCTGTCGTCCGACGACGCAAGTATGGTATAGAGCAGCGGGACCGTGGTGACGCCGTCTGTCCACGCGAGCGTGAGGATCCGGTAGCCAAGCTCGGTCTTCATGTTCACGTGGTTGAAATACCTGGAGACGAGCTCCATTGCCTTGCCGCACTTTTGCAGGGGCGTGTCGTCGATGATGAGCGCCTGCCTGCCCTCGCCGTCGTCGGCAAGCGTCTGGAGGTGCCGTATCACGGCGAGGGAAAGGCGCAGTATGAAGCGCTGCCAGTTGGTGTTCCTGTTCTGGAGAAAGCGGTAGACGGCGTTCTTGGAGAATTTCTCGCCGAACGATCCCAGCTTGATCTGGTAGTACATGCTCATCCTGCTGAACATGAGGTTGAACACGAACATCATGATTGCGTATACGGGGACTCCCTTTTCCTTGTACGCGCCGCATTCGGAGAGGATCTTGACGACATGGAAGCGCTTGAAGAAGCGCTCTGTCGCCGACATGCACTCGGCCTCGTCGCTGGCGTTTTCCATCTGTTCACTGGCATTTGTCTTTTCTTGGGACTCTATGTTTTCTGTTCCTTTTTTCTTCATGCTGGTTCTCCTTTAACATGCAATATGCTTGCATTGAAATGCACTCATATTATACACCATTCCGAGAGAAATATCACTTTATTTTTGCAGAAAAAAACACAAAATCTACGAACCACTTGTGGAATTGATTGTTAGGACGTAGAACGGGGTGGAATCAATCCAGAAAAGCCGTTGTTTAAAGGGGGCTTGCAAGGCGCAAATCGTATTTTTAGCACCCAATGCAGTATCCCATATAGGAGTTTGCCCGATTTTGGTGTGGGAAGTATGAGTTATAACCTCGCAAGCATTGTGATATTAGCCTGTTAATGCTTACTGTGAATATTCTCGTATTCAAAAAAGGCTATATTATAACCTCGCAACGAAGAAGACAGGAACAGTAAAAGCCCTGTTAATACAACAGGTTATAACAATGCGAGGTTATAAAACTGTTGAAGTTAGGGAAACAAAGAAGGCTGTTCTGAAATTAAGCCAGAAGAGTTTGGAAGCATTTTAAAGGATGCTATAGATCAGATAGATAACGGCAGTATTGAGAGTGTAGATGCCCTCGTGGGAAAGGCGTTAGATCTAAGAGAGTAAAGAGGAGCATGGATGAGACTAGAGAGAAAACGTGGTTTTTATGAGAAGTACATAAAGCGGCTTCTTGATATTATCTGCTCCCTACTCTTCATTATTGTATTTTGCTGGTTATACGCCATTATCGCTGTAATTGTGAAAGTGAAGATGGGGAGTCCTGTTATTTTTAGGCAGCCGCGACCTGGTATTGTGAAGAACGGAAAAGAAACGATTTTCGACATGTATAAGTTCCGTTCCATGACGGATGAAAGAGACTCAGTGGGAAATCTTCTGCCGGATGAGAAGAGGTTGCCGAAGTTTGGTGCATTATTGCGTAGCACTAGCCTGGACGAATTGCCAGAGGTCTTTTGCATTCTCAGGGGCACAATGAGTGTGATTGGTCCTCGGCCTCAGCTCGTGCGAGACATGGTCTTTATGAGCGATAAGCAGCGGATGCGCCACACGGCTAAGCCTGGGCTCACAGGGCTTGCGCAGGTTAGGGGCCGCAATGCTGTCACATGGGAAGAAAAGCTGGACTGGGACCTCAAATATATTGAAAAAGTCAGTTTCCTTGGTGATGTGAAAATCCTGTTCGAGACAGTAGCGGTTGTGTTTAAGAGATCTGGAATTACTGATGGCGAGAATGCCACAGCATTAGATTACGGGGATGCACTGTTGAAGGCGGGGAAGGTAGCTAAGCCAAGATATGATGCGGAGATGGCTCACGCAAGGAATCTGATTGAAGAGCATGAGAAAGGAAGATTGTGATGGCAGAAATAATAGCTTTCAAACCTATTTATTTACCACATAATAAGGGCTTGGGAAATGCACTGAAAGAAGCTCTTGCCAATTGCTCTAATAACCTTGTAGCTCGAATGGATAGCGATGATATATCTGCTCCGTATCGCTTTGAAAAGCAATTAGATGTTTTTGCTGACAATCCTAAAGTGGATATTGTCGGTGGCAGTATCACAGAGTTTGTTGGAACTCCGGATAATATAACAGGTGAAAGACAAGTCGAGTTGGCAGATGCTGAGATTAAGAAGGATATGCGCAAAAGATGCGCCATAAATCATGTTTCCGTCATGTATAAAAAAGAGGCTGTTCTTGCATCTGGAGGTTACTTAGACTGGTATTATAACGAGGACTATTACCTCTGGATAAGAATGCTGGAACATGGATGTAAATTTGCGAATGTGCCATATCCGTTGGTAAATGTGCGTACAGGCGCTGATATGAGCGCAAGACGGGGAGGATGGAAGTACTTTAGAAGTGAACAGACTCTTCAAAAATACATGTTTGATAAAAAGCTAATATCCTTTCCCCGGTACGGGTATAATGTGGTGCTCAGGTTTGGCGGTGAATTTATGGCACCAAATTCTGTTCGTCAACTGATATACAAGGTAATCCGAAAAGAGTATAAGCCAATCGTGATGAATGAAGCACTAACATCGCAATCAACGGAGAGAGAAAAAGTTGAGTATCCTCCTTTTTCAGTTGCAACATCCGTGTATGG
>OMYM01000189.1 GCA_900315225.1 uncultured Erysipelotrichaceae bacterium | reverse complement strand
CCACGACAGACAAATAGTCGTCGCTGCGGGAAGACAGCACCCCGTAAAGCTCCAAGACCTCGTCCCTCATCACGCCGCCCTCGCTGAAAAACAAATTGTCGATGTTCTGCGCCAGCGACATTTCCTTGTCCAGAAGCTTCCAGTATTCGGGGATGCCTCCCAGGATCATGTAGCCTCTTGCAATTTCCTGGCGCGGAAGGTAAATGCCCCTGGATTGGAGCAGTTCCTCCACCTCGACCAGCCTCAGCGGCTTTACGTCCAGCCTACAGGTGCAGCGCCGGAACAAGCCCCCTCTGTTGTGAAAAACCTTCTCCGTCATCCAAGACGTCACGGAACCGCAAGCAATGAAGACAAGGTTTCGCTTGTGTTCCGCCCAGTTGAGCCAGAATTCCTCAAAGGCATACATAAAGTCTGAGGCAGATTCCGCCAGCCACGGCATCTCGTCGAAAAATACAACTAGCTTCTCATCCGCATTGCAAGTGTCCAGATACTTCTCCAGACTCCAGAACGCTTCGTTCCAATCCTTGGGCACCAGACAAGGATTACCGCTATATCTTCTCAGCCGCTCTGCAAAGCTCCTCAGGCTCTTCTCCATGGTGGAGTCTTGGACTCCAGATACTTGAAACGCATAATTCCCCTGAAAAAAAGTATCGATCAGATATGTCTTGCCGACCCTGCGCCTCCCGGTGACAATGACCAGCTGTGCAGTTCCTTCTTCCATGGTTCTCTTAAGCTCTTTGCATTCTTTTTTTCTTCCAATCATTCTTGCGCACATTTCGTTTCCTCCCTTGGCAAGCCTCGGTTTACATGTCTGCATCCATTACTGAAATCCCTAGTGTCTATATGATAGCGTGGTTTATCCTTGTTGTCAACCCAGTCGACAATTCTTGCCAAAAGAATCTCTTATGTCAACATATTCGAACTCTTATGGCAAATAGCCCAATGAACTTGCCCTGAATCTTTGCCATAAACAGGAAGAATAGAGCATCAAGGTTCAACAAAAGCAGGAAAGTTGATCGTACAGCACAAACAATTGCTGACCATCGCCGATCTTTGGTAACTTCTTTTTCTGCTTCTTTCTATTCCCTCTTCCAGTCAATGCCAAAAGATGGATTGCTGATGCAATACTTGAAGGAATAACCCTTATACTTGGACGCACAAACAGATAGAATTCTGCATCGTCTGCCTGCTGTTATATAACAACTAATGAGGAATACAAAAACTATTGGACCGATTCATGGCCTAAAAACAGTCACAGGAGACGTGCCATCGTCTCCTTTTTCCTATACAGATACCGATGGTATGCAAACCCTGCTGGAACATACCTAGTTCCCAAATTATTCGAGTCTCCATTTATCCCAGGCTTCAAAAGAGTGTCCTTGCCATTATGTCCCGAAGACTGATACACAATGGGATCAATCATTCCTCCCCTTCAGCAATGGTGTCGATGAACATGCACCTACACTGCATGTCCACTGCGAAACCCCACGCGGAATCCCCAGCTTCACCCGTAAAGCGTGCAAAAAATACTTCTGGGGCAGCTTTTCATTGACGCACAGCAAGGAAAGCCCTTATGTCAATGAAAAAAAGAAAGCGGAGCGGCAAATGCCGCTCCGCCCCGATGCCGCACGCGAACGTGCAATACATCCCAAACGACAGTAAGGATTATTGCACACCCGCCAGATTCTTGTCAAGCTTTTTTTCACTCACCAGCACTGGAGAGCCAAAAAGGATGGAAAGGAGCCTCGCACAATGGGCAATCTGCATATATGGAATCACCCCCAACACCCCACACTGGACCATCGCCATGCTTGCGCTGATGGCATGCCCGCAGCCAATCCCCCAGCCAGAAGCAACGAAGCCCGCATGCGCCGAAGAAACTAATCCAACTGAGCGGGCGGGAAATAATTATCAGAACGTTCAAAATGCGTTCAAAGCAACTTGATGTTGAACTGTCGGCTTGATCGTCTGAGTCTGGCATTAAAAACAAGATGGCTTTGGTGGAAATACGGTACCGTATGAATCGAATCATGCCATTCAAATGATCAGCCGACACTGTTTTGCCTCTGCTTGTGCGGTTGTCATGGAACCAGGGTGTCGGAGGGAATGGTGTTTTTCAGACTTTCAATGTTAAGATACTAACTTTCGTTCTTTTGGTGGGCTACAGTGATCTTGGCTTGGATTAGCCTTAAATGTATTCATGTGTCATTGTTTTTCAAACACTTCAAGAACTTTGCACTTACGACCATGGAATGCCACAGCATACATATGCACAGTTGAATATCTTCTGTTCTTCAATCTTTGCACATACCTGCATTTCAGTATTTGACGTTTTCCTTCCTTAAGTGCAGATGTAAAGTCGTTTGCTTTTTTCGAGTATTTTAATTCGAATACAATACCCCAGTCATCATTCTCGTTTTCCACCATAATGTCGCAATAGCCATCGCCTGTTTCAGGATTAGAATGTGTTTGCCAACGATCTCTGTATAGCAATGCTGCATTCATGATACCATGATAATAGTTCTCTTTTGCTTCTTTTGTCGCGGTATCGCGTAGGCTGACACTGTTCTCCAATAACGCATTCATGCTATCTTCAATGCGTAAAGGATCAAACGATTCCACTGCTTCACAGAATTGCTTAAGGAATCTCCCGTTGCCTGCTTGACGTTGAGAAATAGCCGATACAATCGCATCAAATGACAAGAGAACCTCTTCATTAGGAATTCTAAGCTGGAATCTGTTGTTGCCAAGATTCTTTTCATATGTCAAATATCCCATATGTAACATCACTGTCCATATCCCATCAATCGTATCGTACATGTTGTCAAATGTCAGCTGATCAACGATTGCCTTTGTGATTGCTTTCCCGTTCTCCAGTACATCGATATCATCTGCGACATCACTGCTATCGGCCTTATCCAGCAACAGGTTCAAAATATCATTGCCAGATGTCTTGATCCATTCACAGCCAAATTCCACAGGAACATCTTTCTCGCGATTTCCTAATGCCATTCTGACGAATTCTGTCATGGCATAGGGATTATACACACGTTGTGAACCAAACACGTATCCATCATAGAAATCCTTGGTTCTTTCATAATACGAAGAGAGTTCGTAATATGAAAGCATATATCTCTGCCGTGTCAGTAACCGACATGACACTCAGGTTATTAAGACCAGTGAATATTGATTCCTTTGAAATTTTCAGGCATCCTGTTACCACAGCGAAAGATATGTTGTTATCTTTCAGTGCTTTGCTTATAAGTGTCTTATATGTGTTGATGAAACGTTTGTAATAGCCTCCATTGATTGCGTTATTTAGAGTCTTCTGCACTCTTCGTGGGTGCCAAGTGAAACAAACACGGGCTTTATGCCGCGAAAGTCGATTGACAATGGGTGCACCCCTTG
>OMYM01000297.1 GCA_900315225.1 uncultured Erysipelotrichaceae bacterium | reverse complement strand
TGGTATGCTCAATACTATACAAAGGAATAAAACAAATCAGCGTCGTGCATATCACGACGCTTTTGCATCAGGCAAAATGTGAATGCTGCAATTCATTTGTTCTAAGGTATAATGAACAGACCAAGGAGGAAATAAAAATGGATAAGGTAGAAACACTGCTGGAAAAAGAATACTGGGTGATTGACTTCTTGCCAAGGCAGGTCAAAAAAGATGAAGCCGGTCAATTCTTTGCGATTGAGCAATACTTCCTGAAAGATGAACAAGTGAAGCTTTTGCAAGAGAAATTCCTGCGAATTCTCTTGAAATTGAACTGTTACTATGATATATCGGTTTGCGTGAATGATGAATGGGTCGAAAATCCGGCGCCTGATGCGTTAACAAGCATGACCCAAAGCATTGGTTGTTTGGCATTGATCCATGATAGCTTGTTAATGTACGGGAAAGATGACCTATGCATGACGGTTTATCAGCCAGATGAAGAAATACTGGATTTGTTAAAACAGCTGGCAAATGGGGAAGGTTTGTATGTATGGAAACCGCAACAATGAAAATCATTCGAAAGCATATTGTGTTTCATGGCTATGTGCAAGGTGTGGGATTCCGTTGGCGGGCATTGAACGCAGCCAACAGCATTGGTTGCACGGGAAAATGTACGAATGAATGGGATGGCACTGTCGAAATGGAGATACAGGGGACAAAAGAGATGATTGACAAGGTTATCGAGATGATTGAGAGGGGCAGGTATGTCGAGATCACAAGAATGGATGTGACAGATATGCCTGTCGATGAAAGAGAAAGAAGCTTTTGGGTGGGGTAAGGATGGAATACTTGGATATCGTGGATGAAATGGGCGAGCCAACGGGAGAGATTATTGCGCGAAACATTGCACATGAAAAGGGAGTGCTTCACCGCACAGCCCATGTGTGGGTTGCCAGGCAAACGAATTCCCGTTGGGAAGTCCTGTTACAAAAAAGAAGCCAGGAAAAGGATTCTTTTCCCGGCATGTATGATACATCTTCGGCAGGGCATATTCCAGCAGGGAAACAGCCTGTGGATTCAGCAATTCGTGAATTAGAAGAAGAACTAGGCATTAGGGCTGTTCCTGAAGAACTGGACTATTGCGGCAGTTTTCGGATTCAATACGAAAAATACTTCCATGGCAGTCTTTTCAAAGACAATGAGATAGCCCGTGTGTATGTCCTTCTAAAACCTGTTGAGATAGATAGCCTTCATCTGCAAGAATCCGAGGTGGAAGGAGTTTGTTGGTTTGACATGCAAGAAACATTGGATGAAACGCGAAGGGGGAGTGACAGGTTTTGTGTTCCCTTGGAAAGTTTGTTGATCCTACAGGAGTATCTTGCGAGTCATACTTCTGTTGCTAAGGAGAGGAGATATTGCCCGTAATCGGTCATTTGAAGCTCCTTGCCAAGGTTGATCAGTTGTCTTGTGGAGATAAACCCGCGCCGCCAGGCAATCTCTTCGATACAAGAAATGTAGAATCCTTGCCTATGCTGGACAGCTTCGACGAATTGCGCTGCCTTCAACATGTTGCTAGGGGTTCCTGTGTCAAGCCAAGCCATGCCACGACCTAGCAACGTCACATGAAGTTCGCCCATTTCAAGATATACGTTGTTTACGGCGGTAATCTCGATTTCCCCACGAGGGGATGGCTGGATATTCTTGGCGATTTGGACAACACGGTTGTCATAGAAATACAATCCTGGAACAGCATAGTTGCTTTTTGGGTTGCTTGGTTTTTCCTCAATGGAAATAACCCTGTAGTCATCGTCGAATTCCACCACGCCAAAGTTGCGAGCATCTTTGACGGGATAGCCGAATATTGTCGCGCCCGTCTTGTTTTGCATTGTTTGTTGTAACATTTTGGTCATATCCTGACCATAGAAGACATTATCGCCCAGAATCAGGCAGACGGAATCCGTGCCAATGAATTCCTCGCCAAGAATAAACGCGTCCGCAAGCCCCCTTGGGGTGTCCTGAACCTTGTATGTGAACTTCATCCCAAGGCGATTTCCATCGCCAAGAAGACGTTCATATAGATGGATGTCCCCGGGGGTTGAGATAATCAATATATCCCGAATGCTTGCCAGTATTAAGATTGACAATGGGTAGTAGATCAAAGGCTTGTCGTAGATTGGTAGCAACTGCTTGCTGACACCCTTGGTCATGGGATATAGACGCGTTCCCTTGCCGCCCGATAAAATGATTCCTTTCATGCTTTCCTCCTGAAATAGATTGCCTGACACATGCTTCCAGGCACACTTAATCATATCTTATTTACAGGATGATTTGCACGGAAATATTGAAGAGAAACTTACTGATGGTTGAAACAACAGACGAGTAGTGTTTCACGTCATTAGATGAAATGGTAATTTGTTGAAGAGAGCAAAAATATGATATACTTTCACTGGAGTGAGGAGAATCATGGAGAAAAACCGATGCGTTGCCATGAGGGAGAGGCTTCTTCGTGCAATCAATTACTGCAACACACAGATCATCAATCCTAGTGAATATTATGTTATTTCCGCCTTATTCAAACACGTAAGGGATACCATCAAGAACTCATTGTTGCTGGAAAGCCTGGCGAATGAATCCGCTGCTTCACAAGCAAGCATAAGCAGGTTTATCAAGAAGATAGGCTATCCATCATACCAAGACTTTCGCAACACATTCCTTCGTTCATTGGATGATCTGTGGTTTTTGCGAAAAAACCGTGTGGCTATGAACTACGACAATGTCGATGAAGTGATTGAAAGAAACTATGCCTGTGCAATTGATAACCTGAAGCAGACATATAGTTGCCTTGACAGAGAATCGTTGGAACGAATTGTCAGGCGGTTGTTATCGTCGAGGTCGGTGACCATTATTGGCGATGACCATGTGTTGTCTATCTTCTATACGGTGCAATTGGATTTGTTGGCGAATGGAATACCAGCGTATCTGTTTAAAAACGAAGAAATGCAGATGTTGCACGTTGAATCTCTTGGCGAGAAAGATGTTCTGCTGTTTTTGACGGTTTCCATG
>OMYM01000540.1 GCA_900315225.1 uncultured Erysipelotrichaceae bacterium | reverse complement strand
TCTCTTGTCGATACAGCTTGATGGATACGCTCACGTTTTTCAGGGTTGTGCAAAGAAGTTGCTTGGGAACGACCTGTTGCCCCTTGGTGGCCAAGGTTGTTGATTCCTCGAACATTAACATATCGTCTTCCATGTTCATTTCGAAAGTGAATGCTTCAGCAAAGAAATCCATGGTGCTGTAGCTGGTTGATCCCCCGCATCCTGCCATGCATAGCGTTAGCAGTGCCATTGTCAATAATCTTTTCATTCCCACAACCCCCTTTTATCAGATTCATCTACGATCTTGTTATATATCTCAACGCTTTTCCTCGGATTTTGCTGTTGAAATATGTTTTCTGTAGCCAGATACAGCAATCATATTTTTGCATGAATCTTATTTGTCCATATACGAATTAATCTCTTTCATCCAATGTCCATCAGAATTTTCAAAGTATTCAAGAAAAATCGACATATTGGTACTACATAATGTATCATCCGTATGAAGAATTTTAGCAACTCTCGCTTTCATATCTTTATAGTTTCGCCTGTTGATTTTCTGAGAAATCGCCTTGATCTGATCTTCGTGGGCTCGATAGTTCTTTATACCCGTCAATCTTTCGATTTCGTTCTCGTTTGTTTTCTTGCTTTGCGTCTTCAATGAAACGTCCCCAAAGTGTGAAAGGATTATTTGCATCGTGCATGGATTAGCGAAAATGATCACCTTTTCAGCTACTTTTCTCTTATTTAGGGTGCCATTTATCTTCTTTTTTATGATGGAATACTCTTTATATGGCGATTTGTCGGTATCGCAGAACACAAGAACAATTTCATATCTATCACTCTTATACACATCTTGAAATATGGATGGAATATTGGATGCACTCTTGGCATTTATTGGATAAAACTCATATGAATCACTCCAAACATTCAACTCCATCAAGCGCTTAAAACATTCAAGTTCCTCATATCCTTCACAAATCACACATATCCTGTGTCTTTTTTTCGGTTTAGGAAGCTTTGACATTTTTATGCACCTCAAGAAGTGATCGGAAAAGCTCTGGTTCGGGCACTGCGCCAAAAACACCTTTTCGATATTTCTCAATCAGATCCGATGTATCACGCACTCCATTTTTCCCAGCCGTAAAGTCAGCTAAAGAATAAAGATATACATCTTCACTGTCTTTATAGGTAAACCAAATCTGTTCCTTTCGAAATAGCTTTTTGCAATCCAATAGAGAAATGTCATGTACAGTTGCTATCATTTGGGCATTGTAATTGAATTCATTGTTAAACATGGCGATAATAGCCCTTGTCAATCGAAAGTGGAGACCACTGTCAAGTTCGTCCACAATTATAATTCTTCCATTTTCCAATGCATCGATTACATAACTGGAAAGAGTCGCCATTTTCTTGGTTCCTTTTGAATCATAGAGATAGCTTGGAAACATCACGCCTTTGTATACCGAAGCCAGACGTAGCATGTCCAGCCCTTTGCTTGAATCAATGTTTTGAAGAGGTAGATCCTTGATGCCATATTTCCCAAGCATTTCCGAAAGCTCATCATCGTTTAGCAGTCTGTAATCATCTAAGCATAGATCTGCGTTCAGAATGAAATTGGCAATCTTCTGCTGCATCTCCTTTCCCGATCTCATCATGTCAACTGTCTTCATGATATTGTCAACATCGACAATATCAATCCTCGAAGCAAACGAAACGATTGATTCTTTTGCCTTCATAAGAAATGGATATTTTTTTGCGAAAATTCCATGAATAAGGATCAAGTCTCTTGGAGCATTTTCCATGGCTAAATCAAGTCCTTCATCCAACGAGTAGTATTTCTTGGAAATTAAATCACGATAGTATATATCTTTGATTTTCATATTACCATACTTATCACGGTGAATCTCCGCAAATCTTTCGTAAATATACTCTTCGTCCGTATCATTGTACTTTATCCCAAAAAGGTATTCTTCACCATTCTCCAAAAAGGAAACAGATATCTCAATGATTGGATTGTCATAGAACAGATTACCGATCAATCGCCTTCTCGCCCCCAACAATATATCTTTAAGCATGGCTATGATTTCAACAAATTTCGTTTTTCCAGTATTATTCGGGCCTAAGAGAATTGCCGATTTTAGCGCATGAACGCCATTTATCGAAGCAACATTTTCAGGAAAACGCTTATAATGCCTATCCGCACGCATTGAAAACTCAACTTCTGAATTATATATCAGGCAGTTATTCATCTTCAGTGAAAGTAACATACTCCCTTCCTCCTTGCACCGTTATAATATACCAGAAAAAATTTTTTATGCAATATTATTACACGCCAAATTTTCCATCGTAATGAAATAAACAATAATTGCAAAAATAATTTTCATATATAAAGTGCGTGTAATCTGCCCAGAGTGTATCCGGATTCCTTTAAAGGCGATGTGGTGGAAAAGCCTGGCATGGCAGGTTTTATGGACATTACGCGATTCTCTGACAGGTGAGGCATTGCTAATATGCCTTGGTCAATATGAACAAATTGGCAACGAATCAATTCACCCAATGGAATGTATCCTGGATATGTCGTATTGTTTCACGAAGGCTTT
>OMYM01000561.1 GCA_900315225.1 uncultured Erysipelotrichaceae bacterium | reverse complement strand
CGGCTTGGGGACAACATCATCCTGCTTGGATTAGGTGGCAGCCATGGGTATGGCACAAACATCGAGGGCAGCGACATTGACCTGAGAGGCGTTGCCTTGAACAGCAAGGGAGATTTGATCGGGCTTTCCTCGTTTGAACAATATGAGGATCGCGCAACGGATACGGTCGTGTATGCGTTTATGAAATTTGTCAGACTCTTGCTCACATGCAACCCGAATATCATCGAGATCCTGGGGTTGGATGAAGACCAGTATCTTCTCAAGACAGACATTGGACAAGAGCTGCTTGACGCAAGGCATTTGTTTCTCTCACGGCGGGCAGCCGCTTCCTTCAGTGGATATGCGGATTCACAGCTGCGCCGCCTGCAGAATGCCATTGCGCATGACACACTTCCCCAGTCGTTGCGAGAAAAACATATCATGCAATCTGTTTCCAATGCACTTGTGAACTTCAACAACTTCCATAGCCAAAACGATGCCGAGTCAATGCGCCTGTACATCGATTCTTCTGATCAAGAAGATCTAGACACGGAAATATTCCTCGATGCAACGTTCCATCACTACCGCCTTCGCCAGTTCAATGAATTGACAAACACACTTTCCTCCGTTGTTCGCGACTATGACAAGCTGACCCGACGAAACCGAAAGAAAGATGAAAGCCACTTGAACAAACACGCTATGCATTTGGTGCGCTTGTTCATGATGGGGATCGATATCCTGCAGAAACAGGAGATCCACACCCATCGCAATGCGGAAGAACTCGTCCTCTTGCGTAAAATTCGTAAAGGGTACTACATGAAAGATGGTGTGTTCACGAATGAATTCTTTGCGATTGTGGCGGACTTTGAACAACGCTTCAAGGAAGCAGAGAAGAATACCACGCTTCCTGATGCCCCAGACATGGATGCTATCGGCAAGTTTGTCGAACACATTAACATGCATGTGATCCAAAGAAATTAAAAACGCCAACGGATGCCGTTGGCTTTTCATTCAATCGTCACTTTTCCTTTGTTCCTAAGGATAATGTCGTTGCCATCCTTGAACACCCTGGGATGTTCCAGTTCTTGCGACAGGCGGAAGCTGTCACCTTGCGGCCTGCCAATAAAATCATAAACATAGGAAACATAACGCTTGTCGAAATATGTCTCGGAATGGGAAGAATGAAACATATTGTCCGCTAGGCGCAATGTACCATCATTATACAAGGCAAACGTGGGATACGCGCTATTGGTTTCCTCAAAAACGACCTCGCTTTTGTTATAAACAATGCCCTTGCCTACCGCGACATGACACACGAACGCAGCGGTTTCTTTTCTTGGCAATGGCTTGGCTTCATTATCTTCATGCCTTTGGGGAACCTGTACTGGCAATTGATCTTGTACAAGGGGTATTTCGACCGTTTGGGATTCGTCTTCTTGGGGTACAGGATCTTCTGCTAAAATCTCATCAACTGTCTTGGCATGATGCTCAATCTGTGGCACAGCCTTGGGCGAAGGGAGAAGGAAAATACGATTGACTAGCTTGGCTGGTCTTTTCTTCCTGTGCTTTGTGCCAAAGCTATCCAACAAACGAAGGCGGATTACCATATACAAGATCAACACAAGAAGCAGCCATTCCACAAATTTAGCGAGGTTGAGAAGACTTGCGGCTACAACGAAAGCCAAGCAGAGAATGCATGCGAATACTTTCATAATATTGCCTCTTTTCTTGAAAGAAGGCCATCCGTTTCCGAATGGCCTTGCCTTATGCATGCCTTCCCGAGGATCTATTGAGTGTTTCCTTCATTGTGTCATCGGTCAACTCGTTGATGATGGCGGATGTAATGATGTACTTCTCAAACCCTCTGCTGGCAAGAATCATGTTCTTGTATTTATCTTTGACAACACCCATGACCCTTTCAAAGATGTCAGGGTCAGCAAAGTTGCGGCACAATGCGGTATCCCAATTGCTGATGTCGCGGTCTGCTTCATCTTCCGAACTCAATTCGCCAAACAGATTGTAATGTTCGTTGAAATCATCAACGGAATAGCGTTCAAACAGCTTGTCATATGCCATTTCCTTCAGCTTGTCGATCAGTTTCGCCCTATTGGCATTTCCAGCGCCTTTGGTGATTACTTTCTTTTGAATCATCGCAGCAGCGCTTTCGAACTGCTTGGTACCTTCTTCATAGACAAGTCCGAGATAGTACATAGGAACATCCTTTTCCATGGGTGACTTGACAATCTCCATGTTGTTGTCGTTCCTTCTGTCCTCTTCCAAGCGCAACATGCCTTCCGCAACCGATTGT
>OMYM01000183.1 GCA_900315225.1 uncultured Erysipelotrichaceae bacterium | reverse complement strand
TGTAAGGTTCCCCACATCCATGCCATCGTATTCATATTGACATGGGTAATGGAACATGATTGCCTGCACCAAAGTGGATTTCCCGCTGCCGCTTTTCCCTTTCAGGATATTGAGTTCTCCCCGATAAGCGATATAGGATGCATTGGCAAATACTGTCTTTTGATCAAATGACACATTCAATTGATCGAGTTTTAACATATGAACTCCTTTCTTTGAAGTTATACAGGGCGTTGGTAGCTTACCCAAGAATTCGAACTGATGTCAAAAGCTCAATAGCATGACATAGTTGGTATGTATTCATAGGAATCGCTACCGTGTGAACAATATCAAAAAGAGCCTTAAAATGCAAGGCTTTAGGTATAAATGGTTAATTTATGGCATAACCGGCAGACCTTGATTTTTATTGCTTGAATAATTTACATAAAAGGTTGGAGAGGAATGATGCTAGTTACAGTAGATAGGGGTGGGCAAACGAAGGAACCAACAGCATGAACATGAAGCCAAAGCATGTGAACAATGCCGCACACGGATGATACACTACAACACAAGGTTCACTATTCCGTGTACGATAAAAAAAGAAGCATGTAACCCACTCAAGACCGACAGGACAAGTGATATCTAAACCGCTTCTGCGTCTTCATATTATCATTGCGCATTCTCCACGTCAACAAGAATTTCATCTTTTACCTATATGAATATTCAATATGAATGCATTGTATATGATGCATATGTTATACTAGATATGCTTTTGAATGTTTGTTCATCTGAGGCAGGGCATAGATGATGCGCAAAGCATGGCTTGCATGCATTTATCGTGTCATTTTATCCGAGGAGTTCCCTATCACTCATTAACAAAATGTTGATCAGGAAGATAATTTGGCGGTGTGGCATAACTCATTCAAACTTAATGCATTCTTACCATGTATTCATATTCATAACAAGATGATGTATGCAATTTTCCTTGCTCTGGGTTCTTATCCCAAGAAAAGCGCTATCTATGATAGATAGCGCGGTTTCAAGTAACAGTAATTGCGTCTTTTCCATTGCATGCGCGTTGCTGTTAAGCACTTTTTTGCTTTTTTCGAGATTGGAATCGTGTATGTATCTTTTGGAACGCAATTCACTATGCCTTCCTATGCATGTATGGCATAGGAAGGCATAGATATTAAGTATTTGCATAGTGTTTCTACATCCTGTATACTCTCTGTGTACAAAGAGAGGAAGAAGAGTATGAAAAGCATAGAAGAGAAGAAACTAACGGGATTGACAATGTTTATGTTCATTGTCATGAACTTTGTCTTAAGTATGTCGGCGACTGTTTTTGGTGGCATCATGGATCAGGTTGCGGAACAATTGTCCATATCTGTGGCAGAGACGGGATTGTTGAACTCTGTCTATGCATATGGTGCAGGCATAGGTGTTCCTGTGTTTCTGATCTTCTTCAATAGATTCGATAGAACGTCATTGTTAAAGGTAATGCTTGGATTGAATATTCTTGCGACTGTCGCAATGCTCTTGGCGGGGAATTTCCCACTTCTATTGATCACAAGATTCATCATGGGATTCACGGGGAACTGCTATGGTGTTCTTGCGACAGCCTCTGTCGCGGCTCTCTCGGATGAAAAGAGCCTAGGGAGTACATTGTCTCGCTTGATCATGGGAAGCTCCCTAGCGCTCGTTATTGGCGTTCCTCTGACGCGTGCATTATCAGGTATTCTTGATTGGCGTGGGATCTTCTGGATCCTTTCCGCTATGATGATCATTGCGTTGATCTACTTCGCAATCAAATTGCCAAAAAATCCCAATCGCATGCCACAATCAGGTATTATCAGTGAATTCCGCTTCTTCAAGAACAAAGAAGTCTTGTTGTCTCTATTTACTTCATTGGTTACATTCATTGGCTATGGCGGCTTCTACATGTACCTCACGCCATATGTCCTCGACCGTGTTCCAGCGATAGAAAGATACATGAGCATATTCCTGGTACTCGTTGGTATCAGTGCATTTATCGGCAATCTTCTCGGGGGAAAGATATGCGATAAGCTTGGCTACCGCAAGGCATTGAGCCTTGGGTCATTGTTACAAGCAGGTGTTGCGTGTGCCATTCTATTCACGGGGAACATGGGATGGGTCAATGCCGCATTGACGCTTTGGCTGGTAATGAACGGATGGATGAATGGACTATTGATCAATACTGCAATCAATGTGGCCACCCAACGCAAATCAAGCTTCATGATCAGTCTAAACGGCTCTGGCATCCAGATTGGACAGGCATTGGGAGGAAATATCGCAGCAGCGATTATTTCCTCCATAGGACTCAGGTACATGATTATCATGTGTATCTTGACATCTGTGGTAGTATACTTTGCGGAGACATTCGCTAAGATAGAACAAAAATAAGAGGCTATGCCTCTTATTTTTGTTTAGATGATTTATACGATGGCTAAAAATTCATGCTGTCGGTTCTCATCCATGTGAAAACCCTATTCTTGCAATCGTAAGCAATAAACTTAGCCTGCTTATACTGCTTCTCGGGAACGAGATCATGTTCCTTTGCGATATCTAAAAGATACATTACATTGTCAAGTTGAGTCATTGCCTTCCTCTGGTAATCATTACGTCTTTCTAAAGTAGCCATATCCCCATACTTTAAAGGCTTGTCATGTGCTCGTTTGATATATGTGACGGCACCAAGCATGCAATTGTTAAGTTCTTTAACATACGGGAACTCTTTCAGGGATTTCTCAATAATCTCATTGATACAAGTATATAGTTCATCAGCCCTTGCGACCGCTTTTGATTCATTCTGATCTACTGCCATGTTTATCCTCCGGGTACTATAGTAGTCAAATTGTGTTCTTATGTCAATAGGTTTGACTCAGTAAAAATTTATTTTCTGCTGTGAATATACATGATTGCATTCATTAATTTGGAAATTAAAATATGCTATAGAGGAATGCTTTATTTCGGAGCGGGCATTTTAGGATTCACTCTGCAAGCTGGGCGTATAACGTTAGAACTGTCACCAACACTACGGTCGTCAATTGAACCAGTACGATCTACAATTTTGGCATATACTGGAACGATCAAATATCTGGAACAGATATTTACAATCGTTCCGCATATAACTGCAGGCAGACGATTCGGAATTCTACCTATTTGTGCGTCCAAGTATAGTTTAAGCAATCGCCAGGGGAGCGTAGTCACCAATGACAATTATGATTCTTCCCGAAATCTCTAGTATATGATGTTTGTATTGACAAATGCGAGTCGAATGATTTAAGATACTAATAGGCGAAGCCATGCTTGCCAAGGACAAAATGTCACAAGGAGGGATCGCGTATGACAGAAAAGGAAACCAAGGCGTTGGAGGGTGTAAATACCCCGTATGATGATGCGTTTCGAACGATGGTTAATGACTGTACAAGGCTATTGATTCCAGTAATCAATGAGGTATTTGGAAAACACTACAACGGAAATGAAGAGATCGTTTTCCATGCGAATGAACATTTCCTGAATCAGCAGGACGGTAGTGAAGACAAGCGGATAACCGACAGCAGCTTTTCAATCATTGCGGAAAAGGAGGAGCGGTACTTGCTTGAATGCCAGTCCCGCCCCGACAACAGCATGCTGGTTCGAATCTTTGAGTATGCTACCCAAATTGCATTGGACGAAGGGGCAATTGTCAAGAACACCTTGGAGGTTACAATTCCAAATGCGGCGATTCTGTTTCTCAGAAGCACCAGCAAGACTCCGGATGAAATGAACATCCTGATGCACACTCCCGGAGGGGACGTGCAATTTGCGGTTCATGTCATGAAGATGATGAACTACACGTTGGACACCATTTTCGAGAAAGAGCTGTACTTTCTT
>OMYM01000179.1 GCA_900315225.1 uncultured Erysipelotrichaceae bacterium | reverse complement strand
GTGCTTGAGATTCCTACGAGCCAGCGTGGCAAGTATAGAGGACTTGTCCATCAGCAATCGTCCAAACTGACAGTTTAATCAAATCATCCGCCAGTGTTATCACTGGCGGATTTTCTGTCCTTTCTATGCTTGGCGGCGCAATTGTGTGGAATTTACCAATGCCTGCCTGTAGTATAGATCTAGCAGGTATATAGAATTTCTTCATATCCATCATGGCGATTGGCAAATTCATGATTGTAGTCTTTTTGTCAATTACTCTAACGCAAGCTCTTGGGGATTTTCTACTCCTCGGATACAACAAACAGGCAGACCGTGATGCTCCGCATCGAATCAATTACAAACACAGCATCCGCCTTACTTGTGCGTGGCAAGTCGTTCGATTAGTCAATGTTGAAAATATGGCTTTTCTCAGGATGGTGTTGGATTACTGGAACAACTCACAACAAAATCCACTGGAATAAACAATGTTTGGAAAAACTGAAACATACTGGAAGCAGTGGATGCACAAATTCCACTTATTTGTGTGTCCTATAGTTGAACCCCTTCTGATTCCGCTCCTAATAAGACAAGCCTTTTTCTCACAGCACTCTGATATCTTCGAATCATAGAACCGTTAACATGAACAGAAAAAACGCCTGTGCCATTCATGGCACAAGCGCGTTATGATTCAATTGCCAGGCAGTTGGTGATTTCATTCATTCACGACAACGCTTGCTACGTAATTCCATTCATAGTCCAGGCGTGGGTCTTCGATCTCAATGGCGAAATTGTCAAATGCCAAGGTAAAGTGTCTCATCGCAATGCCAATATCGATCTTCTGAAGATCGCCTGTCTTGTCGGAGACATAGCCTTTGTCTTGTTTTTCGTAAAAGTGGTACTTGTTTCCCTTTTGGACGATGCGCCATGGTTGTTTGTTAACGGCGGAAGGTGCCCATCTGACAAGTTCCAGGGAGAGGTTGATCTTTGTGTTTCTTTCTTCCATGAAGAATAATTCGCTGTCTGGCATGCGCTTGTCAGCACCAACGCCCTTGCGCATCATGGTTTCCTTGACGGATCTCTTTTTCGCTGGGTAGCCAATTGGGGTCATGCATGGCATCATTTCATCAGCGCCAAGCATGGCGGCTTTTTCGAATGCTTCACGCTTCATCGTTCCACCGATCCAGACGGTGCCAATCCCCATGTTCCAGGCAGACAAGACAAACTGTTCAAAGGCATACCCATAGGCAACCTCTGCATTCTCTACTTTCTTCACCTTTCCTGCCACGAAGTATCTTTCCCCCGCCAGTACAGGGGAAGAGAGTTTTTCTTTTTCGCCATCCAGAAGTACAAAGCTAACATCTACTCCAAAGGGATTGGATGTGTTCAACATCTCTTTTTTTATTCTTTCCAAGTCTTCGTCCGTTAGACCAGTGCCATCAAATGTCCTTACGCTTTTGCGTGTCTTGACAATTTCCAATGCGTTCATTTCTTTAGCCTCCTTGTTTACTTCCTATCTTATCACTTTCAGGATAAAAAACAACGGGCTATGGGAGAAGCTGGACGGTGTCGATTGGAATGATGGCGCTTTCATCGACTGTTCCATCATTGCTTATGTATCCAATGCCATATTCAATCGTATCGGGGGCGCGGGTGCAGACAAAGAAGTCTTTGTCTATGCTGCGGTCTTCGTTTTTAATGCGGCAGATTTTGCGCTTTGTCCGGCGTATGTCCATCTTGCCACCGAGTGCATCCGCAAGGGGCGTGTAGTATAGCTCCATATCGTCGTCTGCCGGTATGCCCATGGAATGCCATGTGTTGTAGGGAACCTCACGGGGGATCTTGACAACGAATGCATCGTCATAGTTGTTGCCAAGGTAGTACTTGAACTTTGCTTCATCGTCCACGCTTGTCTCTTCCTTGACGAGTACCGTTGTGTCAAGCAAGCCATATGCCACCCCGGTTTTTCCCGTGGGCTTGTCGAAGCGACCTTCATAGCGTTTGGCACCCTCTTCATAGGATTGTGGCGTGCCCAGGGGAGAAAGAATCTTTATATCAATCAGTGTTCCATCGGGAAGCTTGCATTTGCCAATGTGCTTGCGAAGCAGTTTCATCAAGATCGGTGACTTGCTGGCGTTGCCTGCCAAAAGAAGGTATGCTTTTTTGAATCCTGTAGCCCTTGGGTCCAATAGCGCTGATTTCAGGGCGTTGATGTATGTCTCGACCCCTCTTTCGATCCTGTCTTCCAGAATACTCACCAGATCCACATGTATGTTTTTTTCATCGCTATCGATGTATAGCTTGGCATCATCGACTTCCCCGTTGTTGAATTCTATGTCTATATCGATGTATCCTGTTTCCAGGAACTTTATGTGCATGCCTTCCTTGAGATGATAGTCTTTGAGGATCTTGTCATATTCTCCGTCTTTGTCTTCTCCATAGCTTTCGATGCCTTCCCACAATGGCCTGATTTTTTCAATCAGGTTCATCATGTTGCGCTTGGCGGGCATTGACTTGTTAACGAGTCTTTCCAAGCCAATGGTTTCCTTGCCATCGACTGGACGCACAAAGGAAAAGTCTTGCCCATTGCCAATGATGGACGCATTGTTCGCAAAGATTTCATACGCCAATAGTTCGAGAAGATTTTCTCCTCCTAGGTACTTGTCGCCTTCTTCTTTGAATTGCTCGATGACCCAGGTGTATCGCTTTTCCGCCCGTACGCCGGCATCGGCAGTACGCCAAATGCCAAAAACCATGTCGGTGGTTCCACCGCCAAAATCAAAAACAGAGTAGAATATCTTTTCTCCCGGGGCAGGCTTTAACTGGTATTCCTTCAAGGCACAAACAGCATACGCCGCTGGTTCGCTCCATTTCACCTTGACCTCAAATTGTTCCATGAGCTTTTCATCGCCGGCAATTTCCTCGGGAAGTGAGCGGCGTATGCCTTTAACGAAGCTTTTGGTCATTTTGTCGCGGATTTCTTTTTCGTACGTTGTGGAAACCGCCATGACATATTTCAAGAATACCCCGTTGTAGATGTTGTTAATGGAAAGACCAAGGTAATACGCATATATCTCAAGAGGATCAAAGCCACTTTCCATATCGGAGGTTTTGAAGATAGGCAGGATTTGAGAGAATCTGCCGGATTTGTCGCGGATGATTGGGATACGGTTTCCACTAGCATCGCCACACCATTGCTTGATATCGGTCAAGAATGCGGTCAATTCTTCGCTTCCCGCCTTGGCTAGGTCTGCTTTTGCGCCATGGGATGACTTGAGATCCTTGCAACGGGTGAAAGGCCTGCCTTTGGCTTCATCACTGGCGTAGGCTTCCATAAAGGTGTTCACATCGATGAATTCTAGAATCGTTGGGTTCTCGTAGTCTGCCTTGGTTTGCTCGACATCAAAGGTCGAGGTGCCAACACGAATCAACCTTGCTTGATTGTCATTGCCACGTAATGACACAACGGTGTTCTTTGTGCCAAAATCAATGCCTACGATGCCATCTTCCTGAAGATCGATATGGGGGTCTCTTGCGGCGATTTTGCGGGCTAGCTTGACATTTATCCCATCCTGGGAAACCACCTGCAGTTCCCAATGGCCTTCGCCACTTTCCTCCAAACATGAAAGTGGCTTGACCGGCAATTGACAACGATGGAAATCACCCATCAAGGCGGCATTAAGGACAATCATCGTCATGGGCATGTCCAGCGCAGGATATGCCTGGAGGGAACTCGCATAATACTTTTCAAGCTCTTGGTCGCCAAAACTGCCAGGATTCAGGTTCTTTAGTTCTTCCATGCATTGCGCGCATTTCTCCAGCATCTTGACAATGCGCGCAGGGTCGTATTCTCGAACAGAAACATAGCCATTGTACCTCTGGATGACATCCAGGCATTTGTTCAAAAGCTCAAAGTCATTGCCTAGGCCATCGAACCTAAACTTGCCACTGAGGAAGCCTTGGCGGAATTCTTCTTTTTTCAAGGCACAACAAGGAATGACCTTGGCGTCTTTCTGGTCGCGAAGAAATTTTCTGGCATTCAGGTCCAGCTTTCCATCAATGCACTTGATGAAGAACGGTTCTGGCTTCACTGGTCGGATGCCTTTGGCTCCCTTGCCAATCTGGAACCCAGGGATGTGGATGAACAAGTCTTGGTGATCCACAAAGATATCGGTCGCTTCTTCTTCGCTAAAGCAGTGTCCTTCCGGCTTGTCCAGCCAACTGCGCTCAAGCTCCTGGTATTCGTTTGCTTCGCCAAACGCCAGTCCATGCTTTGGGATATAATATCCATGCTCGCTTCGATCCAGTCCATTGGTGAAATGAATCGCATATTCATTGTCCATTAACTCATTCAAACGCTTTGCACAGCTGTCAAGTACGGCTTTTTCCACCCCTCGCTTGCAGATCCATGTCTTCAAGTCCTGCAAGGCAAAGCCTTTGAGGTTTATTCTATCGATAATGGTTGGCACGCATGTTTTCATAATCATTTGCTTTCTAGTCGACGATATCGCCATAAATCTTTTGCACGGAATCAAAGATCCTGTCTTTGATGGATAGCGCCATGTCATAGCCATGTCCCATGACATGGCGATGGCGTTGGCTGTCATGGATGACCACATAGCCAAGGCCTGGACGAAGCTCTTGCATCAATTGTCTTGACCTGTTTTTGTTTGCGGTGTCGGGAAGGGTTTTCCTGTACAAAAACAAACGGTTGTCCGCCTGGCATTCCGTTGGAACGCGGCGTTTCTCGCTTTTGCATTGATCGATAAATTCTGTCAATTTCAAAGCATCCAAAGACAAGCCAAAGGTGGTGTCGTCTCCCCTTGGGACAACCATGGCGGACAACCGTTGGGCAAGTCCCGGTATATTCCTGTATCCATAAAGAATCATCCCAAGCAACGCCATGTATTCTTCCCTTGCATCGGTTTCAAACGCAAGGTTTAGGTAGATGTCTGGCTTTTGTTCCCTGGCATTAAGGTTTTTCACCATGACAAGCCAATGATCCTGTCCTGGGATTGCCCCAAACACAAGATCGACAATCCCACAATAAAACGCGTTGGCTATGAAGGAAGGAATATTGTCCTTGCTCAACATAGGATCTTTGTCCTTGGTGTTTAAAACACCAAGGACAAAGCCACAGTTAGAGCCTTCATAGGAACAATAGCTATATGCTTTCACGTTCCTGTTGCCTCTTACACGCCTCTGAATTTCAGGGGATCGTTGATGATCTCGAAGCCATCGCCTTCTTTCTGAAGCTTGCTTCTGAGATATTCGGAACGTTCCGCAAAATCCTCGGCATTCGGGAATTTCAAGAAACGGCTGGCAAGATTGTCGATGTTGTACAGGATTGATCCAAGCATGCCAATCTTTCTGGTCCTGGATTGCTCAGACCACTTCAGCAGGAAGACCAAGGTATACAACAAAGGTTGCTCGCAATACTTTGGCTCTGGCTTTTCCGCATTTGCGTCAAAGCGATACAGGGGAACACTTGGATAACGCTTGCCGGCATGCATGATGTATTCCCCTTCATCGTCTGCTTCGAAACGCTTGAAGCTGACGTTGCCAAGGGTGAAGATCGGGGTGATCGCACATTCATACTTGCTACTGTTTTCTCCTTGGCAAACAAAATCCAGCAATTTACCGTAGGCACTTTTTACATATGTATTCAAGCGCTCGATCTCTTCTTGGCTTTCAATATGCTTGTAGTATTTCTCGCATTTGAGAGGAACAAACAAAATCATCTTTTTGCGCTCATTTTCTACCAGGAAATGGTCTTTCACCATGTCCGCTATGCGGCGGGAGTAGTTCTTTGGCTCATTGTAGAGTCCCACGGAATCTTCCGTGGGAGCATCCTCCATAAGATAGGGAGTGTCGATGGCGATCATGATGATGTCCGCCTTTTCCATGATTTCTTTCAATTCCTCGAATTTCTCCCTGTCATCCAGCCATTCACCGGGATAATCGGTGAAATTCATCTGTAGCTTGGCATTGGGCTTGTCGACAAGCTGTATGGCAAAGCGGTATTCTTGTTGAACCATTGTCGGATTGTCGTCGGGTGTGAAAGGCTTGTTTCTCTTTTTCGCATCGTAGTACTCACGCAATTCCTGTTCCTTGTCTTCCAATGTCTTCATTGTGTCAAAGTCGACCGAAGAAATTGCCAGGCCAAGTTTTCTCTCATCGTTGAAAACATTGTCGACGCATTCTTTCATGGCGGCGAGGATGCTTGTCTTGCCACTTCTTCTGCCACCAAACATCATGACGTTAATGCTGAATCTCTTTCCTGCTAACATTTCTTTTACCTCATGCCAAAGTTTCTTTCTTCATCAAATGCCTTGAGCTGTTCAACCGCATTGTTCCATTGCAAGGCTCCATTGCGGGTGTCGTTGTATTTTATGGCTTCGAAAGGCCAAATGTCTTCGCACCATCTTTCATATAGCGCTTCCCATGCCTCGTATACGGCATCTTCATCACCGCTTGCTGAATATGAGATCCGATCATAGAAATCCCATATCGCCGCGAAATTTGCCTGGCTCACGATCTTATAGTATCTTGCCATCTTCTTCCTAATCGTCTGTCGCAAGTCGAACAATGCGTCTTTCAGGTAATCAACGATGCAATCGGCGATTTCATCGTATGCATTGGCACTCATTGCGGGAAGCTCATTTAGCTTTCCCTGCAGACTAGGATCAATTTGCGCCAATGATAATCTGATCTCATGCAAAAGGAAGCCTTCAACCTTCAGGCTGTATCTCTCCAGTGCCTTAAAGGCAGGCTCTAGCACAGCAAAGCCTTCCTGCCCATGGTTCTTGGCGATGAAATCATTGATCCATTCTGATGGACCAGTGTCATGGGCGTATGGGAAGGCATTGCCTAGTGCACCCTGGAGAGGATCCGTCATGATTTCGATGACCTTGACCTTTGCTTCGTCTGTTTCTTTCGACAATACGACATCAAGGGTCAGGAATGCATTGATGATTCTTACGCGCATGACATTCATGGCATGCATATATGCTTCGTGTTGTTGCTTGTTGTTGCGCAGGTAATCGATGATCTCCTTCTTGGAAAGAAGGGTGGAAGGAAGATCCTTTAGGATTTCCTCGACCTTGCTCATCATCGATTCACTTGCTTCTTCCACATGATTGTATTGGTACATGTACAAGTCCCTGATTTTGCCCTGTAGACCTGCTTTGATTGTCCCACTAATCAAATATCGACAATGTCTGGCAAACGTGTCGCTGACCCTCGCCATTTCCACCTGCCCACAGATCGCGTGGTATGCCCGATACAATGCCTCTAGCATCACTGCCGCATCTTTCAGGTATATTTCATCGATCTTTGAGATGTTGTGCGATATCGCCTCCAATACAGGTGTCAACAGGTTGTCCTCGACCTGTTCTTCGCTAGCGCAATCGACTTTCAGCACATCCGCAAAATACGATCCCTTGTAATCAAGCATGATCTGGTTCTTGACCGCCTCAAGGGTCATTTGATTGCTTGCTGCTCCACTGCTTACCGCGTTAAGGACGCAAAACAACGTCATCTTGGCGCAATTTTCACCAATGGCATCGACGATGCCATTGGTTATGTCCGTGTCCTCTGTTCCCCAATGGTCGCGCTGGGCTTCCGGTCTTTTCATGTATATGACAGCGTCGCTGTCGTTTTTGACTGTTTCCATCAAGCTCTCGCGAACCCCAAGGGATTGCGAACCCATGCCAATGGTATCCACGAGAATGATCTTGCCGGCATCTCTCTTGGGAAACGCGCAATGGATATCGGCGCGTTTCACACCCAGAAACTTGTAGTATTTGACACTATGGTCGCTGCTCTTGAACATCGCGACATATTCCTCGATGTCCTCTTCTTCAACGCGACGCGTGCTTTGCCCAAGCAATGGTCTAAACGCATCCAGGTTCTCGATGTACTTCAACAATTCACCGCCTATCGTATTGTTCTTGAGGTCAATGCGGCCCTCTTGCAAAAGCCTACGCAAGTGCCATGCCTCGTTGAGCGAGTGAATATTCTGGGAAGAATCGCCGAATATCTTTTCAAGATACACATTGATGATCTCCGTCATTTCTGCTTCGGTAAAGAAAGTGATGTTCGCATATGGCTTCTGGGCCGTTTCATCGTTTGTGATGATGCTTTTGGCACCCGTGCAGTCGGTTCCCGCCGCCGAAGGGATCACCGTGCCTCCAAGCCCGCTGATCTTCTGCAGGACAAGGCTCTTTCCCTGGCCTGCCCTACCAACGAAACTAATGTTGATCATTTCCCGCGCAAAGCGAATCCGCAGTCTTTCCAATTCTTCCTTTGTGTCCGCAAGGATCTTGTTGTACTCCAGGAAAGAAATGCCATAGATCCTATCAATAGCATCTTCCTTCATTCCCGCTTTTTCCGGATCGAGATTGTTGCGTGCCGTCTTAAACCCATTAACAATCTCTTCGCTTTTCTTTATATTTTCCAACGCCTTGACAACAACCGCCAGCCTTTGTCTCCTGGCCGCAATGATATCATCGATTCTTTGCGATATGTCTCCCATTTCCAACCCCCTGTCTGGCATGATCCAGACGCATTAAAATCCTTAAATTCCAGTGTATTATAGCATTTATGATTCTTTGGTTCAATGCAAATGAAATGGCTATGCACGATCAAAAAAGATTCATGCGACCGCATGAATCTTTCATGATTGTCAAATGCTATTCGACTGGCAGCTTGACGAGCGAGAAGTCATCAAGCGTAATGACTGAATTTGCCGGATTGTCTGTCTTTCCCATGGAGATGTACAGTCCAGCATTCGCATCCGTGTCTTTTTCCATTACGAAGGTGATTTCAAATGGCTTTTCCTCTTCCGTAAGGTCAATGGTAGATCCACCATACCATGTGAATTTGCCATCATTGCTCATGACGTTGACCTTGATGTCACGGGCTGCTGTTGAACTACCCTTGAATGTCACCTTGTAGGAAGCGCCTTTTTCAAGGACGATGCCAAAATGCTTGAGCTGGGCATGCCAATCTTTTGTTCCATAATTGTCCAGCTTAATGACTGCCTTTCCATCCATGACCGACAATGTTCCAACAGCTGGCTCGATCGCATTGCCAAAGCCTTCCCACTTCTCTTCGCCATTTTCAAAGTCGCCATTGTCAATCATATTGAGTCCTGGCTCGACCGAAGGAATCTCTTCTTGCGGCATCTGGCTCTCATCGATTTCCTCAAGAACGATATCATCGATGAAGATACGGTGCTGTTGCGTGATTCTATCGCCACCGATAGCGCCCATGGAGATGCTAAGGCGGGCATGCGGATCCGACTTAGGCTCTGTGCCTGGATTCTGCTTGAAGTAGAATGTGTAGTCTGTCCAATCCTTGACGACATCAACGATGTTCTGGACATATGGCGTCCAGTCCTCTGGATCGAAGAGAGCGCCATTTCTCTGGATGGCGACACTGATCTTGCGGTCAAGGCTTGACTTCATCCTGAGCGTCAGCTTATAGCAGCTGTTCTCCTTAAGATTGACATCATCCTGCATGAGCTGGATATGCCAATCCTGTGTGCCAGTGTCATCGATTGTAATATCGTAGGCGTTTGTTTCAAGCTGTGAGTCGACGATATATGTCGCTGTCGCAGCGCCATCCGCAAACGACGTGAAACCTGCCAGTCCTGCATCGAAGCTTCCGTTCTTGATCAATGAGTCTTCAATTAGACGGACATTGTCAAGGTAATATACGCCAGGCTGTGTAAAGACAAAACTGAGGGTATTGCCAAATGTTTCGCCAGTCGCAAATTTCATGCTGGACATTGTTTGTTTTCCACCACCAAGTTCAGCCGTGAAGTTGAAGTCTGCAACGGAAACGCGGACATCCTTGCCTGCTTCGCCTTCGATGTCAAAGCTCAAATCGAACTTGCCGTTAGGTGACAGAGGGATCTCTTTCTGCTCAACTGTAACCGGTGTCTCGCCAACCGTAACCTTCAAGCGCCTGCCATCTTCAATCGGCGTAACGCTTGTCTCGGCAGATGACTCCCAGTAATCCTTGCGGTCGCTTCCTTCCTGGAACTCGCCATTGCATACGTAGTTGCCATCGGAGAGAACTGTCCTTGCCGGTTCCACCTCGACAGGTGTCTTGATGTAGGAAACCTGGCTATGCAGCTGGACTTCCTTGCCATCAACAGTAATCGGAATCAGAAGATCAACGATTGTCTTCTGCTTTTCAAGCTTGACATTGGAGATATGAATCGGTGCAATCGGATCTGTGTTGCCAAGGTTGAACTCGAACACGCTGGTCGCATCGCTGTCCTCTTCCATCGTGAATGGGAATTCATAGTGCTTCTTCTCGGGACCAACCGTAAACTTTGTATCTACGAGATAACGTGTCCAGCTGCTATCCTCGCCACCTTCGACCGCAACTAGACCGCTGCGCTCTTCATCCGCATAGGCATCAAAGCTTGCTACATATGTGTAGCCCTTTTCAACCGGAACAGCCCTTTGCAAGAGTTGCACAGAGTAATCTTGTTCACCGGCGTTTGTCGTCGTAATCGTAATTTCGTTGTTCTCAATGGAAGATGTTGCTTCGCCACCCTGTCCTGTGACGAGTTCCCATGGCTCCTTGCCATCGAAACTGCCGTTCAGCAGATAGTTGCCCTGTTCATCAGCCTTGCGCAACTCGACAGGAGCCTTTTCAGGACGCGTGACATTCTCGTCATATGCATCTTTCTGGTAGACCTTGACATAGTCAATGTCGAATTCCTGATCCTCGTATGTCGTTGTCTCGTCCGGATACGTTACCCAGCTGCCGCCGATCGCAAGATTCAGGATGATATAGAACGGCTGGTCAAATGGTGCAGGGTATGTGACTGTTCCCTTGCCTACCGTTGTCGTGTACCAATCGCTTGTCTCGTAATACTTCTGGCCATCGATGTACCATGTCAGCTTCCCTGGCAGCCATTCAATGCCATATGTGTGGTATTCCTTGGAGAAATCTCCATCCGTTGTAAATGTCCCTTGGTTTTGGGCATGTGGATTGCCATAGTGGATTGTTCCATACGCAAGATTTGTCTGTTGTCCCATGACTTCCATGATATCGATTTCGCCACAGCGAGGCCATTGTCCATATCTGCTTTCTTCCGTAGGCATCATCCAGAACGCCGGCAAATATCCCTTTCCTGCGGGAACCTTTGCGCGTGCTTCCATATAGCCATACTTAAAGTCATGCTTGCCCATCGTGTTGACACGACCAGAGAAGTACTCATCGCCCTTCTTGACCGGCTTCAAGACGAGATGACCATCTTCGATATAGATGGTTTCCGGCGAATCGATATACGCCTGCAACTCGGCATTGACCCATCCTGGCACATGAAGCTCAACATTCCAATCATCCCTGTTGAGTTCCGCGCCATCGAAATTATCTTCCCAAACAAGGTTATATCCTGTTAAATCAAGACCTTCTTGTTCACCTTCCGCCTTGACATCTGTCTTTGTCAAGGCAGTGGAAGCCAAGGCAGCAGCCAACAAGAACGCACCTAGTTTTCTTCCCTTCCTGTCCTTTAACAGAGCAAC
Organism: uncultured Erysipelotrichaceae bacterium; assembly: GCA_900315225.1. Taxonomy (GTDB): domain Bacteria; phylum Bacillota_I; class Bacilli_A; order Erysipelotrichales; family Erysipelotrichaceae; genus Bulleidia. Next base: position 1,185 of record OMYM01000179.1, on the reverse strand, counting down.
CGTCAACGCGATGCTCACCAAAAAGAGAAACAGCCACAGTCCAGGATTATTGTGGTCTGATGTATCGACACCTTGCTTATTTGGCTTTGGTGTTGCCTCAGGCTTTGGTGTTTCTTCTGGCTTCGGGCTTGCCTCTGGTTCAGGACTTGCCTCTGGCTCTGGCGACTCGCTAGGATTGACCTCGGCGCTTTCCTTGACAAACTTGACTGTGACACTCTTGTTTGCCCCAGCCTCAATGGCTTCAGCGGAAGCAGACCAACCTTCTTCCGTTGCATTGCCAGCCTCGATGACTGCCTTGTAGCCCTCGGGAATATCACCGGTAAACGTGATATCGGTAAGCGTGACATCCGAACCATTGTCAACAGTAACCGTTTCGGTGATTTCCTCGTCACCAGTGTATTCGTCTTTGTCGGTTGTGCCAGTAACCTTGACATCCGACTCCGCCTGAACGGCGACAGTGGCGAAAGACGCAACTAGCATACTTGCCAGAATTCCTTTCGCAAACATGTTCATAAATCTCATAACCCTTCCTCTCTACGCTTCGGATTCTTTCTCTCTTAATACATCCCGCGTACAAGAATGCATGATATACCTTTATCGTTGGACTTGCAACCTTTTTCGAGAAAACGCTTTCAAATATTATAACATTTCACAAAAACACAACAAATTCTTGCCTTCTCACGCGCACCTTGCCGCGCTTTGAACGCCCGCCCTCGAAGATAAAGACAACCATCATTCCCTATCTCGTGGTACACTAAACGAAACTACGAAAGAGGTGTAAAACATGATACTTGTCGACATCCCCGCCAAAGCCAAGAAGTCCAAGAACGGGAACTACTATATCCTAAAACGCGAGGCGGAAATGCCTGGCTTTGAAAACGAGAAAGGCATGGTCTATATTGGTGCGCCATGCAACGAAGAAGGAAAAATGGACATCTTGCATTTCCAAAGCGAATACCATAGGTATATCCGTCCAAAGCAATCTGACAATGGCAAGCGCTCCATGCGCGTTGCCATCCCGTTTCTATGCGAAAGATACCTGCGGGAAAATGGCGCGCTGGACATCTTGAATGACATCTATGGGAAAGACCTTGCTTCTATACTTGGACGCACAAATAGGTAGAATTTTGCATTGTCTGCCTGCAGTTATATGCGGAACGATTGTAAATATCTGTTCCAGATATT
>OMYM01000436.1 GCA_900315225.1 uncultured Erysipelotrichaceae bacterium | reverse complement strand
TACCATGAGGGGATCTACTTGTCTTACGGATTGGATGCCTTCTGTTTGTATTGTTTCGAGGTCTTGTGAGATCTGCACCCAGTCGTTATGTAGTATTTGGTATGCTTCGTATTCGTCCACAAGGGGGATGTCTTTGAGTCTTCTGAAGATGTCATCACTGAGAATTCCTTCTTCCTTGGTGATGTCAATCGATTCGATGGAATCGATCAGTTGACTGGATAGGAAGTCTTCTAGACCGTTGAATGCATTGGTGTATGTGTTCATGAACTGGACAACGGATGGGTGTTCTTCTACTGCTTTCTTGACTTCACTTGTATTCAATGAAGAGTATGCTTCATTGAGGCTTTGGAAGAGGGATTGTCTTAGGTTGGGGAAGGCATCCCAGTAGTGTTTCATTCCATCAATCTCGGTATCTGGGATGCCTCCAAGCATAGAAGCATAGATGTCCCAGCTTTCTGCTTCTTCGGAAGAATCGACATATCTTGGGATGTTTAGATTATAATCGTTGTTTCTGATTTCTTCTCTTGTTACCACACGGGAGAACTTGTCAATGTTCTCTCTCTTGACCACAGCATCAACGATTCTCTTGATGTCACATGCTCTGAGTACATTGTTCTTTCCTGATTTCTCATATCCCTTGGAAGCATCGATAATCTGTATATCTGTTGTCTCTCTGCTCTTTTTCAGAACCATGATGATCGTTGGGATGCTTGTGCCATAGAAGATGTTGGCAGGTAATCCGATTACGGTGTCAATGTGGTTGTATTCGATCAGGTTTCTTCTGATCTGTCCTTCTTCTCCTCCACGGAACAGAACTCCATGGGGAAGTACGATAGTCATGATTCCATCTGGTTTTAGGTGATATAGCTCATGAAGAAGGAATGCATAGTCTGCTTTTCCTCTTGGCGCAAGACCAAAGTGAGAGAATCTTGCGTCAGATTCTTTGTCTACTGGGTTCCATGCCTGGGAATAGGGAGGATTGGAGACTACCGCATCAACGTACAATGGGTTGTATGTTCCTTTGGGGTCGTTTTCCTCGAAGTATGGCCAGTCGTCTTCCAGTGTATCACCACATCTGGTAGTGATATTGTCTACGAGAATATCACGCATGACAAGGTTCATGCGGGTCAGGTTGTAGGTGTTTTCCTTCAGTTCTTGAGCGTAGTACTTGATACCGTCCTTGCTGGCAATGTATTTGGAGACAGACTTACCTATGTTGATCAACAATGATCCAGATCCACTTGTAGGGTCATAGATAGAGATTTCTTCTCTGTCCTTCAGATGATCTGCGACAATCTCCGACATGAGGATAGACACTTCTTGTGGAGTGTAGAACTCTCCTGCTTTCTTTCCAGCATTGGAAGCGAACTTCGATATCAGGTATTCATAGATGAAGCCAAGGACATCATAGTCCTGTCTTCCATCCATAGGGATGTCCTTGATGAGATAAATCAAACCACGAATAGCCTCTGTCTGCGCCTTAGAGCTGTCTCCAAGCTTCGATAATCCTGTGTTTAGGGTGTCGAATATCTTTCCAAAAACCTTTCTGTGAGAGGGCTTTATCAGCCTCTCAAAGGCATTCAATGCGTCTTTAACATCTGCTGCATTGAAGTCACTCCCCTTCTCTAGCCATGTTGAAAACAGGTTCTCATAGCTAATGAAGTAACCGATAGTGTCTTTGCAGTAACCAGAGATATCTTCATCATCTTCCGTAAAGTCTTTGAGTTCCTCATCAGTGTAGCCAAGTCCCTTTAGTAGTCTTGTCTGTTTTTCCGAGAGGAACTTGTAGAAGATAAATCCCAAGATATAGTCTTTGTATTCATATGCCTCGATCTTCGAGCGCATTCTATTAGCTGATTCCCATATTCTTGAAGCAAGCTGTTGTTTGTTCATATCATGTCCTCCTTCGCCAGTCTTGCGCTTTTCAATAATATCACGAATTATCATCCGTATCAAGATGAATATTCTCTGGATCATCTGCCGTAAATCAATTCATCCTCCAAATACTCTTCGAGAATTTCATGGTCGTCTTTTCCACCAGACAATAAGTCAAAAATATACTCGCCCACAGAATACTTTTCTTTTGATGCATCATTTCTTATTTTTTG
>OMYM01000143.1 GCA_900315225.1 uncultured Erysipelotrichaceae bacterium | reverse complement strand
TTGTCGTTTTTCACACGCTCTACCTCAGCTTCATTCTCTTTCTTCAAGCGCTCCATCTCGGCAATTGTTTGATCAGTCTTCTGCCTCTCTGCGCTAAGCTCTTTTTCCAGCTTTGCTTTTTCAGCTTCGATTTCTTCCGAAAAGATGTATCTTACCGCTTCCCTTACTTCCTCTCTCATTTTTCCCGTCTCCTTCATTCTCTTCATCGTTTCTCCATTGTTCAAAGCGGAAAGCTTCAGCACAATGGCAAGGTGCTCCCTCTTCCTTGCGTCATTCGCCAGGAAGAACTCTTCTTGGAGCTTCAAGATCATGTCCTCGGACGCGCCAGGGGCAATCGCACAGATTGCAGCCCATTCCTCGCCAAGTTCTGTTGCTTTCACTACCTGAAAGGGAAAATTGATTGCTGGTCCTGACGCTTCCCAAACGCACCCTTTAATGCGTTCCTTGATCTCACAGCCCATTTCCTGAAGTCGCTTGAACGCAGCCCTCGGATACTGGAACTGGATGACTGTCACCGTCACTGTCTCCCATGGGATCTCATCGATGTTTCTGCCAATTGCCATGTACATATCCGTGTATCCCAGCGCCTTGAACACATCGTTGATGCTTATTCCATCATCTACCCCTTTGACCTCTATCACGTTGTTCTCCTTGAAGAAGCTTCCGATTTCGTCCGTCAGCTGAAGTGCTTCGTCCTTTTTTAGAACCAGCAAGTCCAGTATCGGTGGCTCTTCGCCAATCTTCACTTCCCCACGCGTCACAATTGAGCTATGCTCATCATCGTACTTTGACTTAAAAGCCGCTTCAATGGCAGCGTGGTAGTTGCGCCTTTTCTCTTCCTGATCAGCATTCTTGTCGTCAGCGAAAGGCTTGTCATTCTTCTCTGTCATTTCTCCTTTCCCTCCTGTCAATTTACTTGGCTTCATTATAAATCCATTGGAGGAGATTGTCAAATCAAAAGTCATTCATTCAAGGCATTGATACGAATCGTTGCTACAGGTGTTTGTCTGCGATCTTCCATGATCCATGATAAAAGCCTCAGGGAACAAATTGATTCATGCGAATGCATTGGCATTGATTTGCTTTATGACGGAATGAATTCCTCTCCAGACAGAATCATCTGGGAAGATGGTGGTGATGCTGCCATAGTCTGTGAATGGAGTATCTTGAAGGATTGATAGATCCTTCAGCATCCCGTTTTGAACAATGTATTCAATAATCCGATTTACAAAATAGATCTGTCTATTGTCCAGATTTGTTTCATCGAGGTATTCGGCAAATGCCTTCTTCGCAGCATTCATATTCCTGCTTTGTACCCAGCTCGTTCCATAAGATATTCTCCAAGATCATGATATCCTCGCTTGCAAGAGGAATGTTTCCTTTTAGCTTGTCAATGACCGTCATGTCCTGATGCTGGCGGACATAGAACTCCGCCTTAGACTTGTAGTTTTTAAGATCATCGTTTTCCAGTTCTGATTCTTTCCACTCCACAGACAGTATCTCATCGTTAAAGTCGGTTTCATAGATGAGACCTCGGCGAGGAATATATTTCATCAAGCCACGGAGTTTTTCCCGAATGTATTCAAATTCATTGACATCTGCCCGTTCCACATAATCCGTGTGTAGCATCTTATCAATCAGTTCTCCTTGTTCCTTGACCTCTGGAATAGTCGCAACAGTAGATATTGCCTCGACCTTCTTCAGTAGGTCTTTCTTTCCCCTGCCATAATTCTTCTTCGCAAGATAAGCAAGTTCAATAGCAAAAAGAAGAGCATCAAAGCGGAGTGCCGATGGTTCATCCTTTTCTGGCTCAATCAAAGGAGCCAGTTCATCTTTAACCAGAAGCGTATCAATAATTGTCCTCAGTGGAATACAAGTCAACATACTTTAAGTGCTGCCTTACAGCAAAGTTATCACGGTTGAGTTCCTTTACCTTGGGTACCATATGATCAACAAGCGATTTACGGTATTCCATCAATCGATCTGTCTGGAATTCCAGGTCCTGCAACTTATAGGCAAGTTCAAACCGCAAATGAAATATAGCACTTTGAAGGGAAACAACATTCATGGCACTGCTTCCTTTGTTCATGCGGAAAAACTCAAAGTTCCCACAGAAATCAAAGATGTAGAACTTTTCCTTATCCTTGCCATCCAACAATCCAGGACACAACCTTGTCCCTCTTCCGATCATCTGCCAAAACTTAGCCTTGCTCATGACTTTTTTAAAGAATACTAGATTCAATATTTCTGGAATATCAATTCCCGTGTAAAGCATGTCTACGGTTATGGCAATCTGAGGAAGTTTATTTGCTTCCGAAAACTCATCAATGGCATTCTGCACATAGCCTGTCTGGTTGTCAATCACCTTCGCATATCCAGTAAGATGAGGATATTCTCTGCCAAACACTTCAAATATCTTCTCAGCATGCCTGTGATTTCTTGCAAAGAGGATTGTCTTGCCAATCTTATCGCCATAGTCTATCTTCAATCCATTTGTCATCAAAGTGCGAAGAACCTCTCGGATCGTATCTTCGTTAAACACCCATTCATTCAAAGCAGAGGATTCAATGCTATCCGGCAAGGTGCCATCTTCCCTCTCAAATGTATCCTCGTAGATTCTTTTTCCTCTTCGGACAAACTGTCATATGCAATACCGTCTTGTATGAACTTAAGCGTAGTCTCAATCGAGCGATAATCAATCCTTAACTGCCTGTGATAGTTCATAACCATAGGTAGGAACATTTTCCTCCAGTTCAAAGAAGGCATGTCATTTGTTCTATGACACCAATGGATTTGTCAGACCCCCTGTCCAAAAGATTTCCCATAGGCTGTCAATCTTATTCTTAAGATCCCCTGTCATCATGTTAATGCCTCTTTCTAATACAGGATTGAAATATCACTCACCCCCATAACAAGCACTCATAGTGTAACACAAATTGTCTTGCCATCAAGCAAGAAAATGTGCCTTTGAAGAGAATCAAATCGAATAAAATGTCATGAAGGATGACAACCCGAAGACAGTCTGGGAAGTGCTTATGCAAGTACCCTTGCGGTTATACCAGAAGCCTCAGAAATCTGGAACAGATTTCTACAAGGCTTCCGCATATAACAGCAGGCAGACAATGCAGAATTCCGGCTAA